>NZ_CP127015.1:2167500-2467500 GCF_035199985.1 Nguyenibacter sp. L1
CCCATATGAGCCGTCCCGATATGATCCGCACCGATCCGCATCTGCATGTGATCTGCCTGCATCGGCTCTCCTGCTATCCGCCGGGTCTTCCCCTGGGCCTGCATCTGGGGGACGGCCCGAAGGATAGGCGGCGGGATGGCACCATGCAGCACAAGCCCCGCAAAGCCAATATCGGGCATGGCCACGGGGCGAAACCCGCCGCAAGGCAATCCGGACCACAGGAATGGTGGCCTAATGCGGTCCACTCCTGTAGGAGAACGGGCATGGACACAGCCCGCACAGCCACGATTCATCGCGTCACCGGCGAGACCGACATTCTGGTTCGCCTGGATCTGGACGGCACCGGCCAATCCCGCATCGAGACGGGGATCGGCTTCTTCGACCATATGCTGACGGCGCTGGCCCGGCATGGAATGTTCGACATGGACATCGCGGCGAAGGGCGACCTGCATATCGATTTCCACCATACGGCCGAGGATACCGGCATTGCGCTGGGCCAGGCCTTTGCGAAGGCGATCGGCGACAAGCGGGGCATCCGGCGGTTCGGCCATGCGCTGGCCCCGCTGGACGAGGCACTGAGCGAGGTGGTGGTGGATATTTCCGGCCGGCCCTACCTGGCCTGGTCGGTGGACTTCACGCGCGACAAGATCGGGGAGATGGACACCGAGCTGTTCGAGGAATTCTTCCGCTCCTTCGCCATGAGCGCGATGATCACCCTGCATGTCACGCAGAAGGCGGGCCGGAATTGCCACCATATCGCCGAGGCGTCGTTCAAGGCGACGGCGCGGGCGCTGCGCATGGCCGCCGAGGCCGATCCGC
This sequence comes from Nguyenibacter sp. L1, assembly GCF_035199985.1. Lineage (GTDB taxonomy): Bacteria > Pseudomonadota > Alphaproteobacteria > Acetobacterales > Acetobacteraceae > Gluconacetobacter > Gluconacetobacter vanlangensis. The sequence continues at coordinate 2,168,320 of NZ_CP127015.1, forward strand.
GCGCCGCCGGGGCGATCCCGTCGACCAAGGGCGTGCTGTGACGACCTATTCCTCCTGGTTCCGGGCGCAGGGGGCCCGGCCGCCGGTGCTGGTAGGCGAGCGCCTGTCCTGGCGGGTGCTGCTGCTGGGCTGGCTGGGGCTGGTGCTGCAGGGCAGTTGGATCGCGGGCCTGCTGGCCGGGGCAGCCAGTCTGGTGCTGATGGCCGTCGCCGGGCATGGGATGCCGGCCATCGCGCTGTGGGTGGGGCTCCATCTGGGACTGGCGCTGTGCGCCGCCGATATCCGGACCTGGGAATTGCGGCTGAACGGGCTGACGGCCGGGCCGGTCGTCGTGGCGAAGGGGCGCGACGCGGCCATGCTGCGTCTGCTGGACCGCTATCCCCAGACAATGGTGCCGCGCGCGGCGGCCACGGAGACGTGAGCATGGCATTCGAGAGCCGGTCTCCCGGGGCGGGGTTTCCCGGGCCCCAGTCGATCGTGGTAATCGATTATAATGGCGGCAACCTGGCGTCGGCCGCGCGAGCGGTGGCGCGCGCCGCCGCCGATAGCGGGATCGACGCCGCGGTGACGATTACCGCCGACCCGCAGGCGGTGCGCAATGCCGACCGGATCGTGCTGCCCGGACAGGGAGCGTTCGCCGATTGCGCGGCCGGGCTGGAGGCCGTGCCCGGCCTGCGGCAGGCGATCATCGACGCGACGGATCGCGGCACGCCGTTCCTGGGTATTTGCGTGGGCATGCAATTGATGGCCACGCGCGGGCTGGAACACGCGATCACCCCCGGATTCGGCTGGATCGCCGGCGAAATCGCCGCGATGGAGGCGCCCGGGCTGCGCCTGCCGCAAATGGGGTGGAACAAGCTGGATTTCACGCCGGGCGCGCATCCGCTGACTGATGGGCTGGCGCCCGACGCCCACGGCTATTTCGTGCATTCCTATGCCCTGCGCGACGGAGTGGCCGGGGAACTGGTGGCAACGACCGAGTACGGCGGCGCGGTGCCGGCCATCGTCGCACGGGGTAACCGGGCCGGCACGCAGTTCCATGTCGAGAAGAGCCAGGCGGTCGGGCTGCGCATTCTGGCGAACTTCCTGCGCTGGGCGCCCGCCCCGCAAGAGGTGCGCGCATGAACGAGATCGGCGTCCCGATGGCGGGCCGCGTGCGCGCCGAACGGGTGCAGGAACTGCATGACGACGACATGCAGGCGCTGTGCGAGGCGACGGATGCCGCGATCCTGGACGGCGGCGGGTTCGGCTGGCTGAACGTGCCCGGGCGGCAGGCGCTGGAGCGCTATTTCCGTGGCCTGCTGATGGTGCCGGAACGCATGCTGTTCGTCGCCCGGCTGGACGGCATCATCGTCGGGGCGGCGCAACTGGTGCGGCCGCCGCGCAACAACGAAGCGCAGGCGATGAGCGCCACGCTGATGCATCTTTATGTCGCGCCCTATGCCCGCGGACATGGGCTGGGCCGGCTGTTGCTGCTGGAGGCCGAGCAGTGCGCGCGGGCGATGGGGTACCAGATCCTGAACCTGGATGTGCGCGAGACGCAGGAGGCCGCCATCCGGCTGTTCCGCGGCTTCGGCTTTCATCACTGGGGCACGCATCCCAGTTATGCCCGCGCGGGCGGGCGCACGGTGCGCGGCCTGTTCTTCACCAAACGCCTGCAGGAGAATGAGCGTGTCGTGCCCGCCCATCCGCGGGCGGCCAGCATCCCCATTCCTGCCACGGGACCCGCCAGCGTGACCGGACACAGCCTGACCCTCTATCCCGCCATCGACCTGAAGGACGGGGCCTGCGTGCGCCTGCGCCGGGGCGAGATGGACGATGCCACAATCTATTCCGACGATCCGGGCGCGCAGGCCCGGGTCTGGGCGCGGTCCGGGTGCAGGTGGCTGCATGTCGTGGACCTGAACGGCGCGTTCGCCGGGCGATCGGCCAACGCGCCGGCGGTCGAGGCGATCATCGCCAACGCCACCGTGCCGGTGCAACTGGGCGGCGGGCTGCGTGACATGGCAGGCATCGAGCGCTGGCTGGCCGCCGGCGTGACCCGGGTAATCCTGGGCAGCGTCGCGGTCAAGAATCCGGAGTTGGTGCGCGAGGCCTGCCGGGCCTTTCCCGGACGGATCGTGGCCGGAATCGACGCACGGTCGGGCCAGGTGGCGACCGAGGGCTGGGCCGAGACGTCGAACATGAAGGCGATCGAACTGGGCCGCCGGATGGAAGATGCCGGGGTCGCCGCGATCATCTTCACCGAGATCAGCCGCGACGGCATGCTGACGGGCATCGACATCGCTCAGACCGCCGAACTGGCGAATGCGCTGTCGATCCCGGTCATTGCCAGCGGCGGAGTCGGGACGGTGGAGCATCTGCGCGCCTTGCGGGCCGCGACCGTGCACGCGCCAGGAATCGAAGGCGTGATCGTCGGCCGGGCCCTGTATGACGGCAGGGTTGACCCGGCGGACGCGCTGCGGGTTCTGTCCTGATGCTGAAATTACGGGTCATACCCTGCCTGGACGTCAAGAACGGCCGGGTGGTGAAGGGGGTCAATTTCGTCGCGCTGCGCGATGCGGGCGACCCAGTCGAACAGGCGGCCGTTTATGACGCGGCGGGCGCGGACGAGCTGACATTCCTGGACATCACCGCCAGCCATGAGAACCGCGACACGATTCTGGACGTGGTCAGCCGCACGGCCGAGCGGATCTTCCTGCCGCTGACGGTGGGGGGTGGGGTGCGCACCACCGACGACATGCGGCGGCTGCTGCTGGCCGGCGCCGACAAATGCGCGATGAATTCCGCCGCGGTCAACCGGCCCGAGCTGGTGAACGAGGCCGCGCGGAAATTCGGCAGCCAGTGCGTGGTGGTGGCGATCGACGCGCGGTCGGACGGGCATGGGTCATGGGACGTCTATACCCATGGCGGGCGCACCCCCACGGGACGCAATGTGATCGATTGGTGCCGCGAGGTGGCCGAACGCGGCGCGGGCGAGATCCTGCTGACCAGCATGGACCGCGACGGCACCGGCAGCGGATTCGACCTGGATCTGCTGCGCACGGCCTGCGCTTCGGTGCGGGTGCCGATCGTGGCGTCGGGCGGTGTGGGCACGCTGGCGCATTTCGTCGAGGGCGCGCGTGCCGGGGCGACCGGGCTGCTGGCGGCCAGCGTGTTCCATTTCGGCCAGTTCGCCATTCCGCAGGTCAAGCAGGCGCTGGCCGAAGCCGGCCTGCCGGTGCGCCACATCCAGCCCGATCATACGGCGTAAGCCGCGCCGGACCCCCGAGCCAGAGAGCACGATGCCGAAGACCCCCAAGACCCTGCGTCCCAAGACCCGGGGCCCAAAGTCCCCGACCCCCAAGTCCCTGGGCAAGACCGACGGCGCCAAGGCCGCCGGCAAGAAGACATCCGCCAAGAAAAGCGCGACGGCCCCCGGCAAGAGCACCAAGCACACCATTGTGCCGACGCCGCTGCCGGCCGCGCCGCAGGCCACGTCCGACGTAATGGACCGGCTGTTCGCCGTGGTCACCGCGCGCCGCGGGACCGATCCGTCGTTGAGTCATTCCGCGCGGCTGCTGGCCCGCGGGCGGCGCAAGATCGCCCAGAAATTCGGCGAGGAAGCCGTCGAGTGTCTGATCGAGGCCGTGGCCGGCAACCGCGACGAACTGGTGGGCGAAAGCGCCGATGTGCTGTACCACCTGATCGTCATGTGGGTGGATGCAGGGGTGCAGCCGGAAGAAATCTGGGCCGAACTGCAACGCCGCGAGGGCGTGAGCGGCATTGCCGAGAAGGCCGCCCGCCCCCATGACCCGCTGGCGGGCTGACGCCGGACTGGCATACGCCCCCGCGCGACGCAGGGCCGCCTTGATCGTGAGCCGCCATAAACGAGGAGAGATGTCCATGGCCGTTTCGGGACGGGGTCCGTACGATCCGCAGAATATCTTCGCCAAGATCCTGCGCGGGGAAATCCCGTGCCGGAAAATCTATGAAAACGACCATGCCCTGGCGTTTCATGACATCGCGCCGAAGGCACCGGTGCATGTGCTGATTATTCCCAAGGGGGCGTATGTCTCCTTCGCGGATTTCAGCAGCACGGCCAGCGATGCCGAGATCGCGGGCTTTACCCGTGCGGTAGGGCAGGTGGCTTCGCTGTTGGGGCTGGAGGATGCGGGATATCGCCTGCTGTCGAACATGGGGATGGCGGCCGGTCAGGAAGTGCCGCATTTCCACATCCACCTGTTCGGCGGCGCCGCGCTGGGGCCGATGCTGCATCGTCACTAGGCCGGCCGGGAGACCAGATCCCACCGCCATCCCGGCGCGCGAACCATAAGCTGTCGGAAAAAACCCGGCCGGTTCGCGCACGGATAAAACGCATACGAACCAGCAACTTGGCCGAGAGCATCCAACCCGTTTCTTTCCGGCGCCGGTAATTCGGCCGAACGTTCGCGGAATAGAAGGGTTTTTCCTTGGTAAGGCAATATGATAGCTGGTAGGGCGTCGCTCCCCGCGCGGGAGCGTGGATTGAAACTGGGAAGCCTACCCCCGCAAGGTCGGGAAGGGGGTCGCTCCCCGCGCGGGAGCGTGGATTGAAACCACATGCCGATCGTCGCTTCCACGGCAAAGGCGTCGCTCCCCGCGCGGGAGCGTGGATTGAAACGAGGTGGTGGAACCGCCCACATATAGGAATGTCGTGTCGCTCCCCGCGCGGGAGCGTGGATTGAAACACGCCGACCGGAGGTGTGCAGCGGCAGGTATCCCGTCGCTCCCCGTACGAGAGCGTGGATTGAAACCATGGCGGGGATCTGGCTTTCCCGCCACTCGACGGTTGCGCTCCGCGTGGAAGCGCGGATCGAGACGCGCCTGTTCCATCTATGGCTACGTGATCGGCGGGGCCGCCAGCCGCCCTTATCCGTCCAATGATTGCAGGTCGAACAGGCGGCGATAGAGGCCGCCTTCGCGCGCGATCAGTTGGGCGTGGGAGCCGTCCTCGCGCAGTTCGCCGTGGGCGAAGACCAGGATGCGGTCCAGCCCGACGACGGTGGACAGGCGGTGGGCGATCACCAGCACCGTCCGGCCGATCATCAGCCGTTCCATCGCGTCCTGCACCAGGATTTCGGATTCCGAATCCAGGCTGGACGTGGCCTCGTCGAAGATCAGGATCGGGGCGTCGGCCAGGAAGGCGCGGGCGATGGCCACGCGCTGGCGTTCGCCGCCCGACAGCTTGACCCCGCGTTCGCCCACCATGGTGGCATAGCCTTTAGGCAGGCGGCCGATGAAGCCGGCGGCATTGGCCTGGCGTGCCGCTTCCTCGATCTCGGCCATTGAGGCGCCGGGCCGGCCATAGGCGATGTTTTCAGCCAGCGAGCGGTGAAACAGCACCGGTTCCTGCTGTACGATCGCGATCTGACTGCGCAGGCTGGATTGCGCGACGGTCGCGATATCGATGCCGTCGATCAGGATCCGGCCGTCGGTCACGTCGTACAGGCGCTGCACCAGCTTGACCAACGTGGTCTTGCCCGAGCCGGAGGGCCCGACCAGGGCCACGCGGCTGCCGGCGGGAATGTCGATCGACAGGTCGCGGAACAACAGCCCGCGCTGTCCGCGATAGCCGAAACCGACATGGTCGAAGCGGATCGCGCCGTGAGAGATGCGCAGCGGCGGGGCGTCCGGCCGATCCTGCACGCCTGGCGGCAGGCGATAGATCGCGACCAGTTCCTCCATCTCGTTCACCGAACGCTGGACCATCGAGATCTGCTGGCCGATATCGCGCAGATAGCCCTGCACCAGGAAGACCATCGTCAGCACATAAGCCACGTCGCCAGGCCCCGCCCGGCCGCGCCACCAGAGCACCAGCACCGCGCCGATCAGCACCACGCGCATCAACAGCGCGGCCACGTTCTGCAGGTTTCCGGAATTGGTGCCCCGCACCCAGGACCGTTCGGTGCGACGCTGCCAGCGCGAGAGAATCCAGGACAGGCGCGCTTCCTCGCGCCGTTCGGCGCCGAAGGCCTTGACCACCGCGTTACAGGTGACGGCGTCGGCCAGGGCCGCGCCCATGCGCGTATCCCACGCATTGGCCAGCCGGGCGGACGGCGCGACATAATGCAGGGTCAGCCAGGCGGACATCGCCACCAGCATGATCGAGCTGAGCCCCAGCAGCAGCCCCATCGACGGCCAGTGCCAGGCCAGCACCACGGTCGTGGCCGCCAGCACCAGCACGCTGGGCAGCAGCATCAGCATCAGCGTGTCCGCCAGCGTATCGACCGCCCACATGCCGCGCGTCAGCCGCCGCACCGTCGAGCCGGCGAAGGTGTTGCCGTGCCAGTCGGTGGAAAAACGCTGCACACGGGCAAAGGCGGTTTCGGCAATGCCGCGCATCACCCGCGCCGTCAGGAAGGTGATGCCCAGATAGGACATGCGCCGCCCCGCCACACCCAGCAGGCCGAGCAGCACCAGCCCGCCCAGCGTCCATAGCACGCCCTGCCGGGCCGCGGCCAGCGCCGGCGTCAGGGACCCGACCGCGCCGCCGCGCGCTACGTCGTCGACCATCCAGCCGGCCAGCAGCGGGGTGACCACGTCAGCCACCGTCGCGACGGCGATGCCGGCCATCGTCCAGGCCAGCGCGCCGGGATGGCGCGACCAGCGCCGGATCACGAAGCCCAGCACGTCGACAAATTCGTTGCGCGCACGGCCCCGGGGGGCGGGCGCGGAGTCAGTGTCCGTCATGATATCCCGGCCGGTCCCGTCGGCCATCCTTTCGTCCGTTCCGGCCGCATGCGGCGGGCCGCCTGCAACGGCCCGGACTATTGCCGCGCGGCGGAATGAAAGCAACCGTTGCCCTTTAGTCGCCCCCTTGCCTGTCGCCGCCGCCCGGCGGAAAAAAGGGCCCGAATCGAACGGACGGCCAGACCCCATGACCAAGCCCCTTACCCCAGTCAAAGTGCCGCGCCCCGCGCGGGCCAAGCGCCGCATGACGCTGAAGGAAGTGGAACGATTCATCACGCTGCTGGCCGAGGCCCATCCCAACGCCGAGAGCGAGCTGGAATTCGTTGATGACTACACGCTGCTGGTCGCGGTCGTGCTGTCGGCCCAGGCCACCGACGCATCGGTCAACCGGGCGACGCGGGGCCTGTTCCGCGACGCGCCCGACCCGGCCGCGATGGTGGCATTGGGCGAGGATGGAGTCGGGGCGCATATCCGGTCGATCGGCCTGTGGCGCACCAAGGCGCGCAACGTCGTAACCCTGTCGCAGACATTGCTGGACCGGTATGACGGGCGCGTCCCGCGTGACCGCGCGGCGCTGGAGGCGCTGCCCGGCGTGGGACGCAAGACCGCGAACGTGGTGATGAACGTGGCGTTCGGCGACAGCACGATGGCGGTGGATACGCATATCTTCCGCATCGGCAACCGCACCGGGCTGGCGCCGGGCAAGACCACGCGCACGGTCGAGGACCAACTGGTGGCGCGAATCCCGGCGCCGCTGCTACGCCCGGCGCATCACTGGCTGATCCTGCACGGGCGCTATGTCTGCAAGGCGCGGCGGCCCGAATGCTGGCGCTGCCCGGCGCAGGAACCCTGCCAATATACCGGCAAGGTGCTGACGCCACCCTGAAGCTCTGCCGCCTGCCCATTCCCGGCTATCCGTCCCGTCCCGGACTATTCCCGCCGGGCGAGCGGCAGGGTGGGCAGGCCATGCTGGCCCGGCCCCAGCACCCAGGGCCGCGCCCCCCGGGTCTGCCGGTCCGAGACGATTTCGACCTTGTCGCCGTGCAGGAAGACGGCCTGCGCGCCGTCCTGCCAAGCCGTCAGCCCGTCGAGGGTGCGGCCGCCCGAGCAGTGCGCATCGTCCAGCGGCACCAGCGTGACCAGCACGGCGCCGCCCGCGCAACCGGCGCCGGCCGCCGCCGCAAGGCGCAGCGCGACGGCGCCCATGCGACAGGCGCCGCCAGGGCAGTCCAGCGGGGCAAGCGGCAGGGCAAGCGCCTGTTGCCAGTCGCGTTCGACCGGCATGTCGGCGCCCGGGCGCGGGCCGATCCGCAGCACCGCGCCGTCGCGCACCGCCAGCACCCGCCCGTCGGGCGAGAGCAGCAGGTCGGGCCGCGCGACCAGGAACGGCGCGGCCAGTGCCAGCAATAGCGGCGCCGCCCCCAGCCAGCGCCAGCGCCGCGTCCACAAACACAGCCAGCACAGGCCCAGCAGCCAGGCCGCCAGCCCCCAGGCCGGCATGGCAGGCACCATGACCCGCGCCGCCGGCCAGCCGGACACCCCATGCGCCAGGGCCAGCACCAGCCGGATGCCCCAGCCCATCGGCACGAGCGCCAGGGGTTCGCCCCCCAGGGGCATCAGCGCCAGGGCCAGCAGCCCGAGGGGCAGGATCCACACTGCCATCAGCGGCACCGCCAGCAGGTTGGCCAGCACGAACCAGGGTTGCAGCGTGCCGAAATGCGCCATGACCACCGGCACGGTGGCGCCCCCGGCGAACAGGCTGGCCAGCAGCAATTGCGCGCCGTGACGCGCGGCGTGGCGCCACCAGCCGGGTCCGTCAGCCAGCCGCGCGAGCAGCGGACGCGCGGCCTCGAACCCCGCGGCCAGGCCCATCACGGCGGCGAGCGACATCTGCAACGGAGCCTCGAGCAGGTCCGCCGGACCGGCCAGCAGCAGCAGAGTCGCCCCCACCGCCAGCCCGCGCATCGAGACGGCGCGGCGGCCGGTGATGATCGCCAGCGCCACCAGCGCGGCCATGGTCAGGCTGCGCACTGCCGGCAGATGCGCGCCGGTCAGCAGGACGTAGGCCCCGCCCGACGCCAGGGCGGCCAGGGCCGCGATCTGCCGGCAGGGCCAGTACAGGCTGGCCCGTTCGGAACAGGCCAGCGCCAGCCGCGCGGCCGTCATCGCCACCCCGATGACGATGCCCAGATGCAGCCCCGCGACCGCCAGCAAGTGCGCCAGCCCGGCATCGGCGAAGGCGTCGCGGTCGGATTGCGGCATGGCGGCGGCCGACCCGGTCAGAATGGCGGCCGCCACCCCGCCCGGCGCGCCGGGCAGCACGCGCAGGATCCGCGCCACCACGCATTCGCGCAGCGATTCCAGCAGGGCGTTTACCCTGCGCGGCGGCACCGGCGGCCCTGCGGATTGCACCAGGCCCAAGGCGGTGCCGCTGCCGGCGCTGCCATCGAACCAAGCTCGGCGCTGACCGTCGGGGCCGCCCGGCCAGGCGGGCGGCGGCGGCGGGCGCAGCAGCGCGCGCACCCGTACCGTCATGCCCGGCACCAGCACCGCCGGGTCGTCCGGCCGCACCCGCACGCGCAGGATGCGGCGCAAGGGCGGCATGCCGTCATCGATCGCATCGTCCAGCACCGCATTCGCCAGGTCCAGCCGCCGGATGGCCGGCTCGGCATCGCCTGCCGGGTGCCCCGATGGATGCCCCGGTGGATGTAATGACGAGTGGGACGGCGGCAAACGGGGCGGCAGCAGGGTGACGGCGGCGATGCGGCCGGTCACGATACTGGCCCGGCGCGGCAGGTCGGGCAGCGGCGGCTGGCGGTGCGTATCAACCCATGACGCGACGAACCCCAGCGCGATCGCCGCGACCGCGCCGCCGGCCAGCCGGGGTACCAGGTCGGCCGGGCGCCGCGCGATCCAGCCCGCCATGGCCACGGCCAGCAGCAGCACGGCCAGCATTGCCGGCCGCCCCGGTTCCTGCCGCAGCATGAAATAGCCCGCGATGCCCAGCCCCAGCCCCACCGGCAGCCAGAGCGCCAGCCGCGTCCGTTCGGCCAGAAGCTGGCGCGCGAGCCATGGCGTGGCGCAATCCTGCCTGCCGGTTGCGTCCGTCACCCCGCCTCTGCCCGCCCGCTGTTCCACCCGGACAGACTAGCCCCGGCAGGCGGGTTGCAGAAGATGCGCCCGTCGGGAGATGCACCAGCCGGGCGCACCCCCTGTATGGCGGAGACATCCCATGGTATGGACCCGGCTCATGACCGTTCGTACGCGCTTCGCACCCAGCCCGACGGGATTGCTGCATATCGGCAACGCCCGCGCCGCCCTGTTCAACTTCCTTTATGCCCGTCACCATGGCGGCAAGTTCCTGCTGCGCATCGAGGATACGGACCGCGAACGTTCGACCCAGCAGGCGGTGGACGTGCTGTTCGACGGGCTGGCCTGGATGGGGCTTACCCCGGACGAGGCGCCGGTCTTCCAGTCCACGCGTCAGGCCCGCCATGCCGAGGTGGCGCATCACCTGCTGGCGCAGGGCCTGGCCTATCGCTGTTTCTGTACGCCCGAAGAACTGCAGCAGATGCGCGAGCAGGCCGCCGCCGAGGGCAAGCCGCCGCGCTATAACGGCTATTGGCGCGACCGCGACCCGGCCGAGGCGCCGCCGGGCGCCCCCTTCACGGTGCGCATCCGCGCCCCGCGCGAGGGCGAGACGGTCATCCACGATCTGGTGCAGGGCGAGGTCCGCGTGGCGAATGCCGAACTGGACGACATGATCATCCTGCGCGGCGACGGTACCCCGGTCTATCAACTGGCAGTGGTAGTGGATGACCATGACATGGACATCACCCACGTCATCCGCGGCGACGACCACCTGACCAACAGTTTCCGCCAGGCGATGATCTATCGCGCCATGGGCTGGGAACTGCCTGCCTTCGCGCATCTGCCGCTGATCCACGGGCCCGACGGCGCCAAGCTGTCCAAGCGGCACGGTGCGCAGTCGGTGGTGGAATTCCGCGACATGGGATACCTGCCCGAGGCGCTGAACAATTACCTGCTGCGCCTGGGCTGGGGCCACGGCGATGCCGAGATCCTGTCGCGCGAGGAGCAGATCCGCCTGTTCGACCTGGATGGCGTCGGGCGGTCGGCGTCGCGCATGGATTACGTCAAGCTGCAGCACCTGAACGGCGTCTGGCTGCGTCAGGCGGAGGATGCGCGGCTGACCGAGGAGGTGGCCGCCCGCCTGGCCGGCCGCCCGGGGGTGACGCTGGACGACACGGTGCGGGCGCGCATCCTGCAACTGATGCCGGGACTGAAGGAACGGGCGAGGACGCTGGTGGACCTGGCCGACAGCGCGGCCTTCCTGGGCCGGCACGTTCCGCTGGATTGCGATGCCAAGGCCGAGAAGCTGCTGACGCCCGAGGCCAGGGAGATGCTGGGGCTGCTGGCCCGCGACCTGGCGGTGATCGAGCCGTTCGACGCGCCGGCCATCGACGCGGCGCTGCGGCGCTTCGCCGAGCATCACGGCCACAAGCTGGGCCAGGTCGCGCAGCCGGTGCGCGCGGCGATGACGGGCACCACGACCTCGCCTGGCATCGACGCGACGCTGGCCGCGCTGGGGCGGGACGAGGTGATGGCCCGGATCGGGGCAGTCGCCCGATGAACGACACCCCGCGCGCCGCACCGCCACGGTTCTTTGCGCAGCATGCGCGGCATCTGCTGGGCGTGCAGGGCATGCATCCCAGCCGTATCGAGCCGTTCCTGGACCTGGCCGAGAGCTATGCCCTGATGAACCGGTCGCGCAAGACACCGCGCGACCGGCTGCGCGGGCGCACCGTGATCAACCTGTTCTTCGAGGACAGCACCCGCACGCGGACCTCGTTCGAGCTGGCAGGCAAGCGGCTGGGCGCGGACGTGGTCAACATGACGGTGGCCAGTTCGTCGGTGAACAAGGGCGAGACGCTGCTGGATACGGCGGCGACGCTGAACGCCATGCGCACCGACCTGCTGGTGGTGCGGCATTCGCAATCGGGCGCACCGGCGCTGCTGGCCCGCAAGGTCGAGGCCAGCGTGGTGAATGCCGGCGACGGCACGCACGAGCACCCGACCCAGGCGCTGCTGGATGCACTGACGATCCGGCGGCATTTCGGCACGCTGCACGGGCTGACGGTAGCGATCTGCGGCGATGTCAGCCATAGCCGGGTGGCGCGGTCGAACATCCACCTGCTGACGGCGATGGGGGCGAGGGTGCGGGTGGTCGGGCCGCCGACCCTGATCCCCGGCGCGATCGGCGCCCTGGGGGTGGATGTGCACTACACGATGGAAGACGGGCTGCGCGACGCCGACGTGGTGATGATGCTGCGCATGCAGCGCGAGCGCATGAGCGGCGGCCAGGTGCCCAGCGCGCGCGAATATTTCCGCTTCTATGGCCTGGATCACAAGCGGCTGGCGGTGGCCCGTCCGCAGGCGCTGGTCATGCATCCGGGCCCGATGAATCGCGGCGTCGAGATCGACAGCCGCGTCGCCGATTCCGACCAGAGCGCGATCCGCGAGCAGGTGGAAATGGGGGTCGCCGTGCGGATGGCCGTGCTGGACCTGCTGTCGCGTGCCGGAGATGCCCCGTGAACGCCGCAATAGACGCCACGATTTTCGAAAATGTGCGCCTGATCGACCCGGCGCGGGGGCTGGACCGGCCCGGCCGGCTGCTGGTGCGCGGCGGGGTGATCGCCGGGACCGACCTGCCGGCGGCCGAGGGCGCCCCCGAGGGCGCGCGGGTGATCGACGGGGGCGGCGCGATCCTGTGCCCGGGGCTGGTCGACATGCGCGTGGCGATCGGCGAGCCGGGATTCGAATATCGTGAAACCGTGCTGTCGGCGGCGCGGGCGGCGGCGGCCGGGGGCATCACCACCATGGCGGTGCTGCCCAACAGCCAGCCGGCGACCGACGACCCGGCGCTGGTGCGCCACCTGCGCGCACGCGGCGAGGAAACGGGCATGGTGTCGATCCTGCCCTATGGCGCGCTGACCCGGCAATGCGAGGGCGCGGAAATGGCCGAGATCGGCCTGCTGCATGAGGCCGGGGCGATCGCCTTCACCGACGGGCCGCGCGCGCTGGCCGACACGCGGATGATGCGCCTGGCCCTGACCTATGCGCGCGGGTTCGACGCGCTGGTCGTCCAGCACCCTGAGGAGCCGGCCCTGGCCCGAGGCGGCTGCGCCACCGACGGCGAACTGGCGACCCGGCTGGGCCTGCCGGGGATTCCGGCGGCGGCCGAGGCGATCATGATCGCCCGCGACCTGCGCCTGGCCGAACTGACGCGGGGTCGGCTGCATTTCTGCCATGTCTCGACCGCCGAGGGTCTGGAGCTGGTCCGCGCGGCGAAGGCGCGCGGGCTGCGCGTGACCTGCGACACTGCGCCGCCCTATTTCGACCTGAACGAGACCGCGATCGGCGATTTCCGCACCTATGCCAAGCTGTCGCCGCCGCTGCGGGGAGAGGCCGACCGGCAAGCAGTGTGCGCGGCGCTGGCCGACGGGACGATCGACGCCATCGCATCCGACCACGCGCCCTGCGATGCCGACGACAAGCGCCAGCCCTTTGCCGTGGCGTCGCCGGGGGGAACCGGGCTGGCGACCCTGCTGGCGGTGACCCTGGCGCAGGTCCATGGCGGTGCGCTGCCGATGATCGAGGCGCTGGGCCTGCTGACCCACCGGCCGGCCGGCCTGCTGCGCAGCAGGGCCGGTACCCTGTCCGACGGGGCGGCGGCGGACCTGTGCCTGTTCGACCCGGAACGCGCCTGGCGCGTCGAGGCCGACCGCATGCCCGGCAAGGCACAGAACACGCCCTTCGACGGGCGGGCGCTGGAGGGGCGGGTGCTGGGCACCTGGAAGGCCGGAAAGCCGGTCTTCGCCCATACCGATGCTTGACGGCGGGAATATGATGCACGACGCGGTTCCGGCCTTCGCCCTGCCCCTGCTGGCGGCGATCGCGCTGCTGTCCTACGGCATCGGCAGCGTGCCGTTCGGCCTGCTGCTGGCGCAGTTCGGCGGGGCGGGGGATATCAGGCGTATCGGGTCGGGCAATATCGGCGCGACCAACGTGCTGCGCACGGGACGGCGCGGGCTGGCGGCGGCGACCCTGCTGCTGGACGGGGCCAAGGGCGCTTTCGCCGTGGCCTGCGGCTTTATCCTGTCGCCGTTCCATACCGAGCAGGCCATGGCGGTGGCGGCCATATTCGCTGTGCTGGGCCATTGCTTTCCGGTCTGGCTGAAATTTCACGGCGGCAAGGGCGTGGCCACGGGGCTGGGCGCGGCGCTGGCCCTGGATTGGCGGGTCGGCCTGGCCTGCTGCGCGATCTGGTTGGCGGTGGCGCGGCTGACGCGCATTTCCTCGGCCGGGGCGCTGTCGGCGTTCGTGGCGTTGCCGGTGCTGCTGACGCTGCTGAACGGCGGCGATCCGGGCGCGCCGATCCCGCTGGCCGGGCTGCTGATCGCTGCACTGGTCCTGGCGCGGCATCACGGCAATATCCGCCGGCTGCTGTCCGGCGCCGAGCCGCGGATCGGGCGGAAGACGCCGTGAGCGCCGCCGAACGGCTGGCAACCCATCTGCGCCTGGCGCGGACCGAAGGGGTTGGCCCTGTCGGCTATCGCAAATTGCTGCTGGATTACGGCGACGCGGCCGACGCGCTGGCCGCCTTGCCGGCGCGGGCCCGGGCGGCCGGACGCGCGCGGGCGCTGCGCATTCCCACGCCAGACGAGATCGCGGCGGAAATCGACGGCACGACGGCGCTGGGCGGCCGGATCCTGATCCTGGGCGATCCGGATTATCCGCCGCTGCTGGCGGCGATCCACGACGCACCGCCGGCGCTGTCCGTGCTGGGCGACCCGGCGCGGCTGCACGGCTGCGCGGTGGGGATCGTGGGCGCGCGCAATGCCTCGTCCAACGGGGCGCGCATGGCCGAAAGCCTGGCGGCCACCCTGGCGGCGCAAGGGATCACGATCATTTCAGGAATGGCGCGGGGAATCGACGCCGCCGCCCATCGCGGCGCGCTGCGCGCCGGCGCGACGATCGCGGCGGTGGCGGGCGGGCTGGACCGTCCCTATCCGTCCGAACACGCAGAATTGCAGTCGCTGATCGCCCGGCACGGCGCGGTGGTGACCGAGACCCCGCTGGGCGTTGCGCCGCAGACCCGTCATTTCCCCCGGCGCAACCGGCTGATCGCCGGGCTGGCCCAGGGCTGCGTCGTCGTCGAGGCCGCATTGCGCTCGGGCAGCCTGATCACCGCCGAACTGGCGACCCTGTATGGTCGGACGGTCTTCGCCGTGCCCGGATCGCCGCTGGATCCGCGCTGTCGCGGCAGCAACGCGCTGTTGCGGCATGGGGCGGTCCTGACCGAAAGCGAGCATGACGTGCTGGCCGAACTGCCAGAAGAAAGACGTGGGGAAAGGATCGGGGCGGGCGCCGCGGCGCCCCGTCCCGGTCGGCCGGGGGACCTGGCGCAGCATCAGGCGCCGTGGCCCGCCCCGCCCCCGGCGGAGGCCGCCGGGAGGGCCCCGGCGATCGACGCCGACACCCCTGAAGATGCCGGGGAGATTCGCCGCGCGGTGCTGTCGCTGCTGTCATTTACGCCGACGCCGGTTGACGATCTCGTACGGCGCTGCCAGTTCTCGACATCGGCTATCCTGACCGTGCTGTCGGAACTGGAGCTGGCAGGCAACATCGAAACCCTTCCAGGTGGTAGCGTTGTCCTTCCATCCCTGCCCCCCGCAGGCCGGCCGGACCTGGAACGAGAAGCGTAATCCGGAGACAGAATGACTGATGTCGTCGTGGTCGAGTCGCCTGCCAAGGCGAAGACGATCAACAAGTATCTGGGGGATGGATTTACGGTACTCGCCTCGTTCGGCCATGTGCGCGACCTGCCGCCGAAGGATGGCAGCGTCCGGCCCGATGAGAATTTCGCCATGGACTGGGAGGCCGACGAGCGCGGCAGCCGGCAGATCGCCGCGATCGCCAAGGCGCTGCGCGGCGCGCGGCATCTGTATCTGGCGACCGACCCGGACCGCGAGGGCGAGGCGATTTCCTGGCATGTCCGGGCGATGCTGGAAGAGAGGAACCTGCTGAAGGGCGTGGACGTCCAGCGGGTGACCTTCAACGAGATCACCAAGAGCGCGATCCGCGCCGCCATGGCGCAGCCGCGCGACCTGGACCAGCCGCTGATCGAGGCCTATCTGGCGCGGCGGGCGCTGGATTACCTGGTGGGCTTCACCCTGTCGCCCGTGCTGTGGCGCAAGCTGCCGGGCTCGCGCAGCGCGGGGCGGGTGCAGTCGGTGGCGCTGCGCCTGATCTGCGAGCGCGAGGCGGAGATCGAGAGCTTCCGCAGCCGCGAATACTGGACGGTCGGCGCCGAGTTCACCACGCCCGAGGGGGCGCGCTTCATCGCGCGGCTGACCCACCTGGCCGGCCGCAAGCTGGAACAGTTCGACCTGCATGACGAGACCGGCGCGATGGCCGCCAAGGCGGCGGTCGAAGCCGGGCAGTTCGCCGTGCGGTCGGTCGAGCGACGCAAGGTGCGCCGCAATCCGCCGCCGCCCTTCACGACCTCTACCCTGCAGCAGGAGGCGTCGCGCAAGCTGGGCATGGGCGCGCAGGTGACGATGCGCACCGCCCAGCAATTGTACGAAGGCATCGACCTGGGCGGCGAAACGGTCGGCCTGATCACTTATATGCGCACCGACGGCGTGCAGATGGCCGGCGAGGCCATCGCCGCCATCCGCGGCCATATCGGCGAGAGCTTCGGCGCCGCCTACCTGCCGGACAAGGCGCGCATCTATTCCACCCGCGCCAAGAACGCGCAGGAAGCGCACGAGGCGATCCGCCCCACCGATGTCGGCCGCGCGCCCGCCGACGTCGCGCGCCATCTGACCGACGACCAGCGGCGGCTTTACGAGCTGATCTGGAAACGCTCGGTCGCCAGCCAGATGCAGTCGGCCGAACTGGACCAGGTGATCGTCGAGATCGCCGATGCGGGCGGGGCGGCGACGTTGCGGGCCACCGGTTCGATGATCGCCTTCGACGGGTTCCTGAAGCTATACAGCGAGGGACGGGACGATACCGGGTCGAAAGACGAGCAGGACGAGGACAGCCGCATGCTGCCGCCGATGCGCGAGCGCGATCCGCTGCGGCGCGGCGCGGTTGCGGCCGAGCAGCATTTCACCCAGCCGCCGCCGCGCTATTCGGAAGCGTCGCTGGTCAAGAAGATGGAAGAGATCGGCATCGGGCGGCCGTCGACCTATGCCTCGATCCTGTCGGTGCTGCGCGACCGCAACTATGTCCGGCTGGAGGCCCGCCGCTTCATTCCCGAGGATCGGGGCAGGCTGGTCACTGCGTTCCTGACCTCGTTCTTCGAACGCTATGTCGACACCCAGTTCACGGCCGGGCTGGAAGAGCAACTGGATGACATATCGGGCGGCCGGGCGGACTGGCGCGACGTGATGGCGGCCTTCTGGCAGGATTTTTCCCACGCGGTCGACCAGACGAAGGAACTGAAGATCTCCGACGTCATCAACGCGCTGGACAACGACCTGGCGCCGCATTTCTTCCCCGCCCGACCCGACGGCGGCGACCCGCGGGTCTGCACCGCCTGCGGCACCGGGCGGCTGGGGCTGAAGCTGGGGCGCTATGGCGCGTTCATCGGCTGTTCGAACTATCCGACCTGCCAGTTCACCCGCCGGCTGGTGGTGGACCCCAAGGAAGAGGGCGATGCCGACACGCTGAAGGACGGGATGCGGGTGCTGGGCCAGCACCCCGAGACCGGCGACGAGATCAGCGTGCGGCGCGGCCCGTGGGGCCTGTATGTCCAGCAGGGCGAACCCGACCCCGAGGACAAGAAGGCCAAGCCCAGGCGCGCCACCATCCCGCGCGGCATCGAAGGCGACAAGATCACGCTGGACCAGGCGGTGGGCCTGCTGTCCCTGCCGCGGATCATCGGCCCCCATCCGGAAACCGGCGAGATGATCGAAGCCGGGCTGGGGCGGTTCGGGCCCTATGTGAAGATGGGCGCTGTGTTCGGATCGCTGGACAAGGATGACGACATCCTGACCGTCGGGCTGAATCGCGCGGTGGACGTGCTGGCGCGCAAGCTGGCGTCGGTGCGCACCCTGGCGCCGCATCCCAAGGACGGCGAGCCGGTGATCGTGCGCAAGGGCCGCTTCGGCCCCTATGTCCAGCACGGGCAGGTCGTCGCCAACCTGCCGCGCGGCGAGGCGATGGAAGACGTGACCCTGGATGCAGCGCTGGCGCTGCTGGCCGAGAAGGGCAAGCCGCTGAAGCCGCGCGGCAAGGCCGCGGCGAAGAAGGCCCCCGTGAAGAAGGCTTCTGCCAAAAAAGCCGCCGCCCCCAAGGAAGCGAAGCCGAAAGCCGCCCGCGCGAGCGCCAAGGCCGGCACCAAGGAGAGCGCCCCCCCCCGGGCGCGGCGCGCCGCAGCCAAGGCGGGCTGAGGATGGAGGGACGGGACCTGTCCGACCCGCCTTCACCCGATCCCGTGCCGACCGATACTGCGCCCCTGGCCGCTCTTCCGGCGGCCAAGGGGGCGTTGCCGGACCGCGAGACCCTGCGCCGGTTCATCGCCGGCGCCAGCGGCCGGGTGGGCAAGCGCGAGATCGCCCGGGCGTTCGGCCTGGGGCCGGAGCACAAGGCGGCGCTGCGCGACATGCTGCGCGCGCTGGCGCTGGAGGGCACGCTGGTGCCGGCCGGCGCCAGGCGGTTCCGTGCCTCGGCCGCGATGCCGGAGGCCGCGGTGGTGCAGGTCACGGGCACCGATCCGGACGGCGATCCGATCGCCCGGCCGGTGGCATGGGACGGCGACGGGCCGCCTCCGGTCATCTTCATGCATCCCGAGCAGAAGGGACGCCCCGCCCTGGCGCCGGGAGAGCGGGTGGTCGCCCGCCTGAAGCGCCTGGGCCCCGGCCGGTACGAGGGACGCACCCTGCGCCGGCTGACCGACGCGCCGGCGCGCATTGTCGGGGTATTCCGCTCCGCGCCGCCCGATGTGCCGCCGCCGGGGGACGTACCGCGCCGCCCTGCCGAGGCCGGCCGGCTGATCCCCGCCGACCGGCGGGCGAAGGCGGAATGGATCATCCCCGCGGGCGAGACGCTGGGCGCCGAGGACGAGGACGTCGTCATCGCCGAGCCGCTGCCGCTGGCCGGGCCGGGGCTGAAGCCCGCGCGGATCATCGAACGGCTGGGCCCGATGGGGGATGCGCGGTCGGTCAGCCTGCTGGCGATCCATACCCATGGGATTCCCGACGCCTTTTCCGCCGAGGCGCTGGCCGAGGCCGAGCGGGCGCGTGGCGTGCCGGCCGAAGGGCGCGAGGATTTGCGCGAGGTTCCGCTGATCACCATCGACGGGGCCGACGCACGCGATTTCGACGATGCGGTCTATGCCGAGCCTGACGGCGACGGATTCCGCCTGATCGTCGCGATCGCCGACGTGGCGCATTACGTGCGTCCGGGATCGGCCCTGGACCGCGAGGCGCAGCGGCGCGGCAACTCGGTCTATTTCCCCGACCGGGTGGTGCCGATGCTGCCCGAGGCGCTGTCCAACGGCTGGTGCTCGCTGCGGCCCGGCGAGGATCGGGGCTGCCTGTTCGCCGAGCTTCATATCGATGCCCACGGCGCCAAGACCCGCCATCGCTTCGGCCGGGGCATCATGCGCAGCGCCGCGCGCCTGACCTATGACGAAGCGCAGGCGGCGATCGACGGGGTGCAGGAGACGGGGCTGCCGGACGGGCTGATCGGCACGCTGTTCGCCGCCTTTCGGGCGCTGGCGGCGGCACGGGCGCGGCGCGGCACGCTGGACCTGGACGTACCGGAACGGGCAGTGCAGCTGGACCCGCAGGGGCGAATCGTCGCCATAGACCCGCGCCCGCGTTTCGACAGCCACCGGCTGATCGAGGAATTCATGGTGCTGGCCAATGTCGCCGCCGCCGAGGAACTGGAGCGCCGCCGCCGGCCATGCCTCTACCGCATCCATGCCCCGCCCTCGCCCGAGCGGGCGGGGGCGATGCGCGACAGCCTGTCGGTCATGGGTTTTGCCCTGCCGCCGGCCGGTGCGCTACAGGCCCGCGACCTGGGCCGGATCCTGGCGCAGGCGGCCGGGGGCGACTCGGCGACGCTGGTCAGCGAGACGATCCTGCGGGCGCAGAGCCAGGCGGAATACAGCCCGGACAATATCGGCCATTTCGGCCTGGCGCTGCCGGCCTATGCCCATTTCACCAGCCCGATCCGTCGCTATGCCGACCTGATGGTCCATCGCACCCTGATCGGCCTGGGCACGCTGCCGCCCGACGGCATGCCGGCCGGCGATGCCGCGCGCCTGGCCGAGATCGGCGAGCAGGTCAGCGCCACCGAGCGGCGCGCCGTCCTGGCCGAACGAGAAACCACCGAACGCTATGTCGCACTGTGGCTTGCCGAACGCATCGGAATGGAATTTTACGGTCACGTGACAGGCGTGGCCCGGTTCGGCGCGTTCGTGACATTGACGCGGACCGGCGCCACCGGTCTGGTGCCGGTATCGACCCTGCCCGACGATGTCTGGACCCATGACGACACGACTCAAACGCTGCGCGGCCGCCATGGCGGGATGCGTCTCTCGCTGGGACAGCCCGTCACGATTCGTCTGGTCGAGGCGACGCCGGTGACGGGCGGCCTGCTGTTCGCCCTGGTCGATCCGGACATGGGCGCCGATCGGGTTGCCGATCGGGCCCACCGGACCGATGCGGCGCGCCGCGGCCGCACGCGTGGCATGCACCGACGCTGATGCGCGGCCTGCCCTTTTCGGCTGCGCCGGGCCGGCCGCCCGCGCGATTGCGCCGGGCGGCGCGGCGCATCGCCATGCTGGCGCTGCCGACGCGGTCGATCGCGGCGATGCTGATCGTCATCCATCTGACGACGGCGGTGGCGGGCCATGCGGCCCAGACGCCAGCCCCCATCCCGCAGCCCGCGCCGCCATCCGCCCCGACGCCGACCGTGGCTCCGGCCACGACTCCGGCTGCGCCGGCGCCCCAGGCGGCGCAGGATGCCCAGACGCCGCAGGGTACCGGCGCATCGGTCCAGGCCGACCTGGACCCTGCCCTGCTGTCCTCGGTCGTCAGCGCGGCGCTGGCCTTCCTGCTGCCGCGCACGCTGGAGAGCCATACGCCGCGCGAATTTTCCCTGTGGGGCCTGAACGGGCTGAGCGCCATCGACCCGTCCCTGACGGTGGCCGAACCCGCCGGCGCGGTCCAGCTTGCCCAAGGGCAGGAGACGATCCTGCGCCTGCCCGCCCCGGCCGAGAGCGACCTGGCCGGCTGGACCGCGCTGACGGTCCAGTTGATGCGGGCGGCCTGGGGCCGCTCGGCCGCCCTGCGCGACGGCGGCGGCGGCGGGCTGCTGCAGGGGTTCTTCGACGAGTTGTTCAACCATATGGATCCGTATTCGCGCTATGTCGCGCCCGCGCCGGCCACGACCGACCGCGACACGCGCACGGGCGGCGAGGCGGGAACCGGCCTGACCCTGGGCCGCGACGCGCGGTCGGTCCTGATTACCGGGGTCAATGCCAATGGTCCGGCCTGGCCGGCGGGGCTGTCGACCGGCCAGAGGCTCTATGCCGTCAATGGCCGCGCGACCCGCGACCAGACGGCCGGCACGGTCGCCCAGTGGCTGCTGGGCGAGGCCGGCAGCAAGGTGACGCTGCTGGTGGGCGATGCACGTGGCCGGAGGACTGTCGTGCTGCGCCGCGCATCGGTACCGCCCGAGACGGTCTTCGCCTATGCGGCGGACCATGTGGTGGTGATCCGCGTCACGGCCTTTTCCGCCGATACGGCGCAGGAAATGAGCCAGTATCTGGACCAGGCGTCGGACGACGCGCATCTGCGCGGGCTGGTGGTGGATCTGCGCGGCAACCGGGGCGGCGTGCTGCAGCAGGCGGTGACGACCAGCGCGCTGGTGCTGGATCGCGGCGTCGCGGCGATCACCAACGGGCGGGATCCGCAGGCCAACCATGTCTGGGCGGTGCAGGGCGGCGACATGACCGGCGGCGTGCCGATCGTCGTGCTGGTGGACGGGCGCACCGCCAGCGCGGCGGAAATCCTGGCCGCCGCGCTGGCCGACCACCGGCGCGCCGTGGTGGTCGGCAGCGCCACGCTGGGCAAGGGGCTGGTGCAGACGATCGGCCAGATGCCCGACGGCGGGGAATTGTTCGTGACCTGGAGCCGCGTGCTGGCACCACTGGGCTGGCCGCTGCAGGGGCTGGGCGTGATGCCGCAGCTCTGCACCAGCCGGGGCGAGGCCGACCTGGCCCGGCAGTTGCAGGACCTGGCGGCCGGCCAGGACGACATGCGCGATGCCGTCCACGCCGCGCGGGCCGCGCGCTATCCGGTGCCGGTATCGCGGATCCTGGAGATCCGCAAATTCTGCCCGGCGGCCATCGGCACCGATTCCGACCTGGATGCCGCGCGGTCGCTGCTGGACAATCCGGCGGAATATCGCGCCGCCCTGGACGCCATTCCCGACGAGGGCACCTATGCCCCGCAAACCGAATGACGGCCGGATGGAACGGGACGAGATGACGGAGGGCGGCGGACCATGACCGAGGCCCGGCTGCGTACCAGCCTGTGGGCTGCCGCCGTCATCCGGCGGGCGAACCAGGACGGCCACCCCGCCATGGTGCTGCGCCGCGGTGATGCGGATGCGGGGGGGGTGCTGGCGGTGCTGCTGCGACGGGACGGACGCCTGTCCGTGCTGAGCCAGACCCGGGCGCCGGACGGGCGTCCAGCCTGGATTCGCGGCACGGGGACCGAACCGGTCGACCAGCAGGCCGCCGACGCCTATGTCGCCCGCCAGGTAGGCCGCGACCCCGACCTGTGGGTGCTGGAATTCGACGCGCCGAACCTGTTGCCCCCGTTCGAGGCGCTGCTGATCTGACCATGGGCGCTGTGTGCGCTGAGCCACACAACGGGCCGCACAACCTGTTCCACGCGCGGCCGGGCAGCCCATGGATTGCCATAAGCCCGTCTTTCGGCAAAAGAAGACGATGATTGACCGCCCGCAAGGGGGCTCTTACGAGAGACCGCCGGCCGGGCCAGGCATATTCGCTCGACCGGGCGAGACGATCGACGGCGCCCGGCGAAGGGAGAGAACAGGTTATGACATTGCGGCACGGATTGCTTACGGGGTCCTTCCTCGCGGCTTCATGCGCCCTCGGCGCCGTCCTGTCCGTGGCCCCGGCCGCTGCCCAGCCGGTGCAGGGCCTGTATGTCGCCGGCGCCGGCGGGGCCAGCTTCAACCAGGACCAGCGGGTACGGTCCTCGCCCAATTTCCCCGACGGGCGCGACAGCTACCATACTGGCGTCACCGGCATCGGCAGCGTCGGCTGGGGCCTGGGCAACGGCTTCCGCGTGGAAATCGAGGGCAATTACCGCAATAACGGGCTGCAGGGCTTCAATTCGGGCGCAGTGCCCGGCAGCCGGGCCGGCGGGCGCCAGCAGACCTATGGCGTCATGGCCAATGCCCTGTTCGACATGGATATCGGCAAGAGCTGGCTGTTCCCGTATTTCGGCGCGGGCGTCGGCTATGCCTGGCAGGCGATGAATGCCAGCGTCACCGCGCCGAACAACAGCTTCAGCCAGCAGATCGGCGGCACCTACGGCAATTTCGCCTATCAGGGGATCTTCGGCCTGGCCTTCCCGGTGCCGTGGGTGGTCGGGCTGTCGGCCACCGCGGAATACCGGTTCTGGACGATGCTGGGGCCCCAGTCGCACGGTGCGCGCGCGCTGGGCACCATCGGCGGCTATGACATGATGCACCCCTATGGCGCGTCGTCGGGCAATCGCGACACCAAGACCGATTTCAACCATTCCCTGCTGCTGGGCCTGCGCTACGAATTCAATCCGGCGCCCCCGCCGCCGCCGCCCGCGCCCGAACCCGCGGCTCCGGCGCCCGCGCAGAGCCGGACCTATCTGGTGTTCTTCGACTGGGACAAGGCGGCGCTGACCGAGCGTGCCCGCAGCATCGTCGCGGCCGCTGCCCAGGCATCCACCCACACCCAGACGACGCGGATCGAGGTGGACGGCTATACCGACAATTCCGCCGCCCATCCCGGGCCGCGCGGCGCACGCTACAACATGGCGCTGTCGCTGCGCCGCGCCCAGGCGGTGCAGGCCGAACTGGTCCGCGACGGCGTGCCCGGCGCCGCGATCGAGATCCACGGCTTCGGCGAATCGCATCCGCTGGTGCCGACCGGCCCCAACACCCGCGAGCCGCAGAATCGGCGCGTCGAGATCATTCTGAAATAAGTCACGGCCGGGCTCTGCCCGAACCCGCAAGGGGCCATATGGCCCCTTGGACCGGCCAGCTTTGGCCCGGGAACATGAAAACTCAGGCCAGGCCGGTGAAGAGCGAAGTGGACAGATAGCGTTCGGCGAAGGACGGCGCGATCACCACGATCGTCTTGCCCGCATGTTCCGGCTTCTGGGCCAGTCTTATCCCCGCATGCAGCGCGGCGCCCGAGGAAATGCCGATCGGCACCCCGTCCAGCCGGGCGCAGCGGCGGGCGGCGGCGATCGCCTCGCGCTCGGACACAGTCAGCACGCCGTCCAGCGCAGCCAGGTCCAGCGTATGGGGGCAGAAACCCGGGCCGATGCCCTGGATACCGTGGGGGCCGGCCTCGTCCCCGCTCAGGACCGCGCTTTCGACCGGTTCGACGCCGTAGACCGCCAGCCCCTCCTTGCGCGGCTTCAGCGCATGGGCGATGCCGCTGGCGGTGCCGCCAGTGCCCAGGCCTGCCACGACGATATCCACCGTACCCTCGGTGTCGGCCCAGATCTCCTCGGCCGTGGTGGCGGCATGAATGGCGGGATTATCGGGATTGTCGAACTGGCGCGGCATCCAGGCATGGGGCGTCTTCTTCAGGATGTCCTCGGCCCGGGCGATCGCGCCGGCCATGCCCAGCCGCGCCGGCGTCAATTCCAGTTCGGCATCCAGCAGGCGCAGCATCTTGCGCCGTTCGACCGACGCGCCCTCGGGCATGGTGACGATCAGCCGGTATCCCCGCGCCACGGCGACGAAAGCCAGCGAAATGCCGGTATTGCCCGAGGTCGGCTCGACCAGCACCGTCTTGCCGGGCACGATCTCCCCCCGCCGTTCGGCGGCCAGCACCATGGCCGCGCCGATCCGGTCCTTGACCGAGGCCAGCGGGTTGAAGAATTCCAGCTTCAGCAAAATGCGGCTGGTCAGTTCGTCCTCACGCGTCAGGTGCGGCAACCCGACCAGCGGCGTGCCGCCGACCGTATCGACGATCGAATCGTACACCCGGCCCCTGGGATGGGCCAGGCCCAGCCGGTCTTCATCCGCCATCGTCATCTCCCCTTCGCCTGCATCACGGCCGTTCCGGCAATCGCACCGTTCCATATTCCCCGGCACGGCCCCTGACGCGGATTTAATCGCAATCATGGAGATAATCCACCATCATACCGAATAGAAACGTGGATCATCGTCCCCGTTCCTGTTAGATTTCCGCCATTAACCCTGCGCCGGGCCGCCCGCGCGCCGGATCGGACACACGGCAGGACAGGAGAGAACAGGGATGCTGCTTCGGCGTGACAGGGCGATGATCGCGGTCCTTATCATGCTGGATGTCGCGTTTCATGCCGGGCGAAGCGGCACGGTCAGCGCCGCCGACATCGCCGAGCGCGCGGGCCTGGCGCGACGCGGCATTGAACCGCTGCTGCAGACCCTGTCGCGTTCCGGGCTGCTGGAGAGCGTGCGCGGGCCGCGCGGCGGCTACCGCCTGGGCCGCCCACGCCGGGACATCACGCTGGCCGATATCGTCGATACCGCCACCGCAGACGATTCGTCGACCGATGACGGCCCGGCCGGCGCGCTGTTCGCCAAGGTGATCGAACCCTGCTGGCAGAAGCTGGATGACGCGGTATCCGGCCAGTGCCGCAAGCTGACCCTGGACGATCTGGTCCGCCGCGCCGAGTCCAGCGGCATGCGCCGCCCGCTGGCCGAGCCGATCACCTTTTCGATCTGACCGGGTCAATCCGATCCGGCGTGGTTGATCGGATCTGACGGCCGGCGGTGGCGCCGGCCTTAGTGATGCTCTTAGTGATGCTGGGCGGTTAGTGATGCTGGACGGTGTGCGTCGTCCGGCGACGCGCCGTCTTCTTCTTGACCGGCGCGGGTGGCGGCGGTGCGGTGACGGCAGGGGTCGGCACCACGACGCCCGTGGCGTCGACGCTGGCGGCCACGACCAGCGACCGGCGCGGCAGGCCGCTGCCGCGGATCAGCGTCACCGTGAAATGGTCCGGTCCGGCATAGGCGGTGTTGGGCGTGTACGTCACATAAGTGTGATTATTGTAGTTATAGATGAATGCCTTGCCGTGCTCGGGCGCCGGCGCCACGCCGAACGAGGCATAGGACTGCCCGCCATCCTGCTGAACCAGGATCTCGCAATTCCCGTCATCGCTCCGCACGGTCATGCTGGCCTGCAACTGGCCCGACGCGTCCGGACGCACGGGACCGACCTTGCAGACCGCCGAACGCTTCAGATAGCCGAACGGGTTGGGCGGCACGGCGGCCTGTATCACGGGCCTGTTTTGACAGCCGGCCAGCAGCGCGGACGCCGCCACCAGGATTGCAGAAGACAGTCGCACTCGCACTCGTCAGCTCCGCTTGTTCACAGACCGCAGGCGCCGGGGCACGCGGTCGAAAATCGCCGGCCACCGCTCTAGAGCAGATCGCGGGACGGTGGAACTCCCCCGCCGCGTGAATCTGCGTACCGGCCCGCCGGCCGACACCGTCCGGACCTGCCCGGACGGACCATCGGGACAACGCCCGAGCACGCGGAAATGCGGCACCAGAACGCTTGCGGCCCGCGCCCCCGGACGATAGAAGCGCGTCCGAACGGACCCAGATTTTAATTGCCAACGCAACCGCCAGGGTTATGTTGCCATTATAAAGTTCTAGCCAATCTAGTTCACATATTGGTTCATATGCCGGCTGCCATCCGGCGCAGCACCTTGATCGGTCTGGAGAAATCACACCATGTCTTTTCCGATTCGGCGTGCCGCAATGGCCGGCATGGCGCTTGCCGGGTTTTTGAACGGCCAGGCCGCGATGGCGGCCGATGCCTGTACCACCTCGCCCGCGCATGAGGCGTTCGACGTCCAGGGCCTGAAGAGCGAGCTGATGGTCACGGCGCTGTCGTGCAACATGCAGGACCGCTACAACAGCTTCGTCGCCCAGTTCCGCGGCACGCTGCTGGCCGAGGAGAACACGCTGAACGGCTATTTCCGCGCCACCTATGGCCGCAGCGCCCAGCGGGAGCATGACGACTACATCACCCAACTGGCCAACGTGCAGTCCGAGCGGGGGCTGAAGGCCGGCACCGCCTTCTGCAACCAGCGCGCTGCGATGTTCGACGAGGTCGCGGTCCTGGATACGCCGGCCGATCTGTCCAGCTATGCCCAGGCCAAGGACATCATCCAGCCGGCCTCCTACGAGACCTGCATCGCGCCCGAGCGGAGCCTGCGCACCGAAATCCGCACCCGTTATCGCGGCCGGCGGACGCATTCGACCCGTAGCTGAGACCGGCGGCGGAACATAGGGAGCGGGTAGACGGCGGCGCCGGCCTGTCGGGGCGCGCTTGACAGGCGCCGGGGTGGCGGAACAAAGAACACTCCATGAACGACGATCTCTTCTCCGCGCCGCGGCCGAACCGGGACACACGCAACCGTCCGGCCGCGCCCACCGCACCGGCGCGCGGCGACGGTGGAGAGTACGACGCCAGCGCGATCGAGGTGCTGGAGGGGCTGGAGCCCGTGCGGCGCCGACCCGGGATGTATATCGGCGGCACGGACGAGGTCGCCTATCACCACCTGGCGTCCGAGATCCTGGACAATGCGATGGACGAGGCCGTGGCCGGCCACGCCACCACGATCGACGTCACGCTGGAGGCCGGCGACTGGCTGACGATCCGCGACAACGGGCGCGGCATCCCGGTCGATCCTCACCCGAAATTCAAGGATCGCTCGGCGCTGGAGGTCATCCTGACCACGCTGCATGCCGGCGGCAAGTTCTCGGGCAAGGCCTATGCCACGTCGGGCGGCCTGCATGGCGTGGGCTCGTCGGTGGTCAATGCGCTGGCGGCGCGGATGGAAGTCGAGGTCGCGCGCGACCGCGCGGTCTGGCGCCAGGTCTATGAACGCGGCCATCCGGTCACGCCCCTGGAGCGGATCGGCGCCACGCAGAACCGGCGCGGCACGCAGATCCGCTTTACCCCCGATCCGCAGATTTTCGGTCGGCTGCATTTCTCGCCCGCGCGGCTGTACCGGCTATGCCGGTCGAAGGCCTATCTGTTCCGGGGGGTGACGATCCGCTGGTCGTGCGACCCGGCGCTGATCCGCGACGCCGACATCCCGGCCGAATCCGTGCTGCATTTCCCCGGTGGCCTGGCCGACAGCCTGCGCGACGAACTGGGCGCGGCCACCCTGCTGACCGACATGTGGTCGGGCGAGGCCGACCTGCCGGTCGGCCCCGACGGCGCGGCTACCGGGCGGATGGAATGGGCCATCGCATTCCTGGAATCCGGGTCGGCCAATCTTGCGTCCTATTGCAACACCATCCCGACGCCGCAGGGCGGCACGCACGAGACGGGATTCCGCGCGGCCCTGCTGAAGGGGTTCCGCGCCTGGGGCGAGCAGCGTTCCAACAAGCGCGCCGCTTCGATCATTGCCGATGACGTGCTGGGGGCGCTGGCGGCCAAATTGTCGGCCTTCATCCGCGATCCGCAATTCCAGGGCCAGACCAAGGAGAAGCTGACCTCGCCCGAGGCCGGCCGGCTGGTCGAGACGGCGCTGCGCGACCGGTTCGAACAATGGCTGGCCGGCCATCCGGCGCAGGCCGACAATCTGCTGGCCTTCATCATCGAACGCGCCGAGGAGCGGCTGCGCCGCCGCGACCTGAAGGACACGCCGCGCAAGAGCGCGACCCGGCGCCTGCGCCTGCCGGGCAAGCTGACCGATTGCACGCGCGAGAACGCGGCCGAGACCGAGATCTTCCTGGTCGAGGGCGATTCCGCCGGCGGGTCGGCCAAGCAGGCCCGCAACCGCGAGACCCAGGCCGTGCTGCCGCTGCGCGGCAAGATCCTGAACGTAGCCAGCGCCTCGACCGAGAAGCTACGCGCCAACCAGGAGCTGCGCGACCTGATCGAAGCGCTGGGCTGCGGCGTCGGCGACCGGTTCGAGGCCGCCCGCCTGCGCTATGGCCGGGTCATCATCATGACCGACGCCGACGTGGACGGCGCACATATCGCATCGCTGCTGATGACCTTCTTCTACCGCGAGTTGCCCGATCTGATCCGCCAGGGGCACCTGTATCTGGCGCAGCCGCCGCTCTACCGGCTGACCCAGGGCGGCAAGACGGTCTATGCGATGGATGACGCCGATCGGGAACGCAAGCTGAAGCGCGATTTCAAGCCGAACGCGAAAATCGAAGTTTCGCGCTTCAAGGGCCTGGGGGAAATGCCACCGGGCGACCTGAAGCAGACGACGATGGACCCGAAGCGGCGCACCCTGCTGCGCGTGGTCACCCCGGCCGAGGACCGCGCCCTGACCAGCGAGCGGGTCGAGCACCTGATGGGCCGGCGGGCGGAACTCCGCTTCCAGTTCATCCAGGAGCATGCGAGCATGGTCGAGGATCTGGACGTCTGAAGATCCTGTCTCATCGGATCTCGTCCCACTGCTGCTCCTGCCGCACGGCACCAACACCGACCTTCTGACGCAGGATACAGACCATCATGGCCACCGGCACGGCCCCGGACGCCATTTCCGGGCAGAAACCGGCCGGCGGGCCGGTCGGCGCCGCCTTTCTGCTGCTGGGCGGCATCGCGTCGTTCCAGGTCGGCGGGTCGCTGGCGAAACTGGTCTTCGTGCAATTCGGCCCGCTGGGCACCGTCAGCCTGCGGCTGTGGCTGGGCGCGATCCTGCTGGGCGCGCTGGTGCGCCCATGGCGCGCGGCCCCCGACCGGGGGACATTGCTGCTGGTCGCCCGCTATGGCGCGTCGATCGCCGTGATGAACATGCTGTTCTATCTGGCGCTGGCGCGCCTGCCGCTGGGCGTCGCCGTGACGGTCGAGTTCCTGGGGCCGCTGATCCTGACCTTCGCGGAGTCGCGCCGGCCGGTCGATCTGCTGCTGGCGGTCCTGGTGTTGACCGGGCTGGGACTTCTGCTGCAGCCGGGGGCGGCGCTGCATGACGGCGGGATCGACCTGCTGGGAGTCGTCTTCGCGCTGCTCGCGGGGGCGGCATGGGCGGTCTATATCCTGGTCGGCGCGCGTGTCAGCCGACGGATGGACGCGCCACGGGCCACCGCCATCGGCCTGGCGGTCGGCGCGCTGCTGGCGACGCCGGTCTTCGTGCCCACCCTGCCGCATGTTGCGGCCCATCCCGCCGCCGCCGCGCTGGCAGGCGTGGTGGCCGTGCTGTCCTCGGCGCTGCCCTATACGCTGGAAATGCTGGCGATGAAGCATCTGAACGCCCGGCAGTACGGTATCCTGGCCAGTCTGGACCCGGTGATGGCGGCCCTGATCGGGCTGGCCCTGCTGGGCGAACGCCTGGCCCCCTCGCAATGGATCGGCATCCTGTGCATCGTGGCGGGTTCGATCGGCGGCGTGATGGTTCCCCGCGCGGCCCGGCCCGCAGCGGCGACGGCCGGCGAGCCCTGAGCGCCCCCGCCTTCCGCCGTTATGGCAGGCCGAGACAGGGCGCTACGAACAGGGTGCGCCGCCAGGCTCCGCGCAGCGTATGCGCCGCGACGATGGCCCAGACCACCGCCAGCCCCACCACCAGTACGCCGCCGAACACCGCCAGCAGCGCCAGGTGCGTCTGGCGCGCCAGGGTCAGGGTAGCCAGGGCATAGACCCCCAGCGGGAAGGTGAACCCCCAGCACCCCAGGTTGAACGGCAACCCCTGCCGCAGATAGCGCAGGGCAGTCGCAACCCCGAACATCAGCCACCACGCGCCATAGCCCCACAGGATCGTCCCGCCGATGATGCCGGCGCCGGCGGCCACGGGCCCGAGCGCCGCCATGCCGTTGGCGTTGCAGATCGCCGGCGCGTCCTGGCCCAGCGCCAGCAGCCCCAGCGCCCCGGTCCCAAGCGGCCCCAGCGCCAGCCAGCCCGAGGCCGCCATCTCACGCGGGGGCAGCTTGTGCAGCATCAGCCGCAGCACCAGGATCGCCAGCACGCTGCAGGCCAGGGGCACGGAAAATGCCCAGAGCGCATAAGAAAGGATCAGCATCCGCCACGCCGCGGCCGGGTCGGACAGGTGCGGCAGCAGGGCGCCCGCGGTCGCGGCCGCGACCTCGGCCGCGACGATCGGCAGCAGCCAGACCCCGGTCATTGTGGGCAGCGTGTGATCCTGGCGGACGATCATCGCCAGCGGGATGCCGATCCCGACCGCGACGGACAAAGCCGCATCGCACCACCACAACGCCACGGCCGCATCGACCGCGCCCTGCCCCCAGCAGGGAACGCCGAAGGCCAGCAGGCCGCCGATGACCGTCGCCAGCCCCATCGGAATGGTGCCCAGGAAGGTCGCCATGACCGGATGGTCGAAGATGCGCCGCGCCTCATGCCGGTACAGGACCCAGCGCGCCGCGTACAGCCCTGCGAACAGCAGCCAGAGCAGGCCCGCCACCCCCCACAGGGCCGTGGAAACGACCTCGATCGCCGCGGTGCGGAAGGGCGCCTGGTGCAAGGCCAGCCCCAGCACGCCGGTGCCCATCGTGACGGCGAACCAGTTGGGCGTGAAGCGCCGGATGACAGGATACGAATCGTCGTCGCAGGCGCGACGGGGCAGGGTAGGAAATTGCGCGCTCATAAGGACGGGACCATTTTGCCGGGACGTGATCCGTGGACGATGCGCCGATCCGATCAAACATGAAAATAGATTATTAAGATAGAATTGATCTGAAAATCAGAACAAATATCACCATATGATGCACGGCGTCTGTCGGATGGCATGGATGCCCGCATCGCCCGGTCATTCATCGGTGCGCACCTGGCCGGCCGGCATCGCCGCGACCATGATTTGTGTCCTTTGTGACACAGGCACCCGGCATGGGTTTATTCGACAAGGGGGCTTATCGTTGCGACATATTATATGTCCGCAACAAATATTCCTGAATAATATTATGTAAATTCATGACATACTATGACACATATCAATCCTGCGGAACAAGATGGCCAGTTATCGGCATGGGCTTCGGGGCGGGTATGCGATGCCCGACCACTGTTGCAGATGAACAACAGATTATGAAGAATTTGCGACACCCCGTCCGACCGCCGGTCGACAAGCTGGAGGAACGATGTAACTTTTATTAACGCGAAGTAATAGGAAAGTTACAGAATGACCCCTCGGAACAGAAAGTGGATGTTGCTGGCATTTTCCGCATTCGGCGGAACGCTGGTGACATCCGCCTTTGCCCAGACGGCGGCTTCCCAGACGGCCACGTCACTGACCAGCGCCGCGTCCGTCGCCCCGGCCGGCGGCACCTCGGGCGCCGGCAATGCCGAGAATGTGGTGGTGACGGGCTCGTTCCTGCGAAGCTCGAACAACACGGCCGCCGATCCGGTGCAGATCATCACGTCGCGCCAGATCCAACAGACCTCGGCGACGAACCTGGGCGACTATCTGTCCCGCCTGCCCTCGATCGGCTCGTCCGGCACGGGCAATACCCAGACCAACGGCGGTGATGGCGTCTCCTGCACCGACCTGCGCAATCTGGGGCAGAATCGCGTGCTGATCCTGATCGACGGCAAGCGCACCGCCATCAACGGCCAGGCCGCCTGTGTCGACCTGAACTCCATTCCGCTGAACGAGATCGCGAGCATCGAGATCCTCAAGGATGGCGGCTCGGAACTCTATGGCGCCGATGCGGTGGCGGGTGTCGTCAACATCAAGCTGCGCCACGACGTGAACACGGCCAACCTGATGGTCAAGGGCGGGGTCAGCCAGTATGGCGACGGGCTGTCCGGCCTGATCTCCGGCACGAAGGGCTTCAATTTCGACCATGATCGCGGCAACATCACGATCTTCGGTCAGTACAACACGACGCAGGGCATCCGCCAGCGGGACCGCGACTGGTCGGCCAATCCGCAATTGTCCAACCCCGTCGCCGGGCCGGGCGTGACGCCGGTCTATGGATCGTCGATTCCGCCTGCCGCGCGCGTGCTGGACGCATCGGGCAATCTGAACCTGGTGTCGGACCAGAACGGCACGACGTTCCACGACTTCACGAAGGCCGATCGCTTCAATTTCGGCCAGTACCAGTACCTGACGAACCAGATCCAGAATTCATCGCTGAGCGGCGACGCGCATTACGATGTCGACCGGCATCTGGATGTGTATGCCAACGTCCGCTACAGCCACCGCACGTCCTTCATGCAGATGGCGGCGGCCCCGGTCACCGGCAGCATCTATCCGTCCACGCTGCCCAGCAGCTTCGTCCTGCCGGCCGGCAACCCCTATAATTACTGGGGCGAGGACGTCGATCTGTACAAGCGCATGAACGATCTGGGCCCGCGCCGCGAGAACAACGCGACCGACACCTATACCGTGATCGCGGGCGGCAAGGGCGAGCTGTGGTACGGCTGGAACTATGACGCGTCCATGACGTACGGCTGGAACCAGACGACCGATTCCTACAACAACATGGGCAATTACGCCCATCTGGAGCAGGAACTGGGCGTGCAGCAGCTCGACCCCACCGATCCGAACAGCGCGGTGGTGTACAACCCGACCGTGTGCACCAGCCAGCCCGGATGCGTGCTGCAGAACCCGTTCCAGCCCTATTCGGCGGCGGCGGCGAACTACGGCAAGTTCACCGAGCACGATCACGCCTATTACCAATTGCGCGACTTCAACCTTCGGCTCAACAACGACAAGGTCGCCAAACTGCCCTACAAGAACGGCGGCAATCTCGGCCTGGCCTTCGGCATGGAGCATCGCAGCGAGCAGTTGAGCTATTCGCCCGATCCGCTGGTGGCCTCGGGGCAGACGACGGGCAATACCTCGTCCTATACCGGCGGCGGCTTCAACGTAAACGAGGTCTATGGCGAAGCGCAGCTGACGCTGCTGCACAATGCCCCGCTGGCCCGCGACCTGACGGTCGACGCCCAGGGCCGCTGGTCCAGCTACAACACGTTCGGCTCCACCCAGAACTGGAAGAGTTCGATCGTCTGGGCGCCCACGCGCGACGTGCGCTTCCGCGCCACGCTGGGCACGTCCTATCGCCAGCCGAACGTCTATGAACTGTATGGCGGTTCGTCGCTGGGCTATAATGCCGCCGTCGATCCATGCGCACAGGCCGGCTCCTATGGCGGCCTGTCCCCCAATGTGATCGCGAACTGCATGCGGCAGGGCGTGAACCCGGCGACCTTCGTGGATGCGAATTCCGGCCAGGTGCCGACGATTTCGGGCGGCAATGCCAAGCTGCAGCCCGAGACCGGCCGCACCTATACGATCGGCGCCGTGCTGACCCCGCACTGGGTACGCGGCCTGTCGGTTTCGGTCGATTACTGGCACTACACGCTGAAGAACATGATCAGCCCGCTGCAGACCCAGTATATCCTGGATGGCTGCTATACGGGCGCCAACCCGGGCTATTGCAGCGATATCTCGGCCCGCACCAACACCGGGCAGTTGACCACGGTCACCGGCCTGGACCAGAACCTGGGCGGCCTGAAGACCAGCGGCATCGATTTCGACCTGGATTACCGCCTGCGGCTGTCGCCGATGGACGTGCTGACGGTGTCGAACAATTTCCAGCAGATCGTCAGCTACCTGCAGCAGAACGAGCCGGGCGGGGCGTGGTTCAACTATGCCGGGCGCCTGTTCTATCAGGGCGGCGTGGGCATCCTGGATGGCGGCGGCATTCCGCGTGTGACCGATTACGCCACCGCGACGTGGCAGCACGGTCCGTTCGCCCTGACCTATATGATGCATTACACGGGCGGCATGGTCTGGAACAACGGCACCCAGGACCTGACGGCCAAGACCGCCGGCCAGTGGCGGACGCCGGGGATCTTCTCGCACGACCTGACGCTGGCCTATCGCCTGCGTAACTGGAACTTCGAGGCGGGCGTCAACAACATCCTGGACAAGAAGCCGCCGTTCGTCTTCGACTCGGCGTCCAACACCAACCTGGCGCAATACAGCACCCTGGTGGTCGGCCGCTATGTCTTCCTGCAGGCCGGCGTGGATTTCTGACGCACTCATTTCGTGATTGCCGAAGGGCAGTGGTCGTTCCGGCCACTGCCCTTTTTTATCCCGCCGCCCGATCTCGATACGTTCTAAATTATCTTTTATCCCATCCTGGCGCGCCAGGATTGGTGCACTGACAGAACATTGTTATCCTGCCGCGATCGCGACCGAACGCGCTCGACCGACCGAACCGGACGCATTCCGCGGGCGGGGGCGCGCAATCGCGGGCATACCCCATGCCGGATCGGTCGAACGACAGACCGACATGAGATACACACGATGAATCGCAAACTCCTTCTCTGCGGCGCGGCCCTCGGGCTTTGGATGTCCGCCGCCGCCACGCTGCCCGCCGTTCCGGCTCTGGCCGCCGATCATGCGGCGCAGGGCGCCCCGCAGGACGATGACGGGAAATCTTCCCTCGCCCCCTTCGATTTCACCCCGCGGCAGAAGATCTCGGACGGCATCGTCACGGTCCGCGGGCAGAAAATCGCCTATCAGGCCGTCGCGGGCACGCTGATCGTGCATCCCCGCGACTGGGACGACGCGGCCCCGGAAAAGAAGGGCAAGCCGGGGGACCAACCGGTGGCGGCGATGTTCTATGTCGCCTATTTCAAGAAGAACGTGGCGCCGGCCGCGCGGCCGATCACCTTCGTCTATAATGGCGGTCCCGGATCGGCCACGGTGTGGCTGCATATGGGCGCCTTCGGCCCGCGGCGGATCGTCACGGCCGACGACACCCATACGCCTGCGGCGCCTTACAAGCTGGTCGACAATGACGACAGCCTGCTGGACGTCACCGACCTGGTCTTCATCGACGCGCCGGGAACCGGATTCGGGCGGATCGGGGGCAAGGACAAGGAAAAATCGTTCTACGGCACGGACCCCGATGCCTGGGCCTTTACGGATTTCATCGCCCAGTTCCTGGGCCGGTATCACCGCTATAACGCGCCCAAATATCTCTTCGGCGAAAGCTACGGCACCACGCGGTCGGCCATCGTCGCGAACATGCTGAAGCAGGACAAGGAGATCGACCTGAACGGGGTCATGCTGCTGTCGCAGATCCTGGATTACGACAACAACATCGACCGGGCCGAGGCCAATCCCAGCGTCGATCAGCCCTATATCCTCGCCCTGCCCAGCTATGCCGCCACCGCGTGGTATCATCGCAAGCTGCCGCACCAGCAGGCGGACCTGAAAACATTCCTGCATGAGGTCGAGCATTTCGCACTGTCCGACTATGCCGGCGCGTTGCAGGACGGCACGGCGATCACCGACCAGCGCCTGAACGAGATCGCCGCCCGCCTGCATGATTATACGGGCCTGCCGGTCGATTACATCAAGCGCGCCAATCTGCGCGTCAATGGCGGCGAATTCGAAAAGACCCTGATGGCGGATGAGGACGCCGACACCGGCCGGCTCGACAGCCGTTTCTCGGGCGCCTCGATCGACCCGCTGTCGCAGCATCCGTTCTACGATCCGATGGATTCGGCGATGGGCTCGGCCTATCTGTCGGCCTTCAACGATTATGCTCGCGACGTCCTGCATTATGGCGGCGATAGCCCGACCGGCGCCTATGAGGAATACAAGGCCAGCGCTCATTCTATCGGCAAATGGTCCTTTACCCACGAACAGCCCGGTATCCCGCATTCGAATCGCGGCCTGCCCAACGTCCTGCCCGACCTGGCCATGGCGATGAAGGAAAATCCGATGCTGAAGGTGCAGCTCAACCAGGGCTATTTCGACCTGGGCACGCCCTATTTCGAAGGCGTGTACGAAATGCGCCACCTGCCGATTCCCCGCAAGCTGGCCGGAAATATCGAGATCCATCAATATATGTCGGGACACATGGTCTATGCCCATGCGCCGGCACTGAAGGAACTGCACGACAACGCGGCGGACTTTATCCGTCGGACGGATAATTTACCGCACTGAACGCGGCGCGCGGCGGCCGATGAAGTCGCCTTGCCGCCGAAATGCGTGCAACGATTCCGGCGGCAGCATACCCGGACAGATCATTTAAACGCCTGTACCCTGCTCCGGCACGCCCGCGCCCGGTCCGTATGGATATGGCGATTGGACCCAGCATGGGGCCGGAATCAATCTCGCATGATGAAATTGTACGTTGCAAAAATGCAACCTGTGGACATTTTCCGACGCACCACAGACGCATGACGTTGCGTTTTTGTTACAATCTGCGTGCAATGGATATCGGAGCATCGCTCGACTTTTTTATTTTTCGTCAACTTCAATGCAGGTATTTCATGGTCTCATACAATGCGTCACCGCGTCAGCGTACCCTTGCGGTACCTGGCCAGGTCCGAAAGCGACGACGCCATCCGACTTTCCTAGCAACCCATCCAGGCAATCGCGGCCTGTTGCTGTGCGCCACGGCGCTGATCGCTGCCACGGCGATTCCGGCCTTTGCTACCGCCCAGACAACCCCCACTCGAACCACTCCGGTTCGCCACCATGCGGTGGCAAAACCGAAGGCGCAGAGAACCTCGGCCCCCGCAGCAATTGCGCAGACCCCCACCACACCGGTTCCCGCCCCCCCGACATCCTCACGCAACGCCGCGCTTATCGCGCACGCGGCGACTGCGGCCAGCGCGCCCATCCCAGACCAGCAGGCAGAAAACGTAGTCGTCACGGGATCGTTATTCCGCGATCCAAATATGACTACCGCCTCACCAATCGTGCAGCTTACACGAACCGAGCTACAGCAGCGCGGCATTCACAATGTCAGCGATGCACTGCAATCCCTCTCATCGAACGGCGCGGGCAACTTGACCAATGCCTGGACAGCCGGTGGCGGTTTCGCCGGGGGTGCCTCAGCCCCGTCACTTCGCGGCCTGTCCACGGACTCTACCCTGGTATTGATGGACGGCCAGCGCCTTTCCTACTACCCGCTGGCCGACGACGGCGAGCGTAATTTCGTTGATACCAACTGGTTTCCGTCATCGATCATGGAGAGGATCGACACGCTTCAGGACGGTGCCTCCGCGACCTATGGTGCGGACGGCGTCGCCGGTGTCGTGAACTATATTACTCGAAAGGAAATCAAGGGTTTTGAGGGCAACGCCGAAGGCGGTTTGACCCAGCGCGGGGATATGGGGCATCAGAAGCTCACTGCCACCTATGGATTCGGCGACCTTCGGCGCGACGGGTGGAACGTCTACGTCAACTCGGAATATCAGCAGGACGACCCGCTCTATTATCGCCAGTTGCAGTCACCGTATAACAACGGCGATCTGACGGGCATTGGCGGCACGAATGGTAACTGGAACGTGCTGGAAGGCGGAGCCATTCAGAACTTCGTCCAAACGCCGTTCGCACTTGCTCGCCCCGTCGTCAATGGTGTCCCGACTGGAGCAACCACTCTCGTTAATCAACGGGCAGGCTGTGGCTACCTAGGAAGCGTCGTGACTGGCGCACTCTATCCGGGCGACAACGGCCAGAGTCAGGCCTGCACGCAGAACAGCCAGAGCTACACTCAGATCGCGCCCTCACTGCGTCGGATAAACGCGACGCTTCATGGAACGTGGAACGTCAATGATCAGTCGCAACTGGTCGCGATGTTCAACTACTCGCAGGTGCTGTCAATCATGACGGGCGGACCGGACGCGGGCCCCGCTCCCGCGCGCACCTATTCCCAGAGTTTGAACGCCTCGACAGTCAATACGTTCGAACCCGTCTATCTTGCCAATGGCCAACTCAACCCGAGCGACCCCTTTGCCGCTCAAGGCGAGGAGGCAGCGATCTATGGGACCATGCCGAACGTCGCCTTTCGCCAGAACGAGTTCAGCCAAAACTTTCGCGGTTCCATTCGTTACAGCGGCTATCTGACGTCGCATTGGGGCGGAGACTGGAATTACGACGTCAATTTCGTCGGCATGAATTCAACCCTCGACCAGACCATCACGGGCGTCCCTCGGATCAGTAGCCTGCAGGAAGCGATAGCGACCGGCGCCTATAATTTCGCCGACCCTTCGGCCACGCCGCAGTCGGTTCTTAACATGATAGCACCGACGAATACGATCCATGCCCTGACCAAGGAGTATTCGGGAGACGCACATATCGACAAGGGGCTGTTCAAGCTTCCTGGAGGCATGGTGCGGCTCGCGATCGGCACCAATATTCGCTATGAATATTTAAATGATCCGAGTGCGAATCCCTACAACCCTGCCGACCCGGCGGCACAGTGGACCGGGGCGATCAACCCCGTCAACGCGCACGGCAGTCGCTGGGTGGAAGCCGGTTATTTCGAACTGAACGCGCCGATTGTAAAAATGCTCAACGCAAACGTCGCTGGTCGTTACGATCATTATTCCGAGGGCTTTTCGCATTTCTCGCCAAAAGTCGGCGTGCAGTTCAAGCCGCTCCGGGAGCTGACGCTTCGCGGTACCTTTTCCAAAGGCTTCCGTGTGCCGAGCTTTGCCGAAACCGGCGGCAGCAATGTCGGCTATACCCAGTTCGCGGTTACTGACCCAGGATGGCTCGCGCAGCATCAGTCGAACGGAAAGGCTGATACTTACGCACAAATCTATGGCCTGGGGATCAATACCTCTGGCAACCCGAACCTGAGACCGGAAATCTCCACCAACTTTACCGCAGGTCCTGTCTTCACGCCTACAAACTGGCTGACGCTTACGGCAAGTTATTATTACATCAGAAAAAACAATTATATCACACCCAACTCGTCCATCGCCAACACGGCGGCCGAAAATTGGGCGGCAGCTTACGCCGCCAATGGCTTGACGGCGGCCAACGCAACCCTTCCTGCAGGCGTCACGATCACGCCGAATCCATACGACGCCCAAAATCCCGGCGGCGCTCCGTCACCAGGCATCGTTAACGTAGGATACATCAACGCCAACAAAATCTATACCGACGGCTTCGACCTGGGTTTCCAGGCCCGCGTCAGATTGCCCGGCGCGTTGCATGACATACAATGGATCAGCAATGGCAACGCAACCTTTGTCCATCGGCTCAATCTGGTCTATCCGGACGGATCGGTGAACCGTTATGCGGGTACACTCGGTCCATATCAGGCCGTGTCGGCTTCAGGGACGCCCAAATGGCGTGCGAACTGGTCCAATACTTTCATCTGGCGTAAACTGGCAGTTACGCCCACTGTCTATTATACGAGCGGCTATCGTGACGTCGCTGATGATTATATTCCAGGCAGTTCGACCTCGGGATGCGAAAATATCATTTCGAACAGCTCGTTTGTCCCGATTCGTTGCCACACCAAAGGGTTCTGGGATGTCGACCTCACCGTTAATTATGCCATTTCCAAGCGGTGGTCGGCCTACGCAAACGTCTACAACTTGCTTGGTTTTCGGGCACCTCACGACTTCGGCACCTATTCGGGGTATCTTTACAATTCGTCTTGGGCACAAAATGGTGTCATCATGCGTTCATTCCAATTCGGCGTAAACGCCGCGCTCTGACCTCCGCAACACAGAGATGGGGTGATCTTTTTAGATCACCCCTTTTTTGCGATGAGCTGGCTTGGCAGTGCTAATTTCTGCTGAGATTTGGGTTCTTCCGCAAAGTGTGTGCTGCTGCAGCTTGTACGGGATCGGCAGAACCTGGAAGATTATGATAAATCAAAATCTTCCAGGAATCATCAACAGAGTTGTGTAGTCTGTATATTGATCTTCCGAATTTCCTTGTTCCGCGTCGAGTTATGACCGATGGCGGTAATGTTCGAATCCAAGCGGCTGCACGCAATCATGGCGCCGTTCGGTACCCCGATTGCCATATGAGGTCCCAGCGGGTTCTCAGCCACTATAGGCGCAAACTGGCAGACCTGCCTTGGCAGGCGCGTCCTATGATGGTCCTGATCGCCCGCTGCGCTTGCGTTGTTGCAATGGTGCGTGCCCGCGCATGGCTCTTTGTCATGCCCCACAGCCGGGAGTGACGGTTCCTTACGGACGACATACTGTCCGCCTGACGGACCTTTACCATTACGTTGCCCTGGCACTGGGAGGCTCCGCTGGTGCAAGAACGGCGGACCGCCTGTGCTGCCCTGTCAGCGCAGACATCCAGATCTGCCTGATACTTTCCAAAGGCGCCGCGATTCCCCGAGGTGGTACGCCCCGGGTGATCGCGGTTGATGACTGGGCACGGCGTCGCGAGCAGGATTACGGCACGATCCTGGTCGATCCGGAAAAGAACAAGGTCATCCATCTGCTGGCGGCTCGGCAGGCGAAGACCCTGGCGGTACGGCTGAAATTGCATCCGAGGTCCGAAATCATCGCTTGGGATCGGGCTGGGGTCTATGCGGACGGTGGTCGTCAGGGCGCACCTTCGGCGATCGTGGTCACGGACAGATGGCATTTGCTCAGGAACATGTCCGGATGCCTTTCAACCCACCGTTGAGAGTCACGCTGTTGTCGCCCGGAGGATCGCCG
Organism: Nguyenibacter sp. L1; assembly: GCF_035199985.1. Taxonomy (GTDB): domain Bacteria; phylum Pseudomonadota; class Alphaproteobacteria; order Acetobacterales; family Acetobacteraceae; genus Gluconacetobacter; species Gluconacetobacter vanlangensis. The sequence continues at coordinate 2,209,736 of NZ_CP127015.1, forward strand.
ATACGATCGGCGTCGATATGAGGGGCAGCATCCTCGATTCCTACAACGATTATCTACGACGTGGCCGAAGAATGTCTTAATGCCTCCCGGCTCTGGCGGGAACTCGTCCATCAGGGTTTTACAGGATGATACGGGATCGTGCGCCTGCGGGTCAGGACGAGACAACTTGTATGCGTGCGTCGCGCTACTATCCGTGCGGTGTGCACCCGTGCCTGTAGAGAAATAGCTGGAGGCGTTCGAGGCGGGGCCATGAGGACAGAAATATCCGATCGCGCCCTGGGGTTGCGCGGATAGTGCGTGACCGAACAGATAAATATCAAAATTAATTATTATTAATTTTCAAATGAGAATTTACGAGCCTGAAAAGAGAAAACTCTCTCGGACGACAGGGATTATTGTGGATAATTTATTTAATTTAAATTTATTAATTTTAAATTCGATTCGTTAGGGGAATCACGCTCATTCACAAGGAAATGGGCTTTTGAATTGCCTCAGTCCGTGCCCGGGGGGCGGGGCCGGCGCTCCCTACCCGGAACCAGCGTTGCAAAAATAACGGATAGAACTGCGCGTCCGATCGATTCGTGCGGAATTGCCACTAAAATCATATATAATATGATACATAGTCGAAAAAAAATTCTGGGTAATTTTTAAAAAAATAAAGATATACACTTTATCTTTGTATCATTTCATATGTTTTCCACCCGGCCCAATGTTGCCAAAATGCCACGCGTGGACAATTTCAACACAACCCGTTCCACCCATGTTGCCTTCTTGTTACGAGTTGGGCGCATATGCGTCCCGGAGCATCGCTCGAGCTATTTCTTCGTCTCAACTTCAATGCAGGTATTTCATGGCCTTATACGGCGAAACACCGCGTCAGCGTACCCTTGCGGTACCCGGTCAGGTCCGGAAGCGACGGCGCTATCCAGCTTTCATTGAAACCCGCCCGGGCAGCCGCGGCCTGCTGCTGGGCGCCACGGCGCTGATCGCCGCGGCGGCGATTCCGGCCCTGGCCGCCGCCCAGACGGCCCCCGCGACCACCGCCACGCCCCCGACCCATCACCACAAGAGCACGGCCCGCCACCATGCGGCGGCCAAGCCCGTGGCCAGGACGGCGCATGTGGTTCCTGCGGCGGCACCGGTTGCCGCCCCGGCCGTGGCGACGACCGTCGCGGCCAACACCGCACCGCCGGACCAGATGGAATCCATCATGATCCGCGCCCAGCGCCGCCTGCTGCGCGAACAGGATTCGCCCAGCGCGGTGACGGAAATCGGGCAGACCCAGATCCGCATGAGCGGTGCCGCGGGCAATATCGTCTCGCTGCTGCGTAACGCGCCGTCGGTCTATACCTACCAGCAGGGCATCGGCAATAACGAACCCGTAATGTCGATCCGCGGCACGCGCGGGCTGGAAGCCGCCAATACGCTGGACGGCATGCCGATGCAGGACCTGCTGCAGGGCGGCAGCGGCGCATTCTTGCAGAACGTCATCGCGGCCCCGTTCACCCAGGACCAGATCAGCGGCGTTTCGGTCTATCCCGGCGTGGCCTATCCCGACCAGTCGACCTTCGGCACGATCGGCGGCACGGTGGCGTATCACTCGCTGCGACCCGCGGACAAGTTCGGCGTGGATGTGTATGGTGGCGTAGGATCGTTCGGCACCTGGCGGGAAGGCTTCAAGGTCGATTCCGGGCAGCTTGACGGCGCGCTGGGCCGGGGCGTCGATGCGCCCAAGGTCATGGTGCAGTACGACAACATGCAGACCAAGGGCTTCATCGACTATACGCCGGCCCGCTACAACTCGTTCGAAGCGGCCCTCGACAAGCCCTATGACGAGGGCCAGTCGATGTTCCAGGCGACGGTGCTGTACAATACCGGCAGCGGCCTGATTACGCCGGAACCGATTCCGATGCCGTATCTGCAGCAGAACGGCAATTTCAGCAATTACTCGCCGGATCAGGAATATTTCCGTCAAAACAACGACTATTTCACGTTGATGCTGAAGAATGACACCTACATCAACGATTATATCAATGTCGGACTGAGCGGATTCTATCGCTACTCCAACTCGACGACCGAGGAATACGCCAACCCGGCCCTGTTCGCGCCGAATGGCGGCGACACGCCCTTCACGGTCGGAGGCGCCAATCCGTTCAACCAGACCATCGCCGGCTTCGGCGAACAGGGTCTGTACGGCTACGGCAACCCCGCCTATCAGCCTGGCGCCGTGACGTACGATGGCAACGCCATGTACAATAACAGCCCGGCCTGTCCGGCTTCGGTTGCGGCGCAATGGGCAGCAGCCGGTCAGACCAGCCCCTGCGGCTATAACGCCTATACCCAGACGCTGCACACGAACACGTACGGTATTCAGCCGCGCGTTTCCATCCTCGTGCCGGAATTCTGGGGCATCCGCAACACGATCCATATCGGCGGCCTGGTGGCGCGCGAGACGCAGTTGAATACGCCGATCTATTACGGCATTACCCAGCCCGTCCCGCATGATGCGATAAACGACGTCGCAGGTGCCCCGAATCAGGGCGGCGGTCTCGGCGGCGGGCAGCAGCGTACGATCTTCTCCGGCTATCTGCAGGACAAGATCGATTTGCTGCACAACACGCTGCATATCACACCGGGCTTTACCCTGCAGGGTACCAAGACCGCGTACAGCACGGGATATCAGGTTTTCGGCACTCCGTCCGCGGCGACGCTGGCGACCCCCTATTGCCAGGCCAATACCTGCAATTACGGTCCGTTCGGCAATCATAAGTGGGATCGCGAGTTCCTGCCGTTCGTCAACGTGACCTACGACCTGGACAAGATCGCGCCGGCCCTGAAAGGTGTGTCGTTCTACGGCAGTGCCGGTACCTCGGCGCTCTATGCCCCCACCAGCGATTTCTCGCCCAGCGTGATCGGCTCTCCGCCGAGTGCGTCGATCGTGCATATGTATGAAGGCGGCGTGAAGTACAATACGTCCCACTGGTTGTTCTCGGCCGATTACTACTATCAGAAGGTCGACCGTGATTTCGGGTTCTTCCAGTACCAGTCCGGCCCGCTTGCCGGCGATGCACTGTATACGAACTCCGGCCAGCGCCTGATGCGCGGCCAGGAAGTCACGCTGATGTGGCGTCCGAACAGCACCTGGACGTTCTCGGGCAATTTCTCGCATAACAGCGCGCGGTACCTGAAGACGTATGAGGCGTTCGTGACGGTCCAGGAAGACCAGTTCGGCATCGCCCAGCGCGGCAGCCACGTTTCGGGCATTCCGCAGTGGCTGGCGCAGTTCAGCGTCGACTACAACAAGCGCAACCTGTTGCGCCGTGGCGACGATCTGAACGTCAACCTGACCGGGCGCTATACCGGCCATCAGTACACGACGTACGACCTGACCGGGTTCCAGAATATCGGTCCGATTCCAGGCACGACGGGTGGTTATGGCACCTATGATTATTACAACACCACGGCCGGTGCCACGACGATGGATCCGAACGGCGGGATCGCGCCGTATGTGATCTTCAACCTCGACGTCAACTACGCCATGCCGGTGCATGAGCTTGGTCCGTTGAAGAAGGTCGATTTCGACCTGAACGTGCAGAACCTGTTCAACACGTTCTACTGGCAGTACAAATACCGGCAGATCTCGCCGGCGTCCTGCGGCACCTTCACCAGCAACCCGCCGGGCACCACGGGCTTTGCCGGCAACGCGGTCAGCAATTACGGGTGCACCCCGCAATTCGCGGACGGCCTGCCGGGCATGCCTTCGACCATCATGTTCACCGTCCGGGCTTCCTTCTAAGTCCCTGCCCTGTTCATACGGCGTATCCTCCTTTACGGGGGATACGCTGTCCTGCATTCCCGGGTTCGGGAACAGGCGGGCTGCCCAGGGCATCCCGCATGCGGCGGCATGATCGCCGCCATGACGATGTGCCGCGCCCGAACCCGCCATTTTCTGGAGTTCCCATGCGGTACAAACCCGCCATCGCCACCCTGCTGCTGGCCGGCACGGCCTTGCTCTCGGGTCCGGCTCTCGGTGAATCCCCGTTCGATTTCGCGCACGCGCCCGGCCAGTTGCCCAAGGATGTCGTGCCCGGCGCCTATCGCATCGACATCGTGACCGACATGAAGCGCCTGACGCTGAACGGTCATGAGACCATCGACGTCACCGCGTCGGCGCCGGTGGCGCGCATCACGCTGAACCAGGCGGGCCTGACGCTGATCTCGGCCACGGTGGACGGTCAATCCGCCGCCATCACCCAGGATGACAAGGCGCAGACCGCGACCCTGACCCCAGCGCGGCCGGTCGCCCCCGGGCATCACATGGTGACGATCGCCTATCGCGGTCCGATCCCGGCCACGCCGAACGGCATCTATTACGACGATTACCGCGCGCCGGACGGCAAGACGCGGCGCATGCTGGTCACGCAGTTCGAGGTCGCAGACGCGCGGCGCATGTTCCCCGGCTGGGACGAGCCCGCCTTCAAGGCCACGTTCCAACTAACCGCGACGCTGCCCGCGCATGACGTGGCGATCAGCAACATGCCCATCGTCTCGACCACGCCCGTCGGCCATGACGCCAAGCGCGTCGTCTTCGGCACCACGCCGCGCATGGCCAGCTATCTGCTGGCGCTGGTCGCGGGTGACCTGAGCGCGGTCAGCGGCAAGACGGAAGGGGGCACGCCGATCAACGTGTATGCCCCCGCCGGCGAGCAGCAGAACGGACGCTATGCCCTGCAGGCCGCATCGCAGATCCTGCCCTATTACAACGCATATTTCGGCGTTCCCTACCCGCTGCCCAAGCTGGACCTGATCGCCATTCCCGGAAATTACGAGGCCGGGGCGATGGAAAACTGGGGCGCCATCACCTTCATCGACGACGACCTGCTGTTCGACCCGGCGCACAGCGCGCCCAGCACGCAGGAGATCGTGTATATCGTCGTAGCCCATGAAATGGCGCATCAATGGTCCGGCGACCTGGTGACCATGGGATGGTGGGACAATATCTGGCTGAACGAAGGTTTCGCCACCTGGATGGAAACCAAGGCCACGGATCATTTCAACCCGGGCTGGCAGATGTGGCCGCGCGAACATGCCGAGCGCGAGGCGGCCATGGCGCAGGACGCGCACCCCACGACCCACCCGATCCAGCAGGTGATCCATGACGTCAGCGAGGCCGACACGGCCTTCGACCGGATCAGCTATCAGAAGGGCGAGCAGGTCATCCGGATGATCGAGGACTGGCTGGGTCCCGAGATCTTCCGCGACGGCATGCGCGCCTACATGAAGGCCCATGCCTATGGCAATACCACCAGCGCCGATCTGTGGGCTGCCCTGTCCGGCGTATCGCACCAGGATGTCGCCAGCGTCGCCCGAAGCTTTACCGAACAGAAAGGCATCCCGCTGGTCAGCGTGGCGCGCCATTGCACGGCAGGCAATACGACGCTGACCCTGACCGAGGGCCGCTTCAGCATCGATGATCCGCATCCACTGCCGGCGCGCTGGAACATTCCGGTCACCGTCGGCGGTCCGGGCATCGCGTCGCAGCGCACGATCCTGACGCCCGACCATCCGCAGAGCCTGACCTTCGCCGGCTGCAGCCAGGCGCTGAAGGCCAATATGGGCGAGAACGGCTATTACCGCACCGCCTATGACACCGCGTCGCTGACGGCTCTGGCATCCGCCTTCGCCCGGTTCGGCGCCGCCGACCGGGCCGATCTGCTGGGGGACCAGTTCGCGCTGTTCCAGGCTGGGCAGGCGCCGCTGGCGGCCTGGCTGGACCTGATTGCCGACTTGAACGCCCGGCACGAGGACAATATCGCGGTCTGGCAGGATACGATCAGCCATCTGCGTACCCTGGACGAACTGGCGCGCGGCAGCGCGGCGCGTCCGGCCTTCCACGCCTTTGCCCGCGCCCTGCTGGCGCCGCAACTGGTACGCCTGGGCTGGACGCCGCGCGCGGGTGAATCCTTCCTGGATACGCTGCTACGTCCCGAGGTGATTGCGGCCCTGGGCCAGTTCGACGACCAGGGCGTGGCGGCCGAAGCCCAGCGCCGCTTTGCCGCCTATCGCCGCGATCCGGCCAGCCTGCCGGCCAGCATGGTCGCCCCGGTCACCTGGGTCGTCGGACGCCATGCCGACAGCGCCACCTATGACGCGCTGGCCGGCATGCTGCAGGCGGCGGGCAATACCGAGGACAAGCTGCGTTTCTTCCGCGCCCTGGCCGCCGCGCGCGATCCGGCGCTGATCGCGCGGACGGTGCGGATCGCCTATAGCGGCGTGATCCCGAACGGGCGCATCGCGCGCGTGCTGGCGGTGGCGGCCCATGACAGCGACAATCCGGACCTGGTCTGGAGCCTGGTCCAGGCGCCCGCGACCCAGAAGCAGATCCGCAGTCACCTGGCCCCCTGGTCGCAGGCGGATCTGCTGCCGACCATCGCCGGCCAGTCGGTCAGCCCCGCCGTGGCGAAGGCGCTGATGGCGGACCCGTCGGTAACTGCGTCGACCGGCGCCACGATCCAGGCGAAGAAAGCCGTCGACCTGATCGCGGCCAATGCCGGGATCGCGGCACGGGCGCAGCCGGCGCTGGCCGCCTGGCTGGCGGCACACGGCCATTGATCGCGGCGCGCGGCCGGATATCGCCGGCCGCGCGTCCGATCGTCTGCGCCGCTATTCGGCGGCGGTGCGCATCTCGGGTTCGGTCCGGGCCGCCGCCCCCGACAGGACCGCGACCGCGGCCGGGTTCATGCTGTCGATCATCGTCGTCGGCATCAGGATCGTCGCGCCGCGTTCCTTGGTCGTTTCATAGATGATGTTCATCGCCCGCAATTGCAGGGCCGCCGGATGGCCGGCATAGGTTTCGGCCGCGTCGACGAAACGGGCCGCCACCTCGGCCTCGGCCGAGCCTAGGATGATGCGGGCCTGTTTCTCCCGCTCGGCCTGGGCCTGGCGCGACATCGCGTCCTGCAGCGCCACGGGGATGGCGACGTCGCGGATTTCGACCGACATGACATCGATCCCCCAGGCCGTGATCTTGCCGGCGATTTCGGCGCGCAACTGTTCGTTCGAGGATCGCCGGTCCGACAGCAGCGTGGCCAGCATGGACGAGCCGATCATCTCGCGCAGCGAGGTCTGGGCGATCCGGTCGATCGCCTCGCGGTAATTGGTGATGCGCAGCGCCGCGGCCTCGGAATCGCGGACATGCCAGAAGATCACGGCATCGACATTCACCGGCACGGTATCACGCGTCAGTGCCTGCTCGGCGTTGAAACCCGTCGTCTGGATGCGTTCATCGATGATCGCGACGATGCGGTCGATCACCGGGATGATCATGAACAGGCCTGGCCCATGGACGCCCTGCAGGCGCCCCATCCGCAGCACGACGAATTTCTGCCAGACATTGGCCATCCGCAGCGACAGGAAGATCCACAGCGATAGGACGAGGAACGGCAGAGCCCACCACGGATGGATGGGCGCGCCCTCGGGACCCAGCAGGCCACCGGCCCAGATGCCCAGCAGCAGCAGCACCCCCGACAAGACGAGTGTAATCGCATTCATGACCCGGTCTCCTGTGTCCGTCCTGTCATGACGGACGATCCCGCGCCGAACGGTCCTGCCCGGCGTCCCGGGACGGTCGGTGACGTTGGCACGCAGCCGGGGGGCTTCAAGCCCCGCCGGCGCGGCGGGCGCGCAGAAAGAGGGCCATGTCAAGACAGGATTTGACTTGTGCCGCCGCCCGCCCGCATCATGCGCGCGGAGACCGAGGCCTGCCCGCTGCGGCGTGTGGGCCCTTTGGTGTTTCCGCAGACGAACGATCCGGAACACAACCATCACAACAAGGCCTGGCTTTCGATGATTCCCGCCCTGATGCCCACCTACAACCGTGCCGACCTCGCATTCGAGCGGGGCGAAGGCTGCTGGCTGTACGCGGCGGACGGGCGACGATTCCTGGATCTGGGCGCGGGGATCGCGACCTCGTCACTGGGGCATGGCCACCCACACCTGGTCGCGGCGGTGGCCGACCAGGCCGCGCGGGTGATGCATGTGTCGAACCTGTACCGGGTGCCCCAGGCCGAGCGGCTGGCCGAACGGCTGGTCGCCGCCAGCTTCGCCGACAGCGTCTTCTTCTGCAATTCGGGCGCCGAGGCGAACGAGGGCATGGTGAAGATGATCCGCCGCGCCCAGGCCTTCGGCGGCCACCCCGAGCGCAACCGCATCATCTGCTTCAACGGCGCCTTCCACGGGCGGACGCTGGCGATGCTGGCGGCGACCGGCAACCCTAAATACCTCGAAGGGTTCGGCCCGCAGGTCGAGGGCTTCGACCATGTGCCGATGAACAACATGAACGCCGTACGCGCCGCGATCACGGCCGAGACCGCCGGCATCATGATCGAGCCGGTGCAGGGCGAAAGCGGCGTCAACGTCGCCGATCCGCGCTTCCTGCAGGAATTGCGCGCGGCCTGCGACGAATTCGGCCTGTTTCTGGGCATGGACGAGGTCCAGTCCGGCATGGGCCGGACCGGCCGGCTGTTCGCCCATGAATGGTCGGGCGTGACTCCGGACGTGATGTCAACCGCCAAGGGGATCGCCGGCGGCTTTCCAATGGGCGCCATCCTGGCGACCGAGGCGTTGGCTCGTCACCTGACGCCCGGCTCGCACGGTACGACGTTCGGCGGCAACCCGCTGGCCTGCACGGCGGCGAACGCGGTGCTGGACGTGATGCTGGCCCCCGGATTTCTGCAGGAGGTGCAGGCACGCGGTGCGCAACTGGCCGGCCGGCTGGATGGGTTGATCACCGAATTCCCCGACCTGTTCGCCGAGCGGCGGGGGATCGGGCTGATGCTGGGGTTGCGCTGCGTGGTGCCGGTCGGGCTGATGCAGGAGGCGGCGATGCACGAGGGCGTGCTGAGCGTGACGGCGGGCGACAACGTGCTGCGCCTGGTGCCGCCGCTGGTGCTGACCGAGGACGATTGCGCCGAGGCCGGCCAGCGCCTGCGCCGGGCGGCGCAGCGGCTGCGCGCGCATCTGGCCGCCGAGACGTCCGTGGCCGAGGAGTCCGCGGCATGAATGCCCTGCCCTCCGCTCCGCTTCTGGCCGGGCCGCCGCCGCGGCATTTCCTGGATCTGCGCGATTTCGACGGTGCCACGCTGCGCGCCATCCTGGATCTGGGCAGCCGCATCAAGCGGATGCAGCGCGGCCGCGCCCGGCCGCTGCATCCGCGCCAGCCGCTGCTGGGCCGCGCGCTGGGGCTGATGCTGTCCAAGCCGTCGACGCGCACCCGGGTGTCGTTCGAGGTCGGGATGCGGCAGTTGGGCGGCGACGTCATCCTGCTGTCGCCCAACGACATGCAGTTGGGCCGGGGCGAGACGATCGCCGATACGGCGCGCGTGCTGTCGCGCTTCGTCGATGCCATCGTGCTGCGCACCGGCGACGCCACGGCGCTGCGCGAACTGGCACGCTGGTCCAGCGTACCGGTCATCAACGGGCTGACGCCGGATTCCCACCCGGTGCAGATCCTGGCCGATATCATGACGTTCGAGGAACATCGCGGGCCGATCGCGGGCCGGACCCTGGCCTGGGTGGGCGACGGCAACAACGTCGCCACCTCGTTCATCGAGGCGGCGCGGCTGTTCGGCTTCGCGCTGCGCCTGGCCACCCCGGCCAGCCACGCGCCGTCGGAAAACGCCCTGGCCTGGGCGCGGCAGGGCGGCGCCGACATCATGGTGACGACCGACCCGCGCCAGGCCGTCGCCGGGGCCGACTGCGTGCTGACCGATACCTGGGTCAGCATGTCCGACAGCGACGCCGAACAACGCCGCGTCGCCTTCGCGCCCTATTGCGTCGACGCGGCGCTGATGGCGCTGGCGGCACCCGATGCCCTGTTCATGCACTGCCTGCCTGCCCATATCGGCGAGGAAGTCACCGAGGACGTGTTCGAGGGCACGCAATCGGTGGTATTCGACGAAGCCGAAAATCGCCTGCATGCCCAAAAGGGGCTGCTGGTCTGGGCCATGGGCGGCCCGCAATGGCAGGATTATGGAGAGGAAGAGCCCTGATGACAGGTCCGGCCCAGATCCCCGCGCGCCCCACCAGCACCGAGGAGGTTCCGGCCACGCCGGGGTGGGTCGAAGGGATCGTCGAGGCCGCCTTCGCCACCCTGCCATGCAGCGGGCCGGGCGTGACCATCCTGCGCAATGCCTATCTGGACTGCCTGGCGGGCGCGCCGCGCACCGAAGACCTGGATGCGGGGCATGATCGCTGCCGGCAGGCGCTGCTGAAGGCGCTGGCCGCGAAGGAGAAGCTGCGCCCCGATATCCTGCGCGCCTTCGAAACCCGGTTGGAGGCCGTCGAGGCCGAGATCAGCGCCCGGATCTGATCCCGCCCTCTCCATCCCGAAGCATGCCCGCATCCCCGGGCATGGCCCCATTTCTGGACATGGTATGATCGACACGCCCGCCTTTCTCGACACGCACCGGCCCGACGTGCCGGACCTGGTGGTTCCCCAGGGAGTCACGCCCTTCTATCTTGCCGGCCGGCCGGTGCGCGGGCGGCTGGTCCGGGTGGGGGCGCTGACCGATGCGCTGCTGGCCCGGCACGACCACCCCGAGATCGTCCTGCGCCTGGCGGGCGAGGCGCTGGCGCTGGTCGGCGGGCTGGCCTCGGCGCTGAAATTCCAGGGCTCCTTCTCGCTCCAGGCGCGTGGCGACGGCCCGGTCTCGTTCCTGGTGGCCGATTGCACGCATGCCGGCGCGCTGCGCTTCCATGCCCGGTCCGACGCGCAGCGGATCGCTGCATTGTCTGCGTCCGACCCGGATGCCGACGCCTCGCGGCTGCTGGGGCGCGGCTATCTGGCCTTTACCGTCGACCAGGGGCCCGACACCGACATCCACCAGGGGATCGTCGAGATCCGCGGAGCATCGCTGTCGGACATGGCCGGTCATTATTTCGAAACCAGCGAGCAGCATGATTGCTGGATCCGCCTGGCCTGCGCGCGCACTTCGGCCGGCTGGCGGGCATCGGCGCTGATCCTGGAGCGCATCGCCACCGAAGGGGGGCTGGCCGCCCGAACGACGCCCGACGACGACCCGGCGGAAAGCTGGGCGACCGCCACCACCCTGGCGGAAACGGTGACCGAGGCGGAATTGCTGGACGATGCGCTGGCGCCCGAGGCCCTGCTCTATCGCCTGTTCCATTCCGAGGATGTCTGCGCCGACCGCCCCCGGGCGCTGGCCTTCGGCTGCCGGTGCAGCCGGGCGCGGCTGTCGGGAATCCTGGAGACGTTCTCGACCGACGACCTGGACCACATGGCCGAGAATGGAACGATCAGCATGAGCTGCGAGTTCTGCAATCTCAGCTTCCATTTCAGCCGGGCCGAGATCGGCGGGGCGTCCGCGACGGATTGACCAGCCGGGCCCGGGGCGGCACGTTCCCCCTACGTCCCCGTCGCGCCTTACGTTGGAGAGGTCATCCATGCGCCCGTCCCGCCGGACTGCCCGGTTGCCCATGCTGCTACTGCTTGCATGCCCGTTGCTGCCACTGGCAGCGTGCGAGGAGGCGCCACCGACCAGCTTCGCACCGCTGCGCTATGATTACCTGTCGGTACTGCGCCTGAACGTAGCGTCGATCAGCACCGTCGATAACGGCGTGCCGGGGTCGGTGCCCGGCGACATCTCGGCCAATGCCCCCACGCCGCCCGACCAGGCGCTGCTGCGCATGGCGGCCGACCGGCTGATGCCGGCGGGCAGCACGGGCAGCGCAGTGTTCACCATCGATCGCGCGTCGATCCTGCACCTGCCGGGCGGTTCGCTGGAAGGCGAGATGGACGTGCATCTGGATATCGTCTCGGCCAACGGCCAACGCACCGGCTATGCCGAGGCCCATGTCCGACGTGACTTCTCCGCCGGATCGGGGGACAGTGACGGCAACGGCAACGCGGACTCGCCGGCCCATCTGTACGACCTGACGAAGCAGATGATGAAGGACATGAATATCGAACTGGAGTTCCAGGTCCGCCACCATCTGGCGGACTGGCTGGTCGATACGGCGGGTGCCGCGCCCGGCGCCATCCAGCAGCAATCGCTGGGCATGCCCGGCGCCACGCCCGAGCCGGCGCCCTATGGCGCGCCGGTCATGCCCTCGGCGCCCGTTCCGGCCGGCCCGTTTCCGGCGGTCCCTGCCCCGGGTGCGGCTGTTCCGGGTGCGGCTCTTCCGACTGCTGCTGTCCCGGTCTCGGCGGCGCCTGCCGTGGCTGCCCCGCCCATGACGGGCCCGGCCGCCGCGCCTGCGCGCACACCTGCTCCCCGGCCCCGGCCGGCGCCGCCGGTCAGTGCCGGGCCCGATGCGATCTTCCCGACCGGCATGCCCGGCGGTGCCGCGGCGGCCGCGCCCTCGACGCCTCCGGCGCCGCACGTCCTCTCGCCGCAGCCCGGCTATCTGACCCTGCCGCCCGGAACGACGGGCCAGCCGAGCCAGCCCGGCGGCGGATACTGAACCGGGCAGGTCCGCCCGGTCAGGATTTCAGCGCATCCAGGACCAGCCCGGTCGTGAGGATCTGCGGCAGGGCGCGGCCCGGTCCGTGGCCGGGCGGGAAATAGATATAGAACGGCACGCCCGCACGCCCATGCGCCTGCAGGAAGGCGCCGATCGCGGTGTCGCGGTTGGTCCAGTCACCCTTCATGTACACGACCTGCCGGGTTCGGAAAGCCTCCTGCACCGGGGTCGATGACAGGGCCACCCGTTCGTTCACCAGGCAGGAAATGCACCAGGCTGCCGTCATGTCGACGAAGACCGGCCGCCCCTGGGCCCGCAACGCCGCCAGGTGCGCGGCCGAGAACGGCTCGGCCCCGTCGGTGACGGCAAGGCCCTGCGCTGCGCCCACCGGCCCGGCCCGATTCAGCCCGGGCAGCAGCGCCAGGGCCACCGCCAGCGCCGCCAGGGCGACTGCCCGGCACAGCCGGACCCGCCGCGCAGGTCCGTCGCGCATCGTCATACCTTGCGCCAGGCCGGTGAGCCAGGCCGCCAGGCCCACCAGCACCAACCCGCTGCCCAGCGCCGCCACAGCACCGGCACCCTGCTGCAGCGCCAGCACCCAGGCCAGCCACACGCAGGTCCCCAGCACCGGAAAGGCCAGGGCCTGGCGCAGGACATCCATCCAGGCGCCGGGGCGCGGCAGGTGACGTGCCAGGCCCGGCACGCCGGCCAGCAGCACATAAGGCGCGGCCAGACCGGCCCCCATGGCGACGAACACCGCCATCGCCAGGACCGGCGACGCCGCCAGCGCGCCGGCCACCGCCACCCCCATGAAGGGTGCGGTGCAGGGCGTGGCCACCAGCACCGCCAGCAGGCCGGTCATCGCATCGCCCAGATAGCCGGCGCGCGAGACCGGGCCGCCCCCCAGCGCCGCCACGGCATTGCCCATGCCGAATACGCCCAGCAGATTCAACGCCACCGCGAACAGCAGCCAGCACACCGCCGTCACGAAGGCCGCCGACTGGAACTGAAACCCCCAGCCCGCCGCCGCACCGGCCGCGCGCAGGGTCAGGGTCACCCCGCCCAGCAGCACGAATGCCCCGATCACCCCGGCGGCATAGGACCCGGCCCCGGCCAGCCTTACCGATGCGCCGCTGCCGGCCAGGCGGGTCAGCGCCATCGCCTTCATCACCAGGACGGGAAACACGCAGGGCATCAGGTTCAGGATCAGGCCGCCGGCGAAGGCCAGAAGCAGAATATGGGCCGTGCCTTGGCCCGCCGCCGTGTCCGCCGGGGCGGTGGACGAAACGGTGGGCGATACGGCGGCCGCAGGCGCGAAGCCGGCCGACACCGCCAGGCCGCGCTCTTCGCCCGCCGGGTCCTTCAGCACCACGATTCCGTCCAGGGTCGGAGCCTTGCGGAACGAATCGGCGGGTTTCAGCGCCAGGGTCAGCCGGCCTTCCTGCACGGACAGGGCCTGGGCCGCGTCCTGGTCGATCGCTCCCTCGGTCTGCGGCAGGAACCACGCGTCGCGCACCGCGTCCGGGGTCAGGCCCTGGCCGGTCAAGGTCAGCACGCCGTCGGGCGCAATGGTCGCGGCGAAGGGCGAGGGCACAGGCCGGGCCGCGGCGGCCCGGGCAAAGAGCGGCGCCTGGTCGGACGGCGCAGGATCGCCGACCGGCAGGGTCAGGGTGAAGCTGCCTTTTTCCGGCACGCAGACGCTGGCGCAGACCAGCCATTCGGCAGTGGCGCGCAGGACCATCGGCCCGTCGCCCGCTCCCGCGGGCTGCAAGACAGCTGGCAGCAGCACGTCGCCGATATAGGCATAGGACATCAGCGGCCCGTCGCTGATCCGCCGCGGGGTGGGCCAGGCGATGGCGCCTGACCGGCCGGTGGCGCCGCCTTCGGCCGCGACGTTCAGGGTCGGGGCCTCACCCGCGTCGCCGGGATTGAGCCAGTAGGTGTGCCAGCCCGGTTGCAAGCGCAGATGCAGCCCGACATGCAGGGGCATGCCGGGCCGGTAGCGGTCGGTATCCGTCACCAGAGTGGCGCTGTCACGCGGCGTGGTCAGCGCGGCGCTTTCCGCCGCTCCGGCATGGGCGGGCGGCATGGCCGGCACCAGCAGGCACAGCAGGGCCGGCAACCATCGGCGCAGGCGGGCAGGGAGAGATGAAGACCGGGCAGGGACCACGAAACGAGGCTCCGGAAGACAGGGCGGCGGGAGGCGGCGATTGCCGGTTCCAGGCCGCGGACGCATAAACAGGATATGGAATCTGACCGCGACCTGCAAAATCCCGTCCCGACGCTGGCCGACCTGCCAAGCGACCTGCCGGTGGCCGCGATCCTGCCAGCCCTGCGCGCCAGCCTGGCCGAGCGCCCTGGCGCCGTGCTGGTCGCGCCGCCGGGGGCGGGCAAGACCACGACCGTGCCGCTGGCCCTGATGGACGCCCCCTGGCGCGGCAATGGCCGCATCCTGATGCTGGAGCCGCGCCGCCTGGCCGCCCGCGCGGCGGCCCAGCGCATGAGCAGCCTGCTGGGCGAGGAGGTCGGCGGGCTGGTAGGCTATCGCACCCGGCTTGACGCCGCAATTTCGGCCCGCACGCGCATCGAGGTGGTGACCGAGGGGCTGATGGTCCGCCGCCTGCTGGCCGATCCGACGCTGGACGGCGTCGCCTGCGTGATCCTGGACGAGATCCACGAACGGTCGCTGGACGCTGATACCGCATTGTCCTTCTGTCTGGACGTGCAGCGCAGCCTGCGGCCGGATCTGCGCCTGGTGGCGATGTCGGCGACCATGGACGGGGCCGCGCTGTCGGCGCTGATGGATGCATCGCTGATCGAAAGCGCGGGGCGGATGTTCCCGGTCGAGATCCGCCACGCGCCACGCGACCTGACCCATCTGCGCGACCTGCCCGAGGCGATGGCCCGCGCCATCCGCGCCGCGCTGGCCGAGCATGCGGGCGATATCCTGGCCTTCCTGCCCGGAGTGGGCGAGATCCGTCGGACCCAGGCGGCGCTGGCCGGCGTACCGGCCACCATCCTGCCGCTGTACGGCGAAATGCCGCCGGGCGAGCAGGATCGCGTGCTGCGGCCTCAACCCGATGCGGGCCGGCGGGTGATCCTGGCAACCTCGATCGCGGAGACGTCGCTGACCGTGCCGGGCGTGCGGGTGGTGGTCGATGGCGGCTATCGGCGCAGCCCGCGCCTGGACCCCGGCACCGGCCTGCCGCGGCTGGATACGGTGCGGATTTCCCGCGCCGCGGCGGCACAGCGTGCCGGACGCGCCGGGCGCGAAGGGCCGGGCGTGGCGCTGCGGCTGTGGAGCGAGGCGACCGGCCGCGGCATGACGCCACATGACCGGCCCGAGATTCTGGATGCCGAGCTGACCGGACTGCGGCTGGACAGCGCCGCCTGGCAGGCCGCCATGGGCACGACGCCCGACGAACTGCCGCTGCCCGACGCCCCGCCCAATGGCGCGTTCGAGGCCGCGCGCGGCGTGCTGGCCGCCCTGGGCGCCCTGGACGAGGACGGGCGCATCACGCCCGAGGGCGAGCGCATGGCCGCGCTGGGGGCGCACCCGCGGCTGGCGGCGATGATGCTGGCGGCCACGACCGAAGCCGAGGCCGCGCTGGCCGCCGACATCGCCGCCCTGCTGGAGGAACGCGACCCGCTGCGCCCGCGCGCGGCCCCGAACGCGCGGCCGGGCGGCGCAGGCGTGCCGCCGATTCCGCCCGCCGATATCGCCCTGCGGCTGGACCTGATCGCCGGCGGCGATCATGCCGACGCCGATCGTGCGGCGCTGGCCCGGATCCGCCAGGCGGCCGGCCAGTACCGGCGCCGGCTGGGGCTGCGCGGCGGCATTACGGCGGCCGGCGACGCCGCCTCCCTGCTGGCAGCGGCTTTCCCCGACCGGATTGCGCAGCGGCGCGGCGAGCCGGGCAGTTTTCGCCTGTCGGGCGGCGGCGGCGCGCGGCTGGGCAGGGCCGACCGGCTGGCCGATGCCGGCCTGCTGGCGGTGGCGACCCTGCATGTCCGCACGGCAGCCGAAATCCGCATGGCGGCCCGGCTGGACCCCGACAATCTGCCCCCTTCCATCCGCCGCCGCGCCACCGAACAGGTGGAGACGACGCTGGACCCGGCGACCGGATCGGTCCTGGCGCGGCGCCGGCTGCGCCTGGGGGCGCTGGTGCTGCGCGACCGCACGGTCGCGGCCTCGCCCGACGATGTCGCGGCATTGCTGCTGCGCCAGGTGACCGATCGGCTGGACACCAGCCTGGGCTGGACCCCGGCGACGCGGCAATTCCAGGCCCGCGTGGCGCTGGCCCGCGCCTTGCTGGGGCGCGCGGACCTGCCGGATCTGTCGGATACCGCTCTGGCGGCGGAAGCCGGAGACTGGTTGGCCCCGTGGCTGACCGGCCTGACTCGCCTGTCCGAGGTCGCGGCGCTGGACGTGCTGGCCATGCTGCGCGGACGGGTGGAGTACGGCGCTCTGACCTGGCTAGACAAGGCGCTGCCGACGCATCTGGATTTGCCGGGCGGGCGGGTGCCGGTCGATTATACCCAGCCCGTGCCCACCGCGTCGGCGCGGGCACAGACCTTCTACGGCCTGCGGGAGACGCCGCGCTTGGCCGACGGGCTGGTCAGGCTGCAGATTGCGCTCTTGTCGCCGGCTGGCCGGCCGCAGGCGATCACCGCCGACCTGGCGGGGTTCTGGACCGGGGGGTGGGCCGACATGCGTCGCGACATGCGCGGGCGCTACCCCCGCCATGACTGGCCCGAGGATCCGGCGCAGGCCAGCCCGCCGGCCCGCCGGGCCGGCCGGTCCTGACGCATGCCATGCCTGATCGGGGGGCCAGTCTGGGCGTCCGATCCGGGCGCCCAAACCCGGACGCCCAAACCCGGACGCCATGACGCCGCCGCCATCTTGCGCTATCGTCACGCCATCGTCGCCGTGCTTTCCCCGCGCCCGGCGCGCCACGAACAGGATCACGTGCCCATGCGGCGGATGGTAAGCCGGCCTTTTCCCCGCCTCGCGCCCGGCTTGCCGCGCCGCCTGCCCCTCGCTCTGGCGGCCTGCGCGGTGCTGGCGGGCTCGCCCCGCCACGCGGATGCGCAGGCGGCGGAGACAGTGTTCGCCCCGCCGGCCCCTCCGCTGGTCGTCTCCGGCCCGCTGACCTTCGCGCCGTTGGTCCGCCAGGTCGTGCCGGCGGTGGTCAATATCGCCGTTACTCAGGGCACCGACACCCAGAGCGCCAACGACCAGCAGAAACGCCAGCCCGTGCCCCCCGGGGTGAAGGGCACGCCCTTCGAGCGGCGCTTCCGCGACCGGATGCGCGCGCGCGGCGAGGAAATGCTGGGGGCCGGGTCGGGCTTCATCATCGACCCCAGCGGCGTGATCGTCACCAACAACCATGTGGTGGGCGAGGCCGACCACATCACCGTCTCGCTGGCCGACGGCAGCGAATATCCCGCGAAGCTGCTGGGCAGCGACGACCTGACCGATATCGCGGTGATCAAGATCCAGGCCCCACATCCGCTGCCCTTCGTCACCTGGGGCGACAGCCGGCAGATCAATGTCGGCGATTGGGTCATGGCGGCGGGCAATCCGTTCGGGCTGGGATCGTCCGTGACGGCGGGCATCGTCTCGGCACGCGGGCGCGATATCGGCGCCAGCCCGTTCGACGATTTCCTGCAACTGGACGCGCCGATCAATCCGGGCAATTCCGGAGGGCCGTCCTTCAATCTCAGCGGCCAGGTGGTGGCGCTGAATACCGCCATCGTGTCGCCCACCGGCGGGTCGGTGGGGATCGGGTTCGGCATTCCGTCCGAGATCGTCGCGCCGATCGTCGCCGAACTGCGGCGCAGCGGGCATATCGATCGCGGCTGGCTGGGCGTGACACTGGCCGACGGCGACGGGCATGACGGGGTGCGCATCACCGATATCGACCGCGATGGACCGGCCCGCCGCGCCAGATTGCGGACCGGCGACATCGTGCTGAGCGTGGGGGATGAGCCGATGGACAGTTCCCGTACCCTGATCCGCACCATCGCCGCCGAACATCCGGGTTCGACCGTCCAGTTGCGCATCCGGCGCCATGGCGCGGTGCTGACGATGCCGGTCGTTGTCGGGCACCGTCCCGAGGACATGGACGATTGACGCCCTGGCGGCGGCCCGGACAATTGCTTTGGCCTGCCGCTCTGGCCAGTGCGCCACGGCGCGACGTAAGATAGGCCGGAAACAAGAAACGGGAGCCGGACCGCATGCATATTCTGGTCGTCGAGGATGATCCGACGGTACGCAACTTCGTGGCCAAAGGCCTGCGCGAGGCCGGACATCTGGTCGAACCGGTCGATAACGGCAAGGACGGGCTGTTCCTGGCCGTCAGCGAGAATTTCGACCTGATCATCCTGGACCGCATGTTGCCGGGCGGCATCGACGGGCTGCGGCTGCTGGAGACGATCCGTGCGCAGAACAACAGCACGCCGGTCCTGCTGCTGTCGGCACTGGCCGACGTGGACGACCGGGTTCAGGGGCTGAAGGCCGGCGGCGACGATTACCTGACCAAGCCCTTCGCCTTCAGCGAGCTGCTGGCGCGGGTCGAGGCGCTGTCGCGGCGCGGGCGCAGCGACAACGTGCCGCAAACGCGCCTGATCGTCGCGGATCTCGAGGTCGACCTGCTGTCGCGCACCGTCCGGCGGGGCGGCCAGCGGATCGACCTGCAGCCGCGCGAATTCCGCCTGCTGGAATATCTGATGCGCCATGCCGGGCAGGTGGTCACCCGCACCATGTTGCTGGAAGGCGTGTGGGATTACCATTTCGACCCGCAGACCAATGTGATCGACGTGCACGTATCGCGCCTGCGCCAGAAGGTGGACAAGCCGTTCGACACGCCGCTGATCCACACGATCCGCAATGCCGGCTACATGCTGCGGGCGGAATAGGAACGGGGGCGGCGCCGGCCATGCAGCCCGGGGGTGAAGACAGAGGACGGGGCGGGCGCCGGCGCTTCAGGCTGCCGCGTTCGGCCAGCCTGCGTTTTTCGCTGGGCTATGGCGTGCTGTTCGCCCTGTCGTCGATCCTGTTCATGTCCTTCATCTGGTGGGGGACGATCGGCTTTCTGGAACGGCAGGTGGAAACCGCCATCAATGCCGATGCGCGGGCGCTGAGCCAGCGCTGGGCCGAAGGCGGCCTGCCCACGCTGGCGCTGACGATCGACGACCGGCTGGAACAGAACCTGGACGACGACGCGATCTATCTGATGGTCGGCCCGACCGGGAACAGGCTGGCGGGCAACCTGTCGGAATGGCCGGCCCAGGTGGTCCGCACCGACCAGTGGTATTCGCTGAAGGTCACGCGGGCCGGCATGCGCGACACGGCGGAAGTGCGGGCCTTCGCGCTGCCGGGCGGGTTCCGCCTGCTGGTCGGGCGCGACGTCCGCGCCCGCGCGGTGCTGCGGCGGCTGCTGACCGACTCGCTGCTCTGGGCCTGGATGATGGTGACCCTGCTGGCGATCAGCGGCGCCGTGCTGGTCCATGGCATGTTCCGCCGCATGATCAAGTCGATTGCCCAGACCAGCTCGGCGATCGCGCGTGGCGACCTATCGCGCCGCATGCCCCTGGTGGGCAATGGGGACGAACTGGACCAGGTCGCCGAGGCGATCAACGAGATGCTGGACCGCATCGTCCGGCTGATGGATGGCGTACGCCAGGTCTCCAACGCCATCGCCCATGATCTGCGCACGCCGATCACCCGCGCCCGCACCCAGTTGGAGGACGCGGCCCTGCATGCCGGCAGCGCGGCCGAACTGCGGCTGGCGATCGAGCGGGCGGTCGGCAACCTGGACAATGTCACTGCGGTGTTCGAGGCGCTGCTGCGCATCGCGCAGATCGAGGCCGGATCGCGCCGGTCGGCCTTCGCCCCCTTCGACCTGGTACCGCTGCTGACCGATATCAGCGATCTGTACGAGGCGGTGGCCGAGGAAAAGCAGATCCGCCTGGCGCTGCGCCTGCCGTCCTGCCTGCCTTTCTACGGCGATAAGGCGCTGATGCAGCAGGCGGTGGCCAATCTGCTGGACAATGCCATCAAATTCTCGCCTGCCGGCGGGACGGTGACGCTGGCTGCGGCCACCGGGCCGGCCTTGCCGGGGCTGACAATGCTCGCGCCGGGCGCCAGCGCGGTCTCGATCGCGGTGACGGACGAGGGTATCGGCATGGACGAGGCCGACCTGGCCCGCGCGTCCGAACGCTTCTTCCGCGCCGAAGCGGCGCGCCATACCCCGGGCGCGGGGCTGGGCCTGTCGCTGGTACAGGCGATCGTACAACTGCATGGCGGCGTGCTGCGCCTGCGCGCGCAGCAACCGGGGCTGTCGGTCCGCATGATCCTGCCGGTCGCGCGGCAGGCGCAGCCGCAGGCCCGCGCGGCCGCGCCCATTCCCATTCCACCCGCCCCGCGGGCGCAGCATCCCGCGGTCGTGACGGAGACTTCACAATCACCCCACGAGCGCGACAGATGACCCCTTCTAGGCTGCGCCATATGAACGCACCGTCCCTTGTCATCCCGGCCCTGCTGGCCGCAAGCCTGTGCGTCTGCGCCTTCGCGCCCGCGCCGGACGGTGCATCGCCCCGGCCGGGCGAGGATCGGGGGCAGGATTCGGGCCCGGAGGCGGGCTCTGATTCCGGGCGCCCGGTCGTGATCACCAGCGACAGCCGCGCCTTCTGCGATCGGCTGGTGACCGTCATCGATGCCTATGGACCGCCCTTGACGCGCGAGGTGAGCGAGTTGCGCATCCATGGCGCGTTGCTGTGCCGCGAGGGCAGGGTCCGGTCGGGCATCATCGATTTGCGCCGCGCCCTGATGGTATTGAAGGAAGACAATCATTCATGACCGCCACCGCCATGACCCGTCTGATCCCGGTGGCCGTGCTTTTGCTGGCCGGCCCGGTGGCCGGGGCGCGGGCGCAGGACGCCGCCGGCCGGCACGGCACGGCCGACACCGAGCTGACCCTGACCGGCGCGGGCGCCGTCCATGCGGCGCCTGATCGGCTGACCGCCACCCTGTTTGCCGAAAGCAACGGCGCCACGCCCGCCGCCGTGCAGGGTCGGGTCAACAGCGTGATCCGTCAGGCCGTGGACGCGGCCAACGCTGCCGGCGGGCTGACCATCGTCACCGATTCCTATGTCGTGCAGCATGACGAAGCGGCCCGGCCAGCCCAGTGGACGGCGCGGCAGGTCATCCGTCTGACGGGCGCGGACGGTACGGCGCTGCTGACCCTGGTGGGCCAGTTGCAGGCGCGCGGGCTGGGCCTGTCGGGGCTGGACTGGTCGCTGTCGCCCGAGCGGCGCAGCGCCCTGACGCAGCAGGCCGAGGCCGAAGCCCTGCGCGACGTGCGCCGTCGGGCCGAGGCCGCGGCCAAGGTGCTGGGCATGACGATGGGGCCGATCCGCACCATCGCGCTGCAGGACCAGGGCACGTCCCGCCCGATGCCCATGATGATGACGGCCGCCCGCGCGTCCATGCCCCCCACCGCCCCCCTCGAGGAACAGACGGTGACGGCCGCCGCCACCGCGACGATCATGCTGCGCCCGTAGCACGACCCATGGGCTATCCAATAAAAAAGCCCGGACTTTTCCGTCCGGGCTTTTTTATTAGGGTCGTCCGGCGCGGATCAGCGCGGCGAGAGGACCATGATCATCTGGCGGTTTTCCAGCTTGGGCATCTGCTCGACCTTCGCCTGCTCGTCCATTTCCGAGCGGATCCGCTCCAGCACCTTGATGCCCAGGTCCTGGTGAGCCATCTCGCGCCCACGGAAGCGCAGCGTCACCTTGACCTTGTCGCCCTCGCCGATGAACGAGCGCATGGCGCGCATCTTCACCTGGTAGTCGTTCTCATCGATATTCGGCCGAACCTTGACCTCCTTGATCTCGATGACCTTCTGCTTCTTGCGGGCCTCGTTACGCTTCTTCTGCTGTTCGTATTTGAACTTGCCGTAATCGAGGATCTTGGCCACCGGCGGTTCGGCGTTCGGGCTGATTTCCAGCAGGTCGAGGCCGACGGCATAGGCGCGCGCCAGCGCCTCGCGCGTGGGCATCACCCCCAGCATCTCGCCATCCGCGTCGATCAGACGCACCTGCGGGACACGGATTTCTTCGTTGACGCGTGGGCCCTCGCGGTTAGGCGGAGTGGGCATCGGAGGTCTGGCTATGGTCGGCTCCTGTGTTCTTTTTCGCGTCCGGACAACGCGCATTCCCCACCGATGCCCAGGGGCATGGGGTCGGAACTGCGCGATACACCTCCGGATACGCCGTTATGTGGCGCAAAGCACCTATCCAGATCAAGCATTCTCGTCGCATGAAGGCTGAAGCCAGCCATGCGTCCCGGGCAGAAGAAACGCCCGGCCATACCGCCAGCACATGGGCGCCGCCATCGGCCAGGGGGATGGCCAGGTCTGACGAAATCAGGCGGCCGCCTGACGCGCCCGGCGCAAATCGGGGGGCAGGGCTTCCTCCGCCAGGGCATCGACGGCCTCATGCAGGGGGACGACCTGTTGCGCCGCGCCGCCCAGGCGGCGAATGGCCACCGTGCCATCCTCGGCCTCCTTGCGGCCGACGACCAGGATGATCGGCACGCGCGCCAGGCTGTGCTCGCGGATCTTGGCGTTGATCTTCTCGTTGCGGATGTCGGTCTCGACCGCCAGCCCCGCCTGCTTCAGCGCGTGGGTCACCTGTTCGGCATAGGGGGCGGCGTCGGTGACGATCGACGCCACCACCACCTGGACCGGCGCCAGCCACAGCGGGAAGCGGCCGGCATGCTGTTCGATCAGGATGCCCAGGAACCGTTCGAACGACCCGAGGATCGCGCGGTGCAGCATGACGGGCCGGTGGCGGGCGCTGTCCTCGCCGATATAGGACGTGTCCAGCCGCTCCGGCAGCACGTAATCCACCTGCAGCGTGCCGCACTGCCAGTCGCGGCCGATGGCGTCGCGCAGGACGAATTCCAGCTTGGGGCCGTAGAACGCGCCCTCGCCCGGATTGCGCTCGTAATCGATCCCGGCCAGGCGGCAGGCTTCGACCAGGGCGGCCTCGGCGCGGTCCCAGCTTTCCTCGGTGCCTGCGCGCTGCTCGGGCCGGTCGGCGAACTTCACCCGGAAGCTCTCGAAGCCCAGATCGGCATAGACTTCGGCCAGCATCCGTACGAAACGCGCGGTCTCGGGCGCGATCTGCGCCTCGGTGCAGAAGATGTGGCCATCATCCTGGGTAAAGGAGCGCACGCGCATGATGCCGTGCAGCGCGCCCGAGGGCTCGTAACGGTGGCAGGCGCCGAATTCGGCCATGCGCAGCGGCAGCTCGCGATAGGAACGCAGGCCGTGGCGGAAGATCTGCACATGGCAGGGGCAGTTCATCGGCTTGAGGGCGAGGGTCTTGTCCTCGTCCTCGACCGTCGCGATGAACATGTGCTCGCGATATTTGTCCCAATGGCCCGAGGCCTCCCACAACGCGCGGTCGACCAGTTGCGGCGTGCGCACTTCCTCATATCCCTCGCGGGTCTGGGCGCGGCGCATATAATCCTGCAAGGCCGTATAGAGGCGCCAGCCCTTGGCATGCCAGAAGATCGAGCCCACCGCCTCTTCCTGGATATGGAACAGGTCCATCTCGCGCCCGATGCGGCGATGGTCGCGGCGCTCGGCTTCCTCGATCTGGTGCAGGTAGGCGTCCAGTTCCTTCTGGTCGCGCCAGGCGGTGCCGTAGATGCGCGTCAGCATCGGGTTGCGGTGATCGCCGCGCCAATAGGCGCCCGCGACCTTCATCAGGCGGAAGGCCGTGCCGACATCGCCGGTGCCGCGCAGATGCGGACCACGGCACAGATCCAGCCATTCGCCCTGGCGGTAGATCGAGATCGGCTCGCTTTCGGGCAGGTCGCGGATCAGCTCGGCCTTGAATCGCTCGCCCCTGGCCTCGAAGAAGCGGATGGCCTCGTCGCGCGGCCAGACCTCACGCGCGAAAGGCGCGTTGGCGGCCACGATCTCGCGCATGCGCGCTTCGATCGCGGGGAAATCCTCGGGAGTGAAAGGCTCGTTGCGATAGAAATCGTAATAGAAGCCGTTCTCGATCGACGGACCGATGGTCACCTGCGTGCCCGGCCACAGCGACTGCACGGCCTCGGCCAGCACATGGGCGGTGTCGTGGCGGATCATCTCCAGCGCCGCCTCGTCCTTGCGCGTGATGAAGCGCACCGCGGCATCGTCGGCGATTTCGCGCGACAGGTCGACCAGCCTGCCGTCCAGCTCCATCGCCAGGGCGGCGCGGGCTAGCCCGGGACCGATGGCCGCCGCCACCGTAGTGCCCGTCACCGGACCGTCAAAGCGGCGAACGGATCCGTCAGGCAGGGTGATGGCAGGCATGGTGTCGATGCTCCGGACTGGAAAGTCGTGCGTGAAGGGAAGTCGCTGTAATGGCGTCAGCCGAGCGACGCCGCAACCCTATCCACACTCAGAGTGGCCAGATCGTCAACGCGGATGACCCGCACCTGCCCCGGCACGCGGCCCAGCGGCGCGGTCAGGGACGGGTCGCTGTCGCGGGAAAACAGCACGGTCGCGGGGCAGCCCATCGCGGCGGCCAGGTGCATGGGGCCGGTATCGTTGCCGACCGCCAGCGCGGCCCGCGCCGCCAGCCCCGCCAGGTCGGCCAGGCCGGTCCGGCCCGTCAGGTCACGCGCCGCCGGGCAGGCCCGGCGAATGGCGGCGGCCAGCGGGGCCTCGGCCGCCGTGCCGGCCACGACGGGCAGCAATCCCCCGTCCAGCAGGTGGCCGGCCAGGGCGCCGAACCGTTCGGCCGGCCAGCGCTTGGCCGGGCGGTGCGGCGCCGCACCCGGCACCAGCAGGGCATAAGGCTGCGGCAGGACCGGGCCGCCCCCGGCCAGCCACGACAGGTCGGCATCCGGGACCTGGGCGATGCCGGCGCGGCGCAACTGGTCGCGCTGGCGGCTGCGGGTGTGCATGGCGTTGCGATGCGGATTGTCGTGCGGCCAGCGGGCGCCGCGGGCGATGCCCGACCAGGCCGGGCGGCCGGCCAGCCGGAAATAGCGCGACGAGCGGCCCGAGGTCTGCAGGTCGTACACCACGTCATGACCGCGCAGCGTCCGGCGCAGCGCCAGCACGCCGCGCACATCCCACCAGGAGGGGCGCGCATCGACCGCCACCCGGTCGAACCACGGGGCGGCGCGCATCAGCTCGGCGAAGGGGGCGGTCGTCAGCAGGGTGATGGCGGCGTCGGGATGATGGGCGCGGATGGCCGCGAACGGTGCGAAGGCCTGGACCAGATCGCCCAGCGCACCCAGCTTGATCACGAGAACGCGCGTCATGCGCCCTGGTTAATCCAGAACGTGCCGCATGGAAACAGCGCCGGGCAAAACATGGGAAAACATGGAGATGCCGGCGCCGCCCCGCGAGGCGGAATCTGGTCCGTCACGATCGGAGGCGACGCCGGAAAGAGGGAGACAGCGTTCGTGCCGCCCGTCTTCATGGAGGTTTCCGTGGTCTTCTTGATTCTTCTTGTTCTTCTGTCTTCTTGGGGGTGCGACCACCCCATGCGTGCTCTGTAGCACATCATGGCAGGACGTCCATGTTACACGGTCACATATGACGCGAACGTGACGCGGTTCGCGCGTTCATGCTAAGCGGTCGGGCCATGGAATCCCCCGCGCCCTGTCCCGTCATCCTGCAGATTTTGCCCGCGCTGGATGCCGGGGGGATCGAACAGGGCACCGTCGAGATGGCGGACGCCATCGTTCGCGGCGGCGGGGTGGCGCTGGTGGCGTGCGCGGCGGGGCGGATGCTGCCGCACCTGCGCCATGCGGGCGGGACGCATGTGCCGCTGGACCTGCGGACCAAGAACCCGCTGCGGATCCTGGCCAATGCCCGGAGGCTGGCCGAGCTGATCCGCGCCCGGGGCGTGCATCTGGTGCATGCGCGCTCTCGCGCGCCGGGGTGGTCGGCCTGGCTGGCCTGCCGGCGGACCGGCGTGCCGCTGGTGACGACCTGGCACGGCGTGTATCGCGAGAACGTCCCGGGCAAGCGGCGCTATAACGCCGTCATGGCGTCCGGATCGCGGGTCATCGCCATCAGCGCCTATATCGCGCGGCGGCTGGCGCGCGATTACGGCGTGGGGCCGGAGCGGCTGCGCGTCATTCCGCGCGGGGCCGACACGGCGCGCTTCGACCCCGAGGCCGTGCGCGGCCATCGGCTGCAGGCCCTGGCCGAACGCTGGGGCCTGCCCGACGACGCGGCAATCATCATGCTGCCGGGGCGCATCACGCCGTGGAAGGGCCAGGCGCTGCTGCTGGAGGCCCTGGCGCGGATGGAGCGGGCCGGCGGATGCGGGCGGAACTGGGCCTGCGTCTTCGTCGGGCCGGGGCGGCGCGGCGACCGGTTCGGCCGCGACCTGCTGCGCACGGTGCGCGCCAGCCCGGCGCTGCGCGGACGGGTGCATTTCGCCGGCCATTGCGCCGACATGCCCGCGGCCCTGGCCCTGGCCGACCTGGTGGTCGTGCCGTCGCTGCGCCCCGAGCCGTTCGGCCGCGTGGTGGTCGAGGCGCAGGCCATGGGCCGCCCGGTCATCGTCGCCGCCCACGGCGCGGCGATGGAAACCGTCCAGGACGGCGAGACCGGGCGGCTGGTCCCGCCGGGCGATGCCGACGCCCTGGCCCGGGCGATCCGCGACATGCTGACGCTGGCGCCCGAGGCGGAAGCGGCAATGGGAGCCGCCGCGCGCCGGGGGGTGCTGGCGCACTATACCACCCGCGCGATGCAGCAGGCGACGCTGCGGGTCTATGATGAGATACTGGGGTCACACATGGAGGCATGGTTCGCCGCCCGGACCCCGGCGGACGCCGACATGCCCGAAACCGCGCCGGAGGAATGCGCCGATGTCCACTGACCCGTTTCATGCTGGCCGGTCCGGCGGCCGGCCGGGCCGGCATCCGGCGCCGCGCGCGGTGTCCTGGGCGCAGACCCTGGCCGTGTTCTGCTTCGGCGCCAGCATCCTGATGGAGCTGGGCCCGTCGGAATGGCACTGGCCGCTCTGGGGCCATGGATGGCCGATCCTGATCCTGGACGGGGTCGGCGCGCTGCTGATGGCCGGCTCGCTGGTGCTGCTGTGGGCGGCGCGGCGGCGATGACCCGACCGGACGACATCCCCCCGGGCAGGACTCGGGACAAGGTCCCGGGCAAGGCCGAGAAGGCCGAGGCCGCGCGGCAGGAGCGCCTGGCGCGCGAGGCCGCGGCCCTGCGCGAGAATCTGCGCCGGCGCAAGCAGCAGTCGCGCGCCCGCGCGGACCTGCCCGCGCCCCGGGCCGAGGACGAAAAGAGCTGATTGCGGAGCGGCCCGGCCTTCGCTAGTGGTCGGGGCTGGTACCGGAGGCGATTCACCCCCTCCACGCGACGGAAGGGAGCAACGATGCCCATCATGCCCGATAGCTGGATTCGACGCATGGCCCAGGAGGCCGGCATGATCGAACCGTTCGTGGAGCGGCAGCAGCGCGAGGGCGTGATTTCCTATGGCCTGTCGTCCTATGGCTATGACGCGCGGGTGGCGTCGGAATTCAAGATCTTCACCGACGTCGACAACGCCCTGGTCGATCCCAAGAATTTCGCGGCCAACAGCTTCGTCACGCGCGAGGGGCCGGCATGCATCATCCCGCCCAACAGCTTCGCGCTGGCGCACACGGTGGAATATTTCCGCATTCCGCGCGACACGCTGGTCGTCTGCCTGGGCAAGTCGACCTATGCCCGCTGCGGCATCATCGTGAACGTCACGCCGCTGGAACCGGAATGGGAAGGCCAGGTGACGATCGAGATCAGCAACACCACCCCCCTGCCGGCGCGCATCTATGCCAATGAGGGGATCTGCCAGTTCCTGTTCTTCCAGGGCGCGTCGCCCTGCGAGGTCAGCTATGCGGACCGTGCCGGCAAGTATATGGGCCAGCGCGGCGTCGCCACCCCCCGGATGTAGGAGAGCCGCGGCATGGACCGTTTCATCATTCGCGGCGGCCACCGGCTGCGGGGCGACATCGTCATCGGGGGCGCCAAGAACGCGGCGCTGAAGCTGCTGGTCGCGGGGCTGCTGACCTCGGACCGGCTGATGCTGCGCAACGTGCCGCGCATCGCCGACATCGCGACCATGCGCCGCCTGCTGGAACAGCACGGGCTGACGGTCGAGGACGTCGAGGGCGACGGGTCCACCCTGGCGGTCGGCGGCAGCATCACCAGCACGGTGGCGCCGTACGACATCGTGTCGCAGATGCGCGCCTCGATTTTAGTGCTGGGCCCGCTGCTGGCCCGCTGCGGCGAGGCGCGGGTGTCGCTGCCCGGCGGATGCGCCATCGGCACGCGGCCGGTGGACATGCACCTGAAGGGGCTGGAGGCGCTGGGCGCCGAGATCTCGCTGGAAAACGGCTATATCAACGCCCGGGCGCCGCGCGGCCTGGTGGGGGAGCGGATCGTCCTGCCCTTCGCCTCGGTCGGGGCGACCGAGAACCTGCTGATGGCCTCGGCCCTGGCGCGGGGACGGACCGAGATCATCAATGCGGCGCGCGAGCCGGAGATCGCCGACCTGGTCGCCTGCCTGAACAACATGGGCGCGCGCATCACCGGGTCGGGCACCGGCACGCTGACCGTCGAGGGCGTCGAGGCGCTGCACGGCACCACCCACCGGGTGATGCCGGACCGGATCGAATGCGGCACCTATGCCTGCGCCGCCGGGATCACGGGCGGGGACCTGCGGCTGGTCGGCGGGCGGATCGAGCATCTGGGCGCCGTGGTGCGCACGCTGGAGGAAGCGGGCGTGGAGGTGCTGCAGGAAGACGACGCGCTGCGCGTGCGCCGGACCGGCGCGCTGCGCGGGGTGGACATCATGACCGAGCCCTATCCCGGCTTTCCCACCGACATGCAGGCGCAGTTCATGGCGCTGCTGTCGGTCGCCGAGGGGGCGTCGATGGTCACCGAGACGATCTTCGAGAACCGCTTCATGCACGTGCCCGAACTGAACCGCATGGGCGCGCGCATCAATGTCCACGGTTCGTCGGCCATCATCCGCGGCGTGCATGCGCTGTCGGGCGCGCCGGTGATGGCGACCGACCTGCGGGCCTCGTTCTCGCTGATCCTGGCGGGCCTGGCCGCGCATGGCGAGACGATCCTCAGCCGGGTCTATCACCTCGATCGCGGCTATGAGGCCGTGGAGCAGAAGCTGGCGCGCTGTGGCGCGCAGATCGCGCGGGTATGCGACTGACGCGGCGGGGCCGCGGGGCGGGGCCGCGGCCTCGGCCCTTCCGGCGGGCGGGCGGAATGTGATAAGGCGCAGCGCACATGGCGCCCGCACCCGGCGGATGGGGCCAGGCCGCCCCGGAAACGCGGCGGCCCCGGGGCGCGTTTCGAAGCTGCTGGAGAGTGCATGACCGCCCCGATCCCGGACACGAAGCTGGTCCTTGCCCTGCCGAAGGGGCGCATCCTGAAGGCCGCGTCCCCGCTGCTGGCCGGCGCCGGCATCCTGCCGGCCGCCGATTGCCTGGACGAGGGCAGCCGCCGGCTGCGCTTTCCGACCAACGACCCGATGCTGGACGTGGTGCGGGTGCGGTCGTTCGACGTCGCGACCTTCGTCGCCTTCGGCGGCGCGCAACTGGGGATCTGCGGCGCCGACGTGCTGATGGAATTCGATTATCCGGAGATCTATGCGCCGCTGGACCTGCGGATCGGCGCGTGCCGCGTGTCGGTCGCGCGCCCCAGTGAGCAGGGCGTGGGCAAACAGGGCACGGGTGACAACCCGGCCCGCTGGTCGCGGGTGCGGGTGGCCACCAAATATCCCGCGATCACCCGCCGCCATTTCGCCGCGCGGGGCATCAATGCCGACATCGTGCATCTGCATGGCGCGATGGAGCTGGCCCCGGTGCTGGACCTGTCGCAACTGATCGTCGACCTGGTCGATACCGGGTCCACCCTGCGCGCCAACGGGCTGGAGGAGACCGAGACGATCGCCCACGTCACCAGCCGGCTGATCGTCAACCGCACCGCGCTGAAGACCCAGCCCGAGCGCATCGGCGCGCTGATCGCCCGGTTCCGCCAGGCGCTGGGCGCGCAGGCCCCGCGGGAGGCCGCCACCGCATGAAACGCCTGGACACCGCGCAGCCCGATTTCGACGCCGCCTTCGCCCGCCTGCTGGATGAGCGCGCGGGGGATACCGCCCGGGTGGACGGCCCGGTCAGCGAGATCATCGCCGCCGTGCGCGCCCGGGGGGACGAGGCGCTGTGCGCCTATACCGCGCGCTTCGACCGGATGGCGATCACCCCCGACCGGCTGCGCGTCACCGAGGCCGAGATCGATGCCGCGTGCGCCCGGGTGAGCGACGCGCTGCTGGCGGCGCTGGATGTCGCGGCCGATCGGATCGAGGCGTTTCATCGCGCCCAGATGCCCGCCGACCTGCGCTATACCGACGCGCAGGGGGTCGAGCTGGGCATGCGCTGGACGGCGCTGGACGCGGTGGGGCTGTATGTGCCCGGCGGGACCGCGGCCTATCCGTCCTCGGTGCTGATGAATGCGGTGCCGGCCCGGGTGGCCGGGGTCGCGCGGCTGGCGATGTGCGTGCCCACGCCGGACGGGGTGCTGAACCCGCTGGTGCTGGCGGCGGCCCGGCGCGCCGGGGTCAGCGAGATCTATCGCGTGGGGGGCGCGCAGGCCGTGGCCGCCATGGCCTATGGCACGGCGAGCATCCGCCCGGTGGACCGGGTGGTGGGTCCGGGCAATGCCTATGTGGCCGAAGCCAAGCGCCAGGTGTTCGGCCGGGTGGGCATCGACAGCATCGCCGGTCCGTCGGAAGTCGTGGTGGTGGCCGATGCCGGCACCGATCCGCGCATCGTCGCGCTGGACCTGCTGGCCCAGGCCGAGCATGACGCGCTGGCGCAGTCGATCCTGATCACCCAGGACGCGGCCCTGGCCGGGCAGGTGGCGGCGTGCGTCGCAGCCGAGTTGCGCACCCTGCCGCGGGCGGCGATCGCCGGCGCGAGTTGGGACGCGCACGGCGCCATCATCACCGTGCGCGACCTGGACGAGGCCGCGTCGCTGATCGATGCGATCGCGCCCGAGCATCTGGAACTGCTGCTGGAAGACCCCGAGCCGCTTTTTGCCCGGGTACGGCATGCCGGCGCGGTGTTCCTGGGCCGCCAGTGCGCCGAGGCGATCGGCGATTATGTCGGCGGCCCGAACCACGTGCTGCCGACCAGCCGGACGGCGCGCTTCGCCTCGGGCCTGTCGGTGTTCGATTTCCTGAAGCGCACCACCTTCATCGGCGCGGGGGCCGACGCGCTGCGCCGGATCGGGCCGGCCGCGGTGGCGCTGGCGCGGGCCGAGGGGCTGGACGCGCACGCGCTGAGCGTCTCGGCACGGCTGGACGCAATCGTGACCGGCGTCGACAAAGCTTGACCGCGGCGCCGACAATCCGCACATATCCGCGTGCATTCTCTCTATCGGGCCTCGGGATCGCCTTGCGCGACGATCCCGGCGCTCGGCTTGTCCCTTGTACCGGCCCGGCGCCGGTCAATCAGAAGATCGAAGGACCCGATGTCTAAGGAAGACATGATCGAATTCAGCGGCACGGTCACCGAGCTGCTGCCCAATGCCATGTTCCGCGTCAAGCTGGACAATGAACACATGATCCTGGCCCACACCAGCGGCAAGATGCGCAAGAACCGCATCCGCGTCCTGGCCGGCGACCGGGTGAATGTCGAAATGACGCCGTACGATCTCAGCAAGGGTCGCATCACCTTCCGCTTCAAGTAAGGCGGCGGTACTCCTCTTGTCCGACCCGTTCCCGTCCGATCCGCATTCGTCCGCCCCGCCGCTGCCGGGGCTGGTCCTGGCCTCCGCCTCGCCGCGCCGCCGCGACCTGCTGGCGCAGATCGGATTGCAGCCGCGGCGCATCGTCGCCGCCGATCTGGACGAAACGCCGCTTGCCGGCGAACTGCCCCGCCTCTATGCCCAGCGCCTGGCGCGCGAGAAGGCCGCCCATGTCGCGGCCGCGCTGGACGAGCCCGCCCTGGTCCTGGGCGCGGATACGGTCGTGGCGCTGGGACGGCGCATCCTGCCCAAGGCCGAGGACCGCGAGACCGCGCGGCACTGCCTGACCCTGCTGTCCGGCCGGCGCCATACGGTGCTGACCGCCGTGGCCCTGCGCCCCAGCGCGGCGTGGCCGCAGGGCCGGGCGGCGGAACGGCTGGTGGCCAGCACCGTCAGCTTCGCCCGGCTGACCGAAAGGCAGATCGCGGCGCTGCTGGATGCCGGCGACTGGCACGGCAAGGCCGGGGGCTATGCCATCCAGGGCCATGCGGCGGCCTTTGTCCGGTTCCTGTCGGGCAGCCCGTCCAGCGTGATCGGGCTGCCGCTGTTCGAGGTGGCGCAGTTGCTGCGCGGCCAGAAAGGGGACTGGATCCGGTGACGGTGCAGATCCGGGCCGCCGGCGCGCCAGGTGAGATCCGCCTGGCCGTGACGGACGACGCCGGATTGCGCGATTATGCGCTGTGGCGCCCCGCGCATCCGGACGGGGTGGGCGACATCCATCGTGGCCGCGCCGGGGCGCGCCTGCCGGCGCTGGGGGGCACCTTCATCGACCTGGCGGACGGGCTGAGCGGCTTTCTGCCCGACTCGGCCGCCCCCGGTCCGCTGGCCGAGGGCGACCCGGTGCTGGTGCGCGTTACCCGCGCGGCGCAGGGCGGCAAGGGCGCGCGCCTGGCCGCGTGTTCCCCCGGCGACTTGCCGCCGGGCGGCGCGCCGCCCGGCCTGGCCGGGCCGCCCGTCCTGCTGGCGCGCGGCCCGACGCCGCTGGCGGCACTGGCCGCGTCCTGGCCCGACGCGCCGATCCTGGTCGCGGATGCCGCCATCGCCGCGCGCCTGCCGCCCGCGTTGCGGCCGCGCCTGCACCGCGTCGCCCAGGCGTTCGATTCCGAGGCCGAGGCCGCCGTCGCGGCGCTGGCCGAGCCGAGCGTCGACCTGCCGGGCGGCATGCGCGCCACCATTACTCCGACCCCTGCCCTGGTGGCGATCGACATGGATGGCGGCGCCGCCAGCACCGACCGGCGCGCCAAGCAGACCGCGCAATTCGCCGCCAACCGCGACGCGTTGCCGGCGTTGCTGCATCAGATCCGGTTGCGCAACCTGTCCGGGGCGATCGTGCTGGATGTCGCGGGGCTGGCGATCCGCAAGCGCCAGGCGCTGCGCGACACGATCGAGGGCGCCCTGGCGCGGGACCCGCTGCGCCCGCGCTTTCTGGGGTTCACCGCGCTGGGCCTGGCGGAAATCCTGCGTCCGCGCGTGGGGCCGCCGCTGCATGAATTGCTGTCCGGCGCCACGGGCCGCGCCCTGCGCATGCTGGACGAGTGGGCGCGCCAGGCGGCCGGACGGCATGGGACGGCGCCGGCCCTGCGCGTGGGCACCGACCTGGCCCGCGCGCTGGAGGCGAACCCGGACGCCGTGGACGATGCCGCGCGCCTGTCCGGCCACCAATTGGCCTGGCGGCTGGACCCGTCCCTGCCACCCCTGGGCTGGAGCCATGACCGTGACTGAACCGACTGCACTGCCCCCCTGCCCGATCTGCGGCCGGCCCGGCGACCCGACATTCCGTCCGTTCTGTTCCCGGCGCTGCGCGGATATCGATCTGGGCCATTGGTTCACCGAACGCTATCGCGTGCCCGACAGCGACGAGGGATCGCAAATCTTTGACGAAAACGAGTCGAGACGGGTTGATCCCGACGATGAGGTGGGATAGATCACACCCCCACGGCGGAACGGCCCCGGTCGCTTCGCCCCGCCGGACCACGGCCCGGTGCCCAAGTAGCTCAGTTGGTAGAGCATGCGACTGAAAATCGCAGTGTCGGTGGTTCGATTCCGCCCTTGGGCACCATCTTCGTGTTTGCCGCTGCCTGTCGGCGTTTGAGAATCCCCGAAAAACTGCTGTTTTTATGTGTTCGCTGGCTGCGGGCGTTTGCTTTTGGTTGCCGTGGGGCGGGGTGTTTGCGGGGTATGATCGGGGTAGCCGGTGGGATTCACCCATACAGAGCGCCACGAAGGAGCTGTATGCTCTGCGGCATCTTCTGGCCCCTGGGCAAGCTCTGGATTGTGGACGAGGCGTCGCTGGTTTCGGCACGTGATACCGCAGAGCTGCTGGATACCGCAGAGCTGCTGGCACTGGCGGAGACCCGTCGCGGGGCGCGCGGCGGTGGAGGGCCGGCCTTGCCGGAGACGTGAAAAAGGTCCTGGCTGGCCCGGATTCGTATGGCGGGTATGTGCATAAGGGACAAGAGACATGGTTCGAGCGAATGGCACGTGGGGATTTCGCGGCGCCAGACCGTCTATACCGACGACCGCGCCAGGTTTCATCGCGGCCATTCAGGAACGGTCGGGCGTGGCGCAAACTGCCCTTCCGCTCGGTCGGACGTCCGTAGGGCAAGACCGCCGCCATTCAGGGTGTGATTTTGCGAGGCGCTGCATATCGGGTTGTGGGCTCCGCAACCCCAACTTCATTTCGTATTGGCAGCTTCCTCGCGCAACCACTGCAAAAAAGCTGCGACATCCCCAGCCATTGCCTGCGTCTGCGCGATATAAACCCAGGTTGCACGTTCTACAGCCACAAATCCTAGCGGCGCGACCAGGCGTCCCGCGCCGAGATCGTCCCGGACCAGAATCTCCGGCGAGATCGCGAAGCCCAGGCCGCCTCGCGCGGCCTGAATAGCGAGCGACAGCGTCTCAAATCTTCTTCCTCCACGCGAACCGACGTTAATTCCCACCGCTGTTCCCCATTCTGTCCAAGCGCCCAGTCGAGATTCTGCATGCAGCATCATCGAAGTCGGAATATCCTTGGCATTCTGCGGCAGGCTCGGTTTGCCCGGAGCACATACCGGACCAATCACGTCGCCCATGAGATGAATGCCGACAAGATCGTCGGGCGAAGGGACCAGTTCGCCGACGATCAGCGCATCTACCCGACCCGAACGCAGAGCCGCAACATCAGTGCAGGTCTGAAAGTTCAGGACCGAATCCGGATGCTTCTCCGAGAACGCCTCGATCCGTGGCAAAATCCATTGCGCTAAAAACGTCGCCGAAGATCCAACGGTGATGGATCGCTCCTTACGTTGCCGTCTGATCCTGCTACATTCCTCCTCCAGAAGCGAAAAGGCCTGCGCGCAGACGGTACGAAGGCGCTCCCCGTCCTCCGTCAGCCTAACGCCGCCGCTATGACGCTCAAACACCGCTTTCCCCAGCCAGTCCTCCAAAGCCCGGATCTGATGGCTGATCGCACCATGCGTAAGGCCCAAGGTCGCCGCCGCATGGGTAAAACTCGAAAACCCGGCAACTGCCTCAAAGCTCTTCAATGTCCGAAGTACCGGTAGTTTCCGCATGACTGTTAAATTCCTTCACATCTTATGTGCATCGAATTAGTTCGGCACGGTCAGCTCGAAGCTCTAATATCTAGCTCAGAAACCTAAGAAAGCCTCAACCTCATGAGTCTCTCGGTGATCATCCGTGAACTGGAGTTGGTCGAGGAAGTATCCTCGCAGCTCGGCAAGTCTGTTACAATATTTGGCAGTGCACGAATTCGGCCGGACAACCCCGTTTTCCAGCTCGCACGCCAAGTCGCCTATGAACTTGCTACCTCCGGCTACACCGTTATCTCCGGGGGAGGACCAGGGATCATGCGCGCCGCCTCAGAAGGCGCCCGTGAGGCCGGGGGACCGGCGGTAGGCTTCAACATCAGTCTTCCGTTTGAGCCACCCAATATCGGTCTTCAGGATGTGTCTCTGACCTTCGATAATTTCTTCACACGAAAGCTGGCCTTCGCCCGTTGCTCGCATGGCTTCATTGCCATGCCGGGCGGAATGGGCACTCTCGACGAACTTTTTGATATTCTCACCCTCATCCAGACGCAGAAGCTGAAACCGCGCCCCATCGCGCTTGTCGGCAGTGACTTCTGGGTCGGCCTGCTAAGCTGGATGCGAGAACAGCTTGTCCTACGTGGCCTCGTGTCTGCCGAGGAAGTCGATGCAATCGGCGTCTTCGACACTGCGCAGCAGGTGTGCACCTTCTTCCAGTCCGAGGCGCAGGTGACCGAACGCCTCTGCCACTCAGTCTGACTGCATGTCGCCGGATGGCCAGCACAGCCGCTTGTCCGCGGCATTTTGAAAGAGACAACTTTATGGTAACTCATACTCCTCAACTGGTAATGTTCACTGGAGGACGCGACAGCACGCTGGCTGCATGCCATCTTATGCTGCAAGGCATTCCGGTGCATCTTTTCAGCGGCGACAGCGGATGTTCGCTTCACCGCGGCATCCTGGCCTATCGCGTCAAGGAATTGCGGCAACGCTTCGGTGATCTCGTCGTCACCCATGTCGTTCAGGAAACCGCAGGTGCGTTCCGCGCGATCGCGATCGCGACGCTGGAGGATGACATTCTTCGGGACCGGAAGAACCTCGTGCTGCTGGGCGAAAAGATAGCGATCCACGCCCATGTCATCGACTACTGCGTGCGCAACGGCATCTCGACCATCAATGACGGTATCGCTTTCTACCAGAAGGAATTTCCAGAGCAACGCATGATCGCGAAGGAGTATTTCATCAGGTTCATGAGCGAATACGGAATCACCTACAACAGCCCGATCTATGACTTCGCAAAATCAGCAGATGACGTGAAATACCGGCTGCTCCAGATCGGGATTTCAACCAAATCGCTCGAAGGGATTTCGATCTTCGCTGACAGCTTCTCATTGCCGTCCGACGAGATCATCCTCTCCTATCTCGCCCGAAAGGAAGCGCTCTGCCGCGACATTATCAGCTTTCTGTCAGGTGGTATCAAACCGGGTCAAGCCTTACCCCCGGCGCTGGTGCAAGATCGCGAACGTGCAATCGCATGAACTCGGCTCGCACGTCTCCGCACGACATGATTGAGAAATGTGCCGCCATTATTCTGAAGAATCGCAAGCTTTTGGTAGTACGCAAGCGCGGTACGATGATCTTCATCTCTCCCGGGGGGAAAATTGAGCCAGGCGAAACCCAGCTCGATTGCCTGCGCCGCGAGATCGCGGAAGAGCTCTGCACCGAAATTACCGAAGCGACCTCGTTCGGTTTATTCGAACGGTCATCCGCTCTCGAAGACCTGACGATCCGAGTCCACGTCTGGACCACGAAGACTGCTCAAGATTGCGCTCCTGGCGGTGAGATCGAGGAAATCCGCTGGATTACCGGCGCCGAGCATCTGCCGCTTGGCTCCGTCTTTGCAGAATGCGTGCTTCCTGAACTTGTACGCCAAGGGCTGGTCGATGCCTAACATGCAGCCGACGCTGGAGCGAAGCCATGTCGTTGACGCCGCAGCATTGCATCCAGACCTTGGGCGTGGTCTCCCCGCCAATTACTTTCGCGCATGTGCCGCAGCCCGTCATGAGCTGAAAAGCCTCCTGTCCAGTTATCTCCAGCTTCGGCACGATCTGTACCTGCTGTCGAACACATCACACGGCCTTGTAACGGTTGCCGCCGGACTCGCACATGACGGCATTATCCTCGACGCCTCATCGAGCCCATACCCGGGATATGCTGCGCTCGCGCCGCTTCCGCAAACAGCGACCGGTCGTCGCGTCAGACTCCTCACCCACGTCGATCCACTGAGTGGAGTGGTCGCCGATCTCGCCAGTGGCATACAACAGCCGATCGTTCTAGACGCCGCCCAGTCGTTCGGGACAATTGGACGCCACGCAGATATCGCGCGTGCGGAAATCTTTATCTGCCCGCTCCACAAGCATGTCGGGATTGCGCCAGGGCTGGGGCTCCTTGGGCTACGCCCAGACCTGATTGTACCCGGCCTCAAGTCATATGCCGCCGCTGCCGAACAGGGCACTGCATATCTTCCTCTGCTCCGGCAGGCGCTTGATGAGATTGAGCGGCACAATGGAAACTTGGTCAACACCCTGACCTTCAATGTCGACAAGGGCTTTCGCTCGGTTCTCGACAACATGGGGATCACGCTTCTTACCCCAAATGCGGAACTCCTTCCGTTCGTCTGCCTGCGTGGGCCCTTGCCTGGCAGGCTCGTTGACGAATGCCTAAAGCACAATTTGTCGACCAAGCACTTTGTGGCTCAAAACATCATCCGGATCTCGGGAGCGAAGAGAGGAGCGCTTCACTCCATTCCCGATGACCGTACGGTCGACCTGCTGGCCGCGCTTCGAAGCGTCTTCACACACCCTATTTCCGGAGGTTCATAGATGGTTGTTCGTCCGCCTCGTGAGATTGGCCTCATCATTGCTTTCGTCGGCGCCTTCCTGCTCAGCTTCGACACCCTGCTCCTGCGCATGATCGGTGGAGACCCGCTTCAGATTGCGTTCTGGCGCGGCGTGCTGATGTTCGTATCTGGTTTGTTCACCTCGCGCACGGCGAAGCGCATTGCAAACATGGACCTCAGAATGGTGAACGGTCCGGCCGGCTTGGTCGTAGCCGCTTGCTACGGCCTGGCATCAGTCTGCTTCGTCACCAGCGCGTTGCTCACCAGCGTCGCAAACATGCTGGTAATTGTTGCAACTGCACCGCTGTGGGCCGCCATCGGCTCGGCTCTCCTGCTACAAGAAGCAACGCCGGCTAGGACCTGGATCGCTTCCATTTTCTCTTTCGCTGGGATCATTCTCGTCATGTGGCCAGGTCTCACACAGTCCCTTAATACGGGCGATATCATCGCGTTCGGGGCAGCAGTCAGCATGGCCACCGCATTCGTCATCTCACGCCGCTCCAGTGAAAATCTCGCACTTGCCCCGGCAACCGGCGGCCTTCTTTCCGCCCTGACGCTGGTGCTGTTCATACCGAAGCTCACGTTCACCGATTCCTACCAATATGTCATCATGGCGCTGGAGGGTGCGATACTCATCCCTCTTGCGCTCGGCCTGATCGCCATGGCACCCCGGTTTCTGCCAGCCCCACAAGTCGGTCTATTTCTGCTACTCGAAACTGTACTTGGCCCGCTGTGGATCTGGACTATTCTGGGCGAAGAACCTACCCGATACGCGCTTTCTGGGGGCGCTCTTGTCATCCTCACCCTGCTCGCCCACAGCATCCTTTCCCTGGGAGCCCGTCCAAGGCCATCTTGAATCATTTATGATTCCCTGTTGGTTGCCCCAATTCGGAGGATCGGCCGTCCACCCATATGGAGCAGATGCAACTTTGTCGGGCCTCACTTCCGCGTGATGGTTTTTCCCGCCTCTCACGGCGCGTATGCAACTTGCGACTTGCGTCATTCAGCATTACTGAACCAATCACGCACGAAATTACATAACGCCCTTTAGAGCGAGAGAGATGA
Organism: Nguyenibacter sp. L1; assembly: GCF_035199985.1. Taxonomy (GTDB): domain Bacteria; phylum Pseudomonadota; class Alphaproteobacteria; order Acetobacterales; family Acetobacteraceae; genus Gluconacetobacter; species Gluconacetobacter vanlangensis. The sequence goes on from NZ_CP127015.1 coordinate 2,249,566, forward strand.
TATGGTATATGAAGTAAAAGAAAGCTTTTTGGTTCGACTGTATAATAGGTTTAGAAACTCTATGCGTCTCAGTTTTGATTTCAAATCCGAGTATGTTATAGAAACTTGGTTCGGATCTATAATAAAGATAATGATAGGTGGATCAATAGGCGCTTTGGTTGCTGTTCTCAATGAGTGCGGCCTATTCTACCATGGCACAGCGGAGAAAATAATTGGCGCGTCAGAGGGATTCTATTTGAGGCCACTCTACACGTTATTTGTTATTATTTTCCTTTCCGGATTTATTTTTATTATTTCGCCCGATGGACGTATGTCGAAACGTCTTTTCATGAATGAGCTTAGTTCCAACACACAGTCATTGATATCATTTCTGTGGAGTTACGATGCTTTCATGCTTGTTACAGCTTTGTATGGCAGGCGAGTTTATCATAGTTTAAGTGCGGAGGGGCAGACATTCATGGATGCTAACTTGCACAATTTAATCAAGTTCGCCGGAAGCATTATTCTGCTCCAGTTGTGGGTTACTGCGATGCAGATAGCCCATGCGAGGGGTAGTTCCAATTAATGGCAAGCAAGAATATTGCGGGCTAACGAATTTAAAGGATGTTATACCAACGGTTATAGACACAGACTTGTGTGAACCCATTTTCTGAGCCCGATGGATCGGATGGTTTCCGGGAGGGCGGCGAGATTGTTCCAGGCGGAACAGGCAGCGTCGATGATGTGATCGATGCCGTCGAAGACGGTGTTGGACAGCCAGTTGGCGCGAAGAAACTGCCAGATATTCTCGACCGGTTTCAGTGCGGGAGGGCAGGAGGGCAGGAAGATCAGGCTGATATTGCGGGGCAGCTTCAGCTTGTCGGTGGTATGCCATCCTGCGCGATCGAGCAGCACGACAGCGTGGGCACCGCGGGCGACGCAGCGCGAGATTTCCTCGATATGCAGTTGCATGCGGGCCGTGCCGATGAACGGTAGCGGGATATGGGGTATATTTAACAGCGCGCGCAATCCAGCACTGTGCCGCAGCGGCATTCAAGATGGGCATCCCTTTCGTGGGCGTCCGCCCGGAGTTGGTCTCTTTTATAAACGGTTCGGCTTCAAGACCGAACTCAACCTTGACGGCATCAGGATGCTGGTCATGAGAACCAAGGATGCGATCGCGCTCACTAAAGCGCCCCTGACAATTATTTCCCAATCATAACAATAAAAATTACCAGAAATAAAAGCTGCCAGAGTCGGGGATTTTTATTTGTTCACATCGCCGTTTTCCACTTTCAAATCCCAGATCCATCAAGTAATATATCATTTCGGACACAGTATTTATTTTTTCAGAAACTGATATTCAGAAACGGCGTCCGCCCATGTTCCGAAAGAAGAGCTCTGGTAGATATCCCATTCTTCAGAATTTGATATTATTACGTGATATTTTGGATTTTTCTTTACATAGTAGGCGTTCGCATCCCCGTGAGCTACATGCGTCGCCCCCATGGCACCGCCGCGTATTGCGGACGCGTGCCCGCTAATCATGTATGTTCCGTTACCCATATTCATGACAGCACTGGTCATCGCGCAACCAAAAATCAGTAGAGCAACGCCAAACCCAAAATCGCGAACGGTCGCTCGAACTTTAACAACACGAATTCCATCATTCTTAATCTCGTTTTTGTCCGACCAAGGACGTGCGCCCCCCCTGACGCCGGCCTTGGCGCCAGGGAGTTGGTCGCAACGATAGCGAAGTGAACGTTGCCCTGCTTATTCCCCATTGCAATGATTCGTTTTTCGTGCACGATCAAGCGCACCAAGACGGCAGCATGCGGACGACCGATGCCATCGGTCACATGACGGATTACAATTCATTGGCCGTTGCTGGCGTACGCTTTGCGAAACCCTTCGACTTTGAGGAAGAGGCCCACCATGGGCGGCTTGGGATCGGGACGCCTGCGATTGGCGAGTGGGACGCCTTAATATCTGGAATATCTGGCGGGTGCGCATTTCCGCTGCCCGCACGGCAGCGGCGACCGTTGCCGCGCACGAGGCCGATAGCGCATGGAGAGGTCGGTAGCGCGCGGTGGGAAGATTACCGCCGCCGGCCGCTCCTTCGGATTGACGACGACATTATGCGCCATGCGCCGGCTGGGCGGAAAACCCCGGGCCGTCGATCACCAAAGGCGCGGGTGAGGCATGTTGACCCTGTGGACGAAAACTGCCATTGCGGGCGCCCAATCGACAGTCGCGGCAATCATGCCGAGAAAGGGATGCCATTCCGGTGGATGATGGCACCATTTCCGTGGGCAATTCGTCGAATCCGACGCTCCGGACGGTAGCGGCCGCCCGTTGGGTTGTACGGATCGTCGCCGTTTTTCGCGGCTGTGAATTATTTACCCTTGTGGCGAATCCGGTGTCATTCCCAAAAGCAAGCGGAATCTGCGCCCCGTCAGAAGGGAATCCCCAATTTGGCGGTTTTCCGCCATCGGCGCGCGTATCGCCGCCCTTGTGGGCCGGGTCGCTTATCCACAGAATCCGGGGGTACCCTTGTGGGTGAGTCTGTGGATCGTTTTCGCCGATGCCGGGGCCAGCAGGCTGGGCCACGCGTTTCGCGGTTTGTTCCGGATGCGGATGCGGGAGCCGGAACGGGGCCTGGCTGGAACGGGGCCGGGGCCCCGGGCCCTTGATTCCGGATGGGGGCATCCCAGCTTCCAGGGGCCGGATCCCGGGCGGGGTTCGGCGGACAGGGCGGCCCGTGCGGCCTGTGCGGCCCCCTGCCCCGTCGGCCGGCCCCGGACGCGCGGGCGTTCAGGGACGGCCATGCAGACATGCAGAAGGGGATAGTTCCATGGCTATGCGTTCTCTTATGCCCTGGGGGCGGGATGAAAGCAGGGTCCCGATGCCTGCGCAGGAACGGCAGGGCGGCCCGTTCGTCAGTCTCCAGCGCGAAATAGACCGGCTGTTCGACGATTTCATGCAGGCATGGGATCCGCGCAGCCCGACGGGCAGCACCTGGCCCAGCGTCGAGGTGGCCGAGACCGACACGGCGCTGAGCGTCACCGCCGAACTGCCGGGCCTGACCGAGAAAGACGTCACGCTGAGCGTCGATAACGGCGTGCTGTGCATCTGCGGCGAGCGCCGCCAGGAAACCGCCGACAAGACCAGCGGCTATAGCGAGCGGCGCTATGGCCGGTTCGAGCGGCGGCTTGCCCTGCCGTCCGGCATCAAGGAAGACCAGGCCACCGCCCGGTTCCAGAACGGTATCCTGACGGTGACCCTGCCGAAAGGAGCCGAGGCCCCGCAGGGCCATCGCATTCCGATCAATGCCGAAACCCAGCACTGATCGCCTGCGCGGATTGCCCGCATCGGTCGCCTGCATCGGCCGGCCGCCGGGCGGGACCGGCATGGTGCGCCCCCGGACGGGGCGCACCATGCGCGACGCGGGGATATGCGAGGGAGGATATGCGGCGGGGGATGCCCGACAGGGGACCCGACAGGGGGATGTGTGACAGAGGATGCATGCCAGGGGATGCGTGACGGGGTCTTCGACCTGGCGGCGGCATGATCTAGAATGGCGGAATGACCGATCCCGAGTCCCTGCACCGTTCCATCCTGACGGTCGATACCCATATCGACATCCCCTGGCCCGACCGGGGTGATTTTGCCCAGGATACGTCCTATCGCCATGTCGATCTGCCCAAGCTGCGGCGCGGCGGAGTCGCGGCGGCGTGCCTGGTCGCCTATGTCGGGCAGGGGCCGACAGATGCCCCGTCCCACGCCGCCATCGGCCGGCAGGCGCTGGAGATGCTGGAGGCGATCGGCCGGGCGGGCCAGGCGGCCGGGGCGCGGCTGTGCCCCCTGGCGGACGAGATCGAGGCCGCGTTCCGCGCGGGGGCGACCGCCATCGTGCCGGCGGTCGAGAACGGCTATGCGATGGGCGAGGACCTGTCGCTGCTGGCGCAGTTTCGCGCCCGGGGCGCGCGCTACATGACGCTGACCCATAACGGGCACAACGCGCTGGCGGATTCCGCCCGGCCGATGGCCGCGCTGGGCGACGGCGAAACCCGCCATGGCGGGCTGTCGGGCCTGGGGCGCGAGGCGATCGCCGAGATGAACCGGCTGGGCCTGATGGTCGACGTGTCGCACGCCGCGCGCAGCACCATGATGCAGGCGGTGCGCCTGTCGCGCAGCCCCGTGCTGGCCACCCATTCCTGCGCGCGGGCGCTGTGCGACCATCCGCGCAACCTGGATGACGAGCAACTGGACGCGCTGCGCGATTGCGACGGGGTGGTGCATGTCACCGCGGTCGACGCCTTTCTGCGCCCGCGCGCGGTCCGGCAGGCGCGCGCGGTCGGCGTCGCGGATTTCGTCGATCACATCGACCATATCGTCCGGCGCATCGGGGTGCGGCATGTCGGCATATCCTCGGATTTCGACGGCGGCGGCATGATCGCGGGATGGCGCGACGCCGCGGAGTCCCCCGCCCTGACGGCCGAGCTGCTGCGCCGCGGCTATGACGCGGCGCAGATCGCGGCGATCTGGGGCGGCAATTTCCTGCGCGTGCTGCGCGCGGCCGAGGCGGTGGCCCAGATTGGAACTGGGGCCGGAACTGGAGCTGGAACTGGACATGAGGCCGGCACCGAATATAGGCCCGGGACCGTCGCCGGAACCGGGGCCTGACCCCCGGCTGGTCGTGGCGGGCCCGAGCGTCTATACCCCCGGACGACCCTTTTTTCCTTTTCTGCAGACAGGACGACCATGACCGCCACGGATTACAAAGTACGGGACATCGCGCTTGCCGCGTGGGGCCGCAAGGAGATCGCGATCGCCGAGGGCGAGATGCCCGGCCTGATGGCGCTGCGCGAGGAATTCGGCGCCAGCAGGCCGCTGGCCGGCGCGCGCATCGCCGGCTGCCTGCACATGACGATCCAGACCGCGGTGCTGATCGAGACGCTGACCGCGCTGGGCGCCACCGTGCGCTGGTCGTCGTGCAACATCTTTTCGACCCAGGACCATGCCGCCGCCGCGATCGCCGCGACGGGCGTGCCCGTCTTTGCCTGGAAGGGCCTGTCCGAAGAGGAATTCTGGTGGTGCATCGAGCAGACCATCACGGGGCCGGACGGCTGGACGCCGAACATGATCCTGGATGACGGCGGCGACCTGACCGTGCTGATGCACGACAAATATCCCGAGATGCTGAAGGACGTGCGCGGCCTGTCCGAGGAGACGACGACCGGGGTGCACCGGCTGTGGGAGATGGCGAAGAAGGGCACGCTGGCCGTGCCGGCGATCAACGTCAATGACAGCGTCACCAAGTCGAAGTTCGACAATCTGTACGGCTGCCGCGAAAGCCTGGTGGACGCGATCCGCCGCGGCACCGACGTGATGATGGCCGGCAAGATCGCCGTGGTCGCCGGCTATGGCGACGTGGGCAAGGGATCGGCCGCGTCGCTGCGCAATGCCGGCTGCCGCGTGCTGGTGACCGAGGTCGATCCGATCTGCGCCCTGCAGGCGGCGATGGAGGGCTATGAGGTCGTGACGATGGAAAACGCCGCCCCGCGCGGCGACATCTTCGTCACCTGCACCGGCAATGTCGACATCATCACCATCGACCATATGCGCGCGATGAAGCACCGCGCCATCGTCTGCAATATCGGGCATTTCGATTCCGAAATCCAGATCGACGCGCTGCGCAACTTCCCGTGGGACAACATCAAGCCGCAGGTCGACGAGGTTGTCTTCCCCGACGGCAAGCGCCTGATCGTGCTGTCCGAGGGCCGGCTGGTGAATCTGGGCAATGCGACCGGCCATCCGTCCTTCGTGATGTCGGCGTCCTTCACCAACCAGACCCTGGCGCAGATCGAGCTGTGGACCGCGCCGGCCGGAACGTACGAGCGCAAGGTCTATACCCTGCCCAAGCACCTGGACGAGAAGGTCGCCGCCCTGCATCTGGCCAAGGTCGGCGCCGAGCTGAGCCGGATGAGCGAGAAACAGGCCGAGTATATCGGCGTTCCGGTCAACGGGCCGTTCAAGAACGACCTGTATCGGTACTGATCCCTTCCCGGCCCGGCGTCCGGCATGGATGCCGGGCGCCTTCCGCCCACGGAGTTTTCCGACCATGAGCATCCTGGGTTCGATCCTTTCGACGATCTTCGGCCATGCGGCGTCGCCGACGCCCGCGGCCACGCCCGCCACGCCTGCCCCCGACGCCGCGGCCCCCGCCGCGCAGGCCGCCCCCGCGGCGCCGGCGGCGGCGCAGCCTGCTCCCGCGCAACCGGTTGACGTCGCCGCCATCCTGACCGAGATGGCCGCCAAGGCGCCGCAGCCGCTGAACTGGCGGCAATCGATCGTCGACCTGCTGAAGCTGCTGGGGCTGGACAGTTCGCTGGCCGCGCGCAAGCAACTGGCCGGGGAACTGCATTATACCGGCGACACCGACGATACGGCGTCGATGAATATCTGGCTGCACCGGCAGGTCATGCAGAAGCTGGCCGAAAATGGCGGCAAGGTTCCGCAGGACCTGACCTGAGCTGAGCTGGCCGCCGTCCGGCCGGGGCCTCGCCCCCGGCCGGACGGACCTGCGCGCATCCCCCGGTTTCCGCCCCTTTTCGACGTTTCAGGATGCAGACGATGCATGACGGCCCGCCCGCCCAGATGATGTCCGACGGGGTGATGTCCGACGGGGTGACGTCCCACGACCTGGCATTGCTGCGCCGGGCGATCGCCCTGTCGGCCGATGCGCGGGCGCAGGGACGGCACCCGTTCGCCGCCCTGGTGGCCGACGGCCAGGGGCGGGTCGTCAGCATCGCCATCAATAATGCGCTGCCGCCCGACGGCGACCCCACGCAGCATGCCGAACTGCTTGCCGTGTCCCAGGCGGCGCGGATCCTTTCGCCCGAGGCGATGGCGGATTGCACGCTCTATACCAGCGCCGAGCCGTGCTGCATGTGCGCGGGCGCCGTCTATTGGGGCAATATCCGCCGCGTGGTCTACGCGCTGTCGGAACACGGGCTGCTGGCGCTGACCGGCGCGCATCCGGAAAATCCGACCTTCTCGCTGCCCTGCCGCGAGGTGTTCGCGCGTGGGCAGCACCCGGTTGCCGTCCTGGGCCCGATGCTGGAGGACGAGGCCGCGCGCCCGCATGCGGGCTTCTGGTGCGAGGCGACGGGCGCGGCCTGAGCTGCAATGCCGCAGGCGCGGCCGTCCGCGACGTGGTTGGCGCGGTCATCCGCGACACGGGATTGCAACGAGCAGGCGGGCATGCCAAGTGTGCCGTTGCGTTCCGCGCGGTCCCGTGATGCCCCCCGGATGTGCCGATGCCCGATATGATTGCCCAGACCGAACGCCCGCTTGCAGATCCGTCGCTGACCGATGCCGCCGACGGCCTGGTCTGGGCGGTCGCGTGCGCGCCCGGGCATCGGCCGGTCCCGCTGTCCTCGCGCCAGGCGGCACAGTATCTGGGCGCCCTGCCCGCGTTCGATCCCGCCAGGGCGGACAAAGGCGCGGACAAAGACGCGGACAAGGAGACGGATGGGGGGAAGGCCGAGCGGGACGGAAGCTGGGTCTGGCTGCATTACGACGTGGTGCACACCGCCAGCCGGGCCCGGGTCGAGGCGATCGCCTGCCTGCCCGAGGAAGCGCGCGCGACCCTGGCCGGCACCGAGCGCGGCGTGCGGCTGGAAGCCGACGGCGACGCGGTCTATGGCGCGCTGCCCGGCTTCGACGAGAGCATGAGCGACGACGACACCAACGTCTCGGCCTGGCGTTTCGCCGCCCTGCCCGGGCTGCTGGTCACGACGCGGCGCCATCCGGTGCCGGCGCTGGGCGCGGCCTATCGCTGGCTGCAGCATGACGACACGCCGCGCACCCCGGCCGAAGTCGTCGATTTCACGCTGCTGGAATTCGCCGACAGCGTGCGGCGCACGCTGGCCATGCTGGACGACCAGCTTGACCGGGCCGAGGATCTTCTGCTCACACTCGACCAGCATACCGATTTCGGCCGCATCAGCGGCCTGATCGGCAAGGTGCGGCGCCGGTCGACCGAACTGCGCCGGGTCACGACGCCGGTCGACCGTATCTTCCACAGCGAGGACCTGGAGTTGCCTGAATGGGCCGAGGACGATATCCGCGACCGCTCGCAGCGCCAGATCCATGCGGCGCTGGACGACCTGATGGCGCTGCAGGACCGCGCCCGCGCGCTGCAGGATGAGCTGGCGTCGGGCCAGGCCGAGGAGACCAACCGGCGCCTCTATACCGTGTCGATCGTGACCACGCTGATGCTGCCGGCGACGTTCGTCACCGGGTTCTTCGGCATGAATACCGGCGGGATGTTCCTGGCCTCGGGCGCGTTCGGCACGGTCGAGGCCGGCTTCGTGTGCGCGCTGTTCATGGGCATTACGTGGCTGCTCCTCAAATTCGCCAAACTGCTCTGATCCAAATCTGCTCTGAAAATATCTGTTCGGATCCGTCCGGCGATGCCGGGAACCGCGAAGGGATCATCACCGTCATGGACGTTCAGACCGACACCCACCCGTCCCCCCACGAGCCGGCGACCCCGGACGCGTTCCCGGTCGCGGCAAAGTCGCTGCTGTCCGAACGGCGGCTGCATACGCTCAAGCAGGGAGACATGTTCGGCGTCTTCGACCAGACGGGCGACATCCTGTTCGGCGACGGGATCGCGGACGGGCTGTATTTCCACGATACGCGCTATCTGTCCGGGCTGTCGCTGAGCCTGCAGGGCACGCGGCCGATCCTGCTGTCCTCGACGGTGCGCGAAAACAACGTCATGCTGTCGGTCGACCTGACCAATACCGATATCGAAGGCCCGGAGGGGACCGATACCCCGGCGATGAACCACGACCTGCTGCATGTGCGGCGGTCGCGTTTTCTGTGGAACCGCGTTTGCTACGAGCGTCTGGAGATCCGCAATTTCGACGTCGTGCCGCGCACCGCGCTGCTGGATATCCGTTTTTCGGCCGATTTCGCCGATCTGTTCGAGGCGCGCGGCTCGACCCGCGCGCGGCGCGGCACGCGCCTGCCGCCCCAGGTCGGCGAGAGCGAGGTCAGCCTGGCCTATGACGGGCTGGATGGCCGCCGGCGCACCACGCAACTGCGCTTCTGGCCGCCGCCGGCGTCGCTGGATGCCCGGCATGCCGCCTTTCGCTTCGACCTGGCGCCGGGCAAGCGGGTGCTGATCCATTACGAGGTCGAATGCGACCCCGACGGCCAGCATGAGGCCCGGCCGAACCGGCGCTTCCTGTCCGGGGCGGTCGAGGCGCGGCGCGCGCTGCGCCTGTCCTCGTCCCGCGCGGCGGCGATCGCTACCTCGAACGAGATCTTCAACGAGGCCATCCGTCGCTGCATCTGCGACATCTACATGCTGCTGACCGACAAGAAGACGGGCCCGTACCCCTATGCCGGGGTGCCGTGGTTCAGCACCGCCTTCGGCCGCGATGCGCTGATCACCGCGATGCTGACCCTGTGGCTGGACCCCGAGATCGCGCGCGGGGTGCTGAATTACCTGGCCCGCCACCAGGCCCATATCGAGGACCCGGTGGCCGACGCCGAGCCGGGCAAGATCCTGCACGAGGTCCGCCACGGCGAGATGGCCGAGCTGGGCGAGGTGCCGTTCCGCCATTATTACGGGTCGATCGATTCCACGCCGCTGTTCGTCATGCTGGCCGGCCAGTACCTGGAACGCACGGGCGACGTCACGCTGCTGACCACCATCTGGCCGAATATCGAGCGCGCCATCGAATGGATCGACCGCTATGGCGACCGCGACGGCGACGGGTTCGTGGAATATGGCCGCCGCAACAAGGAAGGGCTGGTCAACCAGGGCTGGAAGGATAGCTGGGACAGCGTCTTCCACGCGGACGGCACGCTGGCCGAGGGCCCGATCGCGCTGTGCGAGGTCCAGGCCTATGTCTATGCCGCGCGGCGGGCCGCCGCGGTCATCGGGCGCCGGCTGGGCAAGACGGCCTATGCCGACCGGCAGGACCAGCATGCCGAATCCCTGCGCGTGGCCTTCAACGCCCGGTTCTGGATCGAGGAGCTGGGCACCTATGCGCTGGCGCTGGACGGGCAGAAGCGGCCCTGCCGCGTGCGGTCGTCCAATGCCGGGCACATCCTGCTGACCGACATCGCGACGCCGGATCGCGTGCCGTGCGTGGTCGAGGGACTGATGCACCGGTCGTCCTTCACGGGCTGGGGCATCCGCACCATCCCCGAGGGCGAGGCGCGCTATAACCCGATGGCCTATCACAACGGGTCGGTCTGGCCGCACGACAATGCGCTGATCGGGCTGGGCCTGGCGCGCCACGGCTATCGCAACGAGGCCGAGCGCCTGTTCCGCGGCATGTTCGACGCCGCGTTCTATACCGACCTGCGCCGGCTGCCGGAACTGTTCTGCGGCTTTACCCGCAACCGGGCCGAAGGGCCCGTGCGCTATCCGGTCGCGTGCTCGCCGCAGGCCTGGGCGGCGGCCACCCTGCCGGCGCTGATCCAGTCCACGCTGGGGCTCGGGTTCGATCCGGCGGCGGTGGCGGTGCATTTCGAACGGCCGCGCCTGCCCGAGTTCCTGCAGGAAATGACGCTGTACAACCTGGAGGTCGGCGGCGAGCGGGTCACGGTCCGCCTGGTGCGGGCGGGCGAGGAAGTCGCGATCAACGTGGTCGAGCGCACGGAGTCGATCCGCGTGCAGATCGCAAGCTGACCGGGCGGGCGCCGGGCCGGCCGAAAGGATCGGGCCGGCGCCCGCCCGATGGGGCCGTCAGTCGCGCCCGGCCGCGTAGGCGTCCAGCACCAGTTCGGCCGGGCCGTCCATGCGCACGCGGCCATGTTCCATCCACAGCACGCGCGTGCACCATTCGCGCATGGTCGACAGGGCGTGGGACGTCACCACCAGGATGTCCGCGCCCTGGATCACCCCGGTCATGCGCGCCCGCGCTTTTTCGCGGAACAGGGCGTCGCCGGCCAGGAACCATTCGTCCATCAGCAGGATCTGCGGCGCGATGGCGGTGGCCAGCCCAAAGCTGAGCCGCACGCCCATGCCCGTCGAGCAGAGCCGCACCGGCAGGTCCATGAAGGGGCCCAGCTCGGCGAAGGTTTCGACATCCTCTTCCAGCCGGCGCAGGGCGGCGCCGTCCAGGCCCATCTGCCGCCCGCGCAGGGCGATGTTCTCGCGCCCCGTCAGTTCGGGATTCATGCCCGCCGACGGGTCCAGCAGCGCGCTGACCGAGCCGCTGACCGCGACCCAGCCGCCCGCGGGCTCGTAGATCCCGGCCAGGGCGCGCAGCAGGGTGGACTTGCCGGCCCCGTTATGGCCGACCAGGCCCAGCCGCTCGCCCGCGCGGACCGAGAAGCTGACGTCCTGCAGCGCATGGACCATGATCCGCGCCGTGCCGTCCGCCGCGATCACCCCGCCGGTCGGCACGCCGGAGCCGCGCAGCGCCGCCAGCGGCCGCTTCGCCCCGGCGAAGAGGGTCTTCTTGAGCGAGCGCGCGCCGCCGTGGAAGACCGGAAAGGACAAAGACAGGTTTTCCGCCCGGATGGCGGGGACGATCGTGCCGGTCATCGCCCTAGACCCAGAAGGCCAGTTGCGTGCGGCTGCGCGAGAACACGAACAGCCCGCCCAGCCACAGCAGCACGCTGCAGGACACGGCCTCGGCCCAGATCGGGGCGGCCGGCACCTGGCCCAGCAGGGGACCGCGCACGACCTCCAGCAGCGGATAGAACGGGTTCAGCGGCAGCCACCAGCCATGGCCGCGCAATTGCGACGCCGACCACATGACCGGCGTGACGTAGAAGGCGAGCTGCAGCCCGCTGGTCACGATGGGCGGCACGTCGCGGAAACGCGCGCAGAAACAGCCCAGCAGCAGCCCCGCCGCCAGCCCGTTGACCAGCCACAGCGCGATGCCCGGCAGCGCCAGCAGCATGGTCGCGCCGTGCCAGACGCCGAAGATCACGAACACCCCCAGCGGCACCACGATATTGTGGCCGAATACCACCGCGTTGCGCACCATCACGCGCATCGGCTGCAGGAAATAGGGCAGGCGCACCGCCCGGATCATCCGCTCGGCATCGATGAAGCAGGTGCAGGCCTCGGTCAGGATCGTGCCGATCCCGACCTGCCACAAGGTCATCGACAGGGCCAGGTACGGCAGGTAGCGGGCCAGGTCCATATGAAACAGCCGGCCGTAGATCAGGCCCATCGCGCCGATCATGATCGCGGTGGACAGGGTCAGCCAGAACGGCCCCAGGGCCGAGCCGCGATAGCGCAGCCTGATATCCAGCCAGCCCAGCGAGACGGCCAGCCGCCACATCGCCAGGCCGCCGGCGATGTCGCGCAGGGCCGAAACGAGACGCCTGACCGGCCTGGGCGGCCCCAGGACGGGGTCCGCGCATTCCGACATGTCCGGAATATCTGGCATCGCACTCATGCCGTGGCGTTAGCCGATTGCCCCGCCCGCCGCAACCGGACAGCGGCCGGTCCGCCGCGGGATGCGGACGTCCCCGGCGCACGGCGAAAAACACCCCGTCCGGAGGCGTGACATTGTTGCGCAAAACATCGTATTTCTGTAAAGCCTTAGACGACGTTCTTTTTCATCAGCCTGAACTTCCGCGCCTGACCAGGCCGTACCGGGGCAGAAATCCGATGCCGAATGCCGTCTCGGGTCGTTCCTGGGCCCCGCGTCCCGGATCCGGCCATAAATTGGTCCCAAATCCCTGCCTTACATCTGCGCTCCGAACCTTCGCCTCCGTCATGGCCGGTGCCTGCCGACCCCCTGCCTGCGTTCCGCCATGCCTGTTCCGGATGAGCCCCTGATGACCCGATCGCCGCATACCGCCCCCCACCCGTCCCGGCGCAAGCAGGCCGAGCGCGGCGCGCGCGCGGCGGGGGCGGTCGGGCTGATGGGGCTGCTGGCCGCGTGCGCCACCGCCCCCGGCGCGGGGCCGCAGATCCCGGTGACGCAGGAAGCGGCCGATTATCGCGCCCATGCGAAATCCTATTACGCGCCGCCGGGTCCGGCCGACGATCCGTGGGGCCCCTACATCACGGAAGCGTCCAGGCGCTTCGACGTGCCCGATACCTGGATCCGCGCGGTGATGCAGCGCGAATCCGGCGGACAATTGTTCCGCAACGGCCAGTTCGTGACCTCGGCCCCGGGGGCCATGGGGCTGATGCAGTTGATGCCGCCGACCTATGACGAGATGAAGGCGGAATACGGGCTGGGCGACGACCCGTACAATCCGCATGACAATATCCTGGCCGGTACCGCCTATATCCGCCAGATGTACGACATCTACGGCTCGCCCGGCTTTCTGGCCGCGTACAATACCGGGCCGGGACGGCTGGACGATTTCCTGACCCGCAATCGCGGCCTGCCGCGCGAAACCCGCAACTATGTGGCGGCGATCGGCCCGCAGATCGCCGGCATCACGCCCAATGTCCGCTCGCAGGCCGACCTGATGGTCGAGGCGCACGATATCGCGCGCGGCCATGTCTATGCCAGCGCGCAGACCAGCGACCAGACCCGGTCCGTGCGCATGGCCTGGGCCCGGCGCAACGAACGCGAGGACGGCAATGAGGGCCAGCCGGTGCAGGTGGCCGAGGCCCCGGCCGAGCCCGACCGCATGGCCGCCCCGTCCTATACGGCGTGGAAGAGCGTGGCCCCCGCCGGCGGCGGCACGCCGGCCGACGCGGTCCGCGCCGCCTGGGCCGGCCGCGTCCGGAACGGGAACGAGGACGCGCCTGCCGCCGCGCCGGTCTCCGCCCCGGTCCAGATCGCCGCGGCGGCGCCCCCGCCGCCCGTGGCGCCGCGCCCGTCCGCCGCGGCGATGCAGGGCTTTCACCTGGTGAACCCGGCCATGGCCGAGCCCGCGCCGCTGCTGCGCCGCGGCAGCATGGTACCGGCGGCGCATGACTGGGCGATCCAGGTCGGGGCGTTCGGCACGCCTTCCATGGCCTCGCAGGCCGCGGGGCATGCCCGCAGCCGCGCCGCATCGGTGCTGGGCGCTTCCGTGCTGGGCGGCGCGCGGCCGCAGGTCGCCAGCGTGCACGTGGCCCATGGGCAGCTCTATCGCGCGCGCCTGACGGGCCTGTCGCATGACGCGGCGATCGCGGCCTGCCGGCGCCTGTCGACCGGCGCCGATAATTGTGTTGTCATCTCGCCCGATTCGAAGTCCTGATCGCGCTTTCGATCGCCCTGTCTCGTGACCGGAAGGGTCCATCATGCCCCGTGCCGCCTTCTTGAAACGGATCGCAAAACGGCCGACGGGCCCGTGGCGTGACGAGACCCGCCGCGCGCCGGCGCGGTATGCTCGGCTGGGGGTAGCGCTGCCGGGCGCGCTGGCCATGGCGTTCGTGGGTGTCATTTCGCTCTCGCCGGCGCGGGCGGCGCTGAAGCTGGGCAGCGCGGCGCCGCTGTTCGACGCGCCGGCCAGCCTGGGCGGCAAGGAATTCCGCTTCAGCCTGGCCGATGCGCTGCATCGCGGGCCGGTGGTGCTGTATTTCTATCCCGCCGCCTTCACCCGCGGCTGCACCATCGAGGCGCATGATTTCGCCGACGCGATGGACCAGTTCAAGGCGCTGGGCGCCACGGTCATCGGCGTGTCGATGGACAAGATCGAGACGCTGGACCGGTTTTCGGTCAGCGAATGCCGCAGCCGCTTCCCCGTGGCGGCCGATCCGGACGGCAAGATCGCCACGTCCTATGATTCCAGGATGCCGCTGGTCCATTATGCCAGCCGGACCTCGTACGTGATCGCGCCGGACGGACACGTCCTGTTCGCCTACAGCGCCATGGCGCCCGCCGGGCATATCAGCGGCACGCTGGCGGCGCTGCACGCCTGGAAAGCCGCCAGATAGAGCGGACCCGGGCCCCCCGGGCCCTATGGCGCCCCTTTCGCGGGGCCCAGCGCCGCCAGGCACTGGTCGCGCACCGCACGCAGCGACCGGTCCCGCATCCGGCGCAGCGCCGCGCGGGTGCGGCGGACATAGCCCGCGACGTCCGGCACCGCGTCACGCATGAAGGGGCGGGCGCAGACATGGCGCGGGTCCAGCGCGGCATAGCGCGCATCCAGCACCTGCAGGACCAGCCGCGCGTTCTGCGGCAGGGCCAGGGCCAGCGCGCCGGCCACCGCCGGTCCGCTGTCGGAATCCAGGCCCGGCGCCATGCCGGGCACCAGGGCCAGCCAGGCCGGATCGGCCGCGGCGATTCCGTCCGTTACCGTATCGAACTGGTCGGAATCCGCCAGCCGGCCCAGGGCGCGCTGGGGCCCGTCGGCGGCGATGGCGGCGGCGACGCGTGCCGGCGTGGGAGTGTCGGGGGCGAGCTGGGGCGCCGCGCGCCCCGGCGATGCCGCCACCAGGGCGGGCAGGATCAGGGCGAGGCGCAATCCGGTCTTTCGCATCACATTATCATGAGCGAACCGTCCGGCCGTGGAAAGCGGAAGATCCGGCCGGCCCGCGGTCTTTTTGTCGGGGCTCTGCCCCGCGGCCCCTTCAATTGGTGGCGGGCGGCGGGTCGGCGGAATCCACCACGATCAGGCAGTCGCCCGCGATCGGCGTGGGGGTGCGATCATGGGGCAGCAGGGCGCGGAATCGACCGTCATAGCTTGCGGCCTGTTCGTACAGCGCGTCGATCAGCCCGTACCGGTCCATGAAGACATTCAGCGCCGCCGGAATGCGCACGCAGCCTTCGGACGCCGGGTGGCCCAGCCGCGTTTCCAGGAAATCGGGATCGGTGGCGTGGATCTCCAGCCGGATCTGCCCCTTCTCGCGGCTGGGCAGCCAGCCCTTTTCCGCCCATTGCCACCCCATGTCCCAGACCCGCATGCCCTTGGCGCCGATGCCGCGAATGCCGTGCTCGTTCCGGGTGCCCTGCGCGCGATACCCCAGCCGGTCGGCCGAGTTGATGAACGCGCCGGTCGGGGTGATGTAATAATATTTGCGCCCCGTCTGGCCGGTCGAGACGCGGGCGGTCCCGAGCACCTGCCACGGCGCGCCATCGGGCAGCGCCAGCATGAAGCAGACGCGCTGCACCCGGGGATTGCGATCGACGACCATCAGCAACTGCGCGCGGTCGATCGGCAGATGGGCATCACGGACCTGGGCGCGCGCCAGGCGGATCCAATCCATGGCGCGGACCGGTGGGACGGGCTGGAAATGCGGCACGAGCCGGCGCATCAGCCCGGCCAGCCGCGCCGCCTCGGCCCGCGCTGCGTCGTCATCCAGGGCCGGCAAGGCAGGGATGTCGACGGGCGGGGTGTCCTCGGCCGGAGTCGCGATCGCGGCCGGGGAGACCGGCGCGGATTGCGGAGCGGCGGCCCGGGCGGGAGCGGAAACGGCCAGAACGCCCGCCGCCACGATCCAGGCCCCGGGAAGCGCCAGCGTACCGACTGCCCGCATCGCGATCCCCCGCTTTCCCATCCCCCGCACCGAAGCCCGCCCCCTGGCCATGACGCGCCGTCCAACCATCCGTTCCCGGAGACGGGCCCGAAGGCCGGCCCGCAAGCCGGTCAGATCAAGCCGGTCAGATATGGATCGCGCGCTTTTCCACATCCAGCGCGGCTTCCTTCACCGCCTCGCTGAGGGTCGGGTGGGCGTGGCAGGTGCGGGCGACGTCTTCGGACGACGCGCCGAATTCCATCGCCAGGGTCGCCTCGGCGATCATCTCTCCGGCGCCGGGGCCGATGATATGCACGCCCAGCACCCGGTCCGACGCCGCGTCGGCCAGGATCTTGACGAACCCGTCGGTCATGCCCATGGCGCGCGCGCGCCCATTGGCCATGAAGGGGAACTTGCCGACCTTGTAGTTTATTCCAGCCTCTTTCAGGCTTTCCTCGGTCCGGCCGACCGTCGCGACCTCGGGCCAGGTATAGACCACGCTGGGAATGGCATCGTAGTTCACATGCCCCTTCTGCCCGGCCAGGATTTCCGCCAGGGCCACGCCTTCGTCCTCGGCCTTGTGCGCCAGCATCGGGCCGGCGATCACGTCGCCGATCGCATAGACCCCCGGCAGGCTGGTGGCGAAATGCGCGTCGGTGACGATGCGCCCGCGCGCGTCCAGCGCCACGCCGGCCTCTTCCAGCCCCATGTTGCGGCTGGCCGCGACCCGCCCGATCGACAGCAGGACGACGTCGCATTCCAGCGTCTCGGCCTTGCCGCCCGCCGTCGGCTCGATCGTCAGGACCACGCCCTGGGCGGTCTTTTCCGCCTTGGTCACCTTGTGGCCCAGCTTCATCCCCAGGCCCTGCCGGGCCAGAATCCGCTGGAACTGCTTGGCGATTTCGCCATCCGTGCCCGGCACCAGGCGGTCGAGGAACTCGACGACCGTGACCTCGGCCCCCAGGCGCTTCCACACGCTGCCCAGTTCCAGGCCGATGACGCCGCCGCCGATCACCACCAGCCGTTTCGGCACCGCGGACAGTTCCAGCGCGCCGGTCGAGGTGACGATGGTCTTCTCATCCACCGTGACGCCCGGCAGGTCCGCGCTGTCGCTGCCGCTGGCGATCACGATATGCCGCGCCGTCACCGGCTTGCCGTCCACGGTGACGCGGCCGGTGCCTTCCAGCTTCGCGAAGCCCTTCAGCCAGGTGACCTTGTTTTTCTTGAAGAGGAATTCGACGCCTTTCACGTTGGCCTCGACCACCTCGCCCTTGCGGGCCATCATGCGGGCCAGATCCAGCCTGACGCCGTCGATCAGGATGCCGTGCCCGGCATAATCGTGCGTCGCGGCATGGTAATTCTCGGACGATTGCAGCAGTGCCTTCGAGGGAATGCAGCCCACGTTCAGGCAGGTTCCGCCCAGCGTCGCCCGCTTTTCCACGCATGCGACCTTGAAGCCCAACTGGGCCGCGCGGATGGCGCAGACATAGCCGCCGGGACCGGCGCCGATGACCAGGACATCGTAATCGTACTCCGTCTCGGCCGGCGGGGCGACGGCCGGCGCAGGTGTGGGCGCGGGCGGCGTGGTTGCGGCCTTGGGCGCCTCTTTCGCGCCGGATGCGCCTGCTTCGACCGTGGTCAGCACGGCGCCGACCTCGACCTCGTCCCCTTCGGCATAAAGCTGCGCGCCCAGGCGGCCTGCGGCGGGCGCCGCGACTTCGACGCTGACCTTGTCGGTTTCCAGTTCCGCCACCGGTTCGTCGGCAGCCACCGCGTCGCCCGGCTGCTTCAGCCATTTGCCGATCGTCGCGGTCGCGACGCTCTCGCCGAGGGTCGGCACCTTGATTTCAATGGTCATGATTCTGTCCCGCGTTGGACGGGCCTGCACGTCCGGCCCCGCATATCGGAGCCTGGCCGGACATGCAGGCTGGTGAGCAAGAGGGCCGCGCAGCGGCACGGCCGGCGTGGGTTTTCGAGCATCGGAGCGGAGCGGCCTTGTGGGCCGTGAGCACCGACGCGCAGGAAACACGCGTCGGATCGCCGCCAGCGCGCATGTCCGGCCAGGCTCTCAGATTTCGAGCAGCAGACGGCGTGGATCTTCCACGTTCTGCTTGACGCGCACCAGGAAGCTGACGGCTTCCTTGCCGTCGACGATGCGGTGGTCGTAGGTCAGGGCGATATACATCATCGGCCGGATCACCACCTGGCCGTCCACGGCCACCGGCCGGTCCTGGATCGCATGCATGCCCAGGATGCCCGATTGCGGCGCGTTGACGATCGGCGTCGACATCAGCGATCCGTAGATGCCGCCATTGGTGATCGAGAACGTTCCGCCCGACAGTTCCTCGAGCTTCAGCGCGCCGTCGCGCGCGCGCCGGCCGAAATCGGCGATGGTGCGCTCGATGTCCGCGAAGCCCATCCGGTCGGCGTCGCGGATCACCGGCACGACCAGCCCGTTCGGACCGCCGACCGCGATCCCCAGATTGACGAATTCGCGATAAATGATGTCGTCACCGTCGATTTCCGCGTTGATGGCCGGGAATTCCTTCAGCGCCGCGATCGTCGCCCTGGCGAAGATGGACATGAAGCCCAGCTTCACGCCGCCATGCTTCTTCTCGAACGCCTCGCGATACGTCGCGCGCAGGGCCTTGGCCGCCGTCATGTCCACTTCGTTGAACGTGGTCAGCAGGGCCGCGCTGTCCTGCGCCTCCTTCAGCCGGCGTGCGATCGTCCGGCGCAGGCGGGTCATCTTCACCCGTTGCTCGCGCGGGTCGTCGGTGCGCGGCGGGGCGGCGGGAGCCGGGGCGGGGGTTGTCCTGGCCGGGGCCGGCCGCGCCAGGAAGGCCAGCACGTCGGCCTTGGTGATCCGGCCCGCCTTGCCGGTGCCGATCCCGATCTCGGCGGTCGAAAGGCCCTTTTCGGCCAGGATCTTCTGTGCCGAGGGCATGGGGGCATGGGCCGCCCCCTGCGCCGCGACGTCCGAGGGCGGGGTGGCCGGGCGGGCGACCGGACCGCTGGCGGGGGGCTGGGCCTGCACGCCGGCCAGGGCCTTGGGGGCCGGGGTCTTGGGGGCCAGGGTCTTGGGTGCCGGAGTCTTGGCCGGGGTCTTGGGGGGTGCCTGGGTCTTGGGCGCGGGCGCCTGGGTGCCGGCCTCGACCGACGCCAGCACGGCCCCGACCTCGACTTCGTCGCCCTCGGCCACCAGTTGCGGCCCCATCACCCCGGCCTCGGGGGCGGCGATCTCGACGCTGACCTTGTCGGTCTCCAGCTCGACCACCGGCTCGTCGGCCGTCACCGACTCACCCGGCTTCTTCAGCCATTTCGCGATGGTGGCGGTCGTGACGCTCTCGCCCAGCGTCGGCACTCTGATCTCGGCAGACATGCTCTCTTTCCAATCCCTCTACCGGCCAATTCCTCTACCGGACGAATCCGCGTGCCGGCATGTGCAGTCTCATCATGACCCGATCGCGGCCGGAGCGACAGCGCCGTCCCGGCCGCCTTCGTCAGCCGATGCCCGGCGCGTGGCTGGTCGGCGCCTGGCCGGTCAGCGCGTGGGCGACCAGCCCGGCCTGCTGGCGGGCATGGATGCGCGCCAGGCCGGTCGCCGGGCTGGCCGCCGCGGCGCGTCCGACATAGATCGGGCGGGCGCCCTTGCGGCCGGCCTTCGCCATCACGTCCTCGATGAGGCGATCGACGAAGGTCCAGCCGCCCATGTTCTGCGGCTCTTCCTGGCACCAGACGACCTGCGCCTTGGGATACAGCGCCAATTGCTCGACCAGCGTCCTGTCCGGGAACGGATAGAATTGTTCCAGCCGCAGCAGCGCGACCTTGTCCAGTCCGCGCTCGCGCCGCTCGGCCAGCAGGTCGTAATAGACCTTGCCCGAACAGATCACGACCCGTTCGACCGCGTCGCCATGGGCGATCGGGTCGATCTCGCCGATCACCGGGCGGAACGACGTGCCGGATGCGAATTCCTCGAGGTTGGACACCGCCAGCTTGTGCCGCAGCAGGGATTTCGGCGTCATGACGACCAGCGGCTTGCGGTAGTTCAGCTTCAACTGGCGCCGCAGCGCATGGAAGTAATTGGCGGGGGTGGTGATGTTGCACACCCGCATATTGTCCTCGGCGCAGAGCTGCAGATACCGTTCCAGCCGGGCCGAGGAATGTTCGGGGCCCTGCCCCTCATATCCATGGGGCAGCAGCAGGACCAGGCCGGACATGCGCAGCCACTTGGTCTCGCCCGAGGCGATGAACTGGTCGATGATGACCTGCGCGCCGTTGGCGAAATCGCCGAACTGTGCCTCCCACAGCACCAGCGCGTTCGGATCGGCCAGCGAGTAGCCATATTCGAAGCCCAGCACGCCGAATTCGGACAGCAGCGAGTTATAGACCTCGAACACGCCCTGCGACGCGTCGATATTGTTCAGCGGCGCGTAGGTGTTCTGGTTGATCTGGTCCGTCAGCACCGCATGACGCTGGCTGAAGGTGCCGCGCTGGCAATCCTCGCCCGACAGCCGCACGCGGTGCCCCTCCAGCAGCAGCGAGCCGAAGCCCAGCGCCTCGCCGGTCGCCCAGTCGATGCCCTCGCCCGTGCGGAACATGTCGGCCTTGGCCTTGAGCTGGCGGGCGATTTTCGAATTGATGTTGAAATCGGCCGGCGCCGTGCTCAGCGCGTCGCCGATCCTGCGCAGGGTCTCGACCGGCACGCCGGTGGCGGGCTCGGACTCGGCGCTGCCCGCCGGCGGCGGCTTCAGCCCGGACCAGCATCCCTCCAGCCAGTCCGCCTTGTTGGGCTTGTAGGTCTGCGCCGCCTGATAGGAATCCTCAAGCCGGTTCTGGAACGCGTCCCAGCTCGCCGCCGCCTCGGCCTCGGTCAGCACGCCCTCGCGCACCAGCCGGTCGGCATAGAGCGTGCGCACCGTCGGACGGGCGGCAATGGCCTTGTACATCGTCGGCTGGGTGAAGGAGGGTTCGTCGGACTCGTTATGGCCGTGCCGGCGGTAGCCGACGACGTCCAGCACGATGTCGGTGGCGAATGCCTGCCGGAAATCGGCGGCCAGCCGGGCGCAATAGACCACGGCCTCGGGCTCGTCGCCGTTGACGTGCAGGATCGGGGCCTGCACCGCCTTGGCGATGTCGGTGCAGTACAGGCCGGAATAGGCGTGGGCGGACACGGTGGTGAATCCGATCTGGTTGTTCACCACGATATGGATGGTGCCGCCGGTGCGATAGCCGATCAACTGCGACATCGCCATCGTCTCGTAGACCAGGCCCTGCCCGGCGAAGGCCGCGTCGCCATGCAGCAGCAGCGCCATGTGGCGGCTGCGGGTCTGCGGGCCGTCATCGTCCTGCGCCGCGCGCACCTTGCCGATCACCACCGGATCGACCGCTTCGAGATGCGAGGGATTGGGCTGCAGCGAGATATGCACGGTATGCCCGTCGATATCGACATCCGTCGACGTGCCCAGGTGATATTTCACGTCGCCCGAACCCTGCACGTCGTCGGGCTTGAACGACGCGCCGGCGAATTCGCTGAAGATCGCGGTATAGGGCTTGCGCACCACGTTCACCAGCGTGTTCAGCCGCCCGCGATGCGGCATGCCGATGGCCACCGAGCGCACGCCGTCCTTGGCGACCTGGTCGATCACCGCATGCAGCGCGGGAATGGTGACGTCCTCGCCCTCCAGCCCGAAACGCTTCGTGCCGACATAGCGCTTCTGGCAGAATGCCTCGAACCCCTCGGCCTCGGTGAGCTGGTCCAGGATGATCTTCTTCTGCGCCGCCGTGGTGCTTACGCGCCAATCGTCGCCTTCCAGCCGCGCCTGGAGCCAGTTGCGCTGCGCGGGGTCCTGCACATGCATGAACTCGGCGCCGATCGGCCCGCAATAGACGGCGCGCAACGCGTCCACCACCTGGGCGATGGTCGCGGTCTGGGTGCCGGTCAGCTTGGCCACGATCTGGCCCAGATAGATCGGGCGGTCCAGGTCCTGGGGCCCGAAGCCGTAGGTCGCCGGGTCCAGGTCGGCATGCGGCTTGGGGACCTGCAGCCCCAGCGGGTCCAGCCGGGCCTCGAGGTGCCCGCGCACCCGATAGGCGCGGATCAACTGCGTGGCGCGCAGGCTGTCGTCGGCGGCGGCGTGCAGGCTTTCGACCGAAACCGGTGCGGCGGCGGCCGCGGGCACTGCCGCCTCGGCGATCATCGCGGCGCGCGGCGACCACGAGGCCCCTTCGGCATCCTGCAGGATCGCAGCGCTTTCCTCGTCCATGACCGAGAACAGGGTGGCGAAGGATGGATCGACGCTGCCGGGGTCCGCCGCCCAGCGGGCATAGAGTTCGGCCAGATAGGCCGTGTTGGCGCCGCTGAACGCGGTCGACAGGATATCTACGCCTGCCATCTTGACGACATCTCCTCGCTCGCGGCCCGCATGGCCGCGTCATTGTCCGGTCGCGCACCGTGCCCGCCGATCATGACGGAATTCCGGCCCGATGCCGACCGATGCCCAACCCTACTGTCACGTTTCGCGGCCCGCCGCCCAATATTCGTCACGGGCAGGATTGCTCTGCGCGCATGCTCACCTTTCCGTTCCCGCCGGGCAAGAGGCGCCGGCACGGGCGGCCGGACGGCGCCGTGCGGGCCGATTTCCGGACACGGCGCGCCAGATCGCAGAAAATCAATCGCAGAAAATCACCGGCGATACCCAAGCAAAGAGCGCATCGCTTGCCTACCGCCCCGCCGGTCACAGCCCTGCCATGGTCATCACGATGACGTGACAAAGGGGAACGGCGGGGCGGGGGCCATGGCAGCGCGCCGCTCATGACAGGTGCGGCAGGTCCAGATAGGCCGCGCCTTGCATTTCCGCGAGGCGCGAGGCCGTACGCTCGAAAGCCTCGGCGCCCCGGCCTTGGCGGTAGAGCGCGTCGGGCTGGTCCTCGGCCGAGGCGAACAGCTTGACCTTCTGCTCGTACAGCGTGTCGACCAGCACGATGAAGCGGCGCGCCAGATCGAAATTATCCGGCCCCAGGCGCGGCACGTCGTCGAGCACCAGGGCGGCGAAGCGGGTGGCCAGCGCCAGATAGTCGCCCGCCCCCAGCGCCCGGCCGCACAGATCGGCGAAGGTGAAGCGCGCGACCGGACCAGCGGCCACCGGCACCGCGACGGAGCGCCCCATGACCTGCAGCGTCACCGGGCAGAGCGGCGCCCCGCCGGCCAGGCGCATGAACAGCGAATCCAGTTCCTGCGTCGCCTCGGCGCCCGGCGGCACGATCCAGGTCGCGACCCCGCGCAGGCCGCCCCGCCGGTAATCGCGTGGCGAGTCCAGTTCCAGCGTGTCCACCTCGTGCTGGATGATGGCGATGAAGGGCCGGAAGGCGTCGGCCCCCGGCCGGTGCTGGAACAGATCCTGCGGCCGGGTGTTGGAGGTCGCGACCACCACCACGCCCGCGGCGAACAGATATTCGAAAAGCCGGCCCAGGATCATGGCATCGGCGATGTCCTCGACCTGGAATTCGTCGAAGCACAGCAGCCAGGCCTGGCCGGCGATGGCCTGGGCCAGGGGCGGGATCGGGTCGGTCAGTCCGGGGTCCGCCTGCTTCATCGCGTGCAGGCGCTGGTGCACGTCCTGCATGAAGCGGTGGAAATGCACCCGGCGCTTGTGCGCCACCGGGGCCAGGTCGAAGAACAGGTCCATCAGCATGGTCTTGCCGCGCCCGACCTGGCCGACCATGTAGACGCCGCGCGGCCGTGACGGCCGCGCCGCACGGGAAGAGCCGGCCAGGCGCGATGCCAGCGCGCCCAGCAGCCCCCCGGACATGCCCCCGGACATGCCCCAGGACCGGGGCCGGTGCGCCACGGGGTGGTAGCCCGGCAATTCGCGCCACAGCCTGTCCAGCCGGGTGGCGGCCTTGCGCTGTTCGGGATCGGGGGCCAGCAGGCCCGCCGCCAGGCGTGCCTCGTACGCCGCCAGCGGGCCCGACCCCGGCGGCAGATGCAGGTCCGAAGCGAAGGACGACAGCGCGGCTTCCATGAATCGCCGATAGCGCCGGGCCTCATTCCCAGCAAGGGCCCGCGCCCGCCAAATCGGGCGGAAGGGCGCCTGCTCTCCATCTGGTGAAGTCCCGCCGCCCGAAAGCCGCCCGCATGGGCCAGGATAGACCGGGCCCCGGGAGGGGTGCCTTGATCGGGAGGGGTGCCTTGATCTCGTCCGGTCGCCGGTTCTAAGACTCTGCCCACGGGGCGCCCGGCGCGTGCGTCCTCGTCATGCCCTTTGCGTGCGCACTTGGTTTCCTACGGCCCAGTTTTCACAGTCCAGGCAGTTTCATGACCGTCTCCGCACCGATCCGTCCCGATTATGCCGCGCTGGAGGCCGCCGCGGTTTCCGACGCGCCGTTCGCCCATGTCGTGGTGCCGCATTTCATCCGGGCGGACGATCTGCGGGCGCTGGTGGCCTCGATGCCCGACATCGATTCCGGCGGGTCGTTCCCGCCCTCGGCGCTGAACCTGGCGCCGCTGGTGCGCAACCTGGTGGCCGAACTGGAGGGCCCGGTGCTGCGCGAGGCGATCGCCCGGAAATTCGGACTGGACCTGCACGACGCCCCGACCATGCTGACCCTGCGCGGCCGCACGCGCGAGAAGGACGGCCGCATCCATTGCGACTCGGTGGCCAAGCGGGTGACGGTGCTGCTGTATCTGAACCCGGCCAGCGAATCCTGGGCCCGGCGGGAAGGCTGCCTGCGCCTGCTGCGCGGCCCCGACGATGTCGAGGACTATGCCGCCGAGATCCCGCCGGTCGACGGCACGCTGCTGGTCTTTCCCAACGGGCCGACCACCTGGCACGGCCACCGGCAATATGTCGGCAGGCGCTACACGATCCAACTGAACTACATGGAAAACGACGCCAAGGCGCGCAGCGAGATGCGGCGCCACCGCCTGTCGGCCCTGGCCAAGCGGCTGTCGCGCGCGGCCTGACCGGGCGCGATTCCGGCATGCCCTTGTTCCGGCGTGCCCAGATTTCGACACGCCCTGATTCCGACATGCCCCCATTCTGACAAGATTGGCGCCGATAGCGGTCGCCGCAGGGTGTTGATGAAATAAAGGAGCCCCAGCCATGCGGGTTCGTTCGTTTTCTGTCTTCATGGCCGGGCTTTGCCTGTCGGGTGCGCTGGCCAGCGCGGTGCCGGGGCAGGCCATGGCCCAACATTGGGACCGGCATTGGGACCAGCATCGGGGAGACCCGTATCGGGATCGCGGCGGCTGGCATGGCCGTGGCGGCCCCGGCTGGCATGACGACCGCCATCGCGGTCCGGGCGCCGGCGCCGCCATCGGCGCGGGAATCGCGGGGCTGGCGGTGGGCGCGCTGCTGGGCGGCGCGCTGGCCAGCCAGGCCGCGCCGCCGCCGGCCGCCTATTACCCGCCGCAGCCGGAACCCCCGCCGCCGCCGCCGGCTTATTACCCGCCGGCCGCGTACGGGCCGCCGCCCTATTGATGCGACCCAGCCGCCATGTTTCCGCCCACCCGCGTTACGGGAGTCATCCGCCCATGATCGTTCGCCGGTCCCCGATCCTCGCATTTGCCTTGCTGGTCATGCCGGCCGTGGCGGGCGCGCAAACCGCAGCCCAGCCGGCGGCCGGCACGCCGGCCACCTCCCCGGCCGCTCCCGCAGCCGCCCCCCAGTCCGCGATCCCCGCCCGCACGCCGCGCGACCCGACGCCCGACCAGGTGGCGGCGCATATCGCGACGCTGCACCAGCAACTGGGGATTACCCCGGCCGAGGAAGGCGCCTGGAACAGTTTCGCCCAGGTGATGCGCGACAATGCCGCGCGCTTTCACGACGCCATCATGCAGCGCCGCGACCGGCTGGCCGGCATGAGTGCTGCGGACAACATGCAGTCCTATGCCGACCTGGTGACCCAGCGCGCGCAGGACCTGCAGGCCCTGAACAAGGCGTTCCGCACGCTTTATGACGGTTTCAGCGACGCGCAGAAGAAGCAGGCCGACACGCTGTTCCGCCGTTCAGACGGGCACGACCAGGCCCGCTGACGCCATATCCGGCGCCGGCGGGGGACCGGCCGGAGGTCAGGCGCCGTCCAGTGGGTACCAGGCCCGCCCGTCGCGGGCCAGCAGCGCGTCGGCCCCGGCCGGGCCGGCGCTGCCCGCGTCGTAGAATTCCAGGTCCTGCGCCGACGCGCCCCACGCCTGCAGCACCGGGTCCACCGCCGCCCAGGCGGCGTCGATATTGTCGGCGCGCTGGAACAGGGTCGCGTCGCCCGCCAGGCAGTCATAGAGCAGCGTCTCGTAGCCGACATTGGGCTGCAGGTCGAACGCGTCCTCGTACCGGAAGCGGACCTGCACGCCGGCCAGGTCCATCGCCGGGCCGGGCCGCTTGGCCGCCATTTCGATCGTCAGGCCCTGGGCCGGCTGGATATTCAGGATCATGCGGTTGGGCGGCAGGGACGCGGTTTCGGTCCCGCGGAAGATCGCGACCGGCGGCTTCTTGAACTGCACCACGATCTCGGTGCGGCGGCCGCCCAGCGACTTGCCGGTCCGCAGGTAGAACGGCACCCCCGACCAGCGCCAGTTGTCGACATACAGTTTCAGCGCGGCGTAGGTCTCGGTCACGCTGTCCGGCGCGACGCCGGGGCTGTCGCGATAGGCGGCGACCGGCTTGCCGTCGACCGTTCCGGCCCGGTACTGGCCGCGCACCGCATCCTGCGGGTCGATGGGGCGGACGGATTCGAACAATTGCTCCTTCGCCGTGCGCACCGTCTCGGCGGACAGGGAGGATGGCGGTTCCATCGCCACCATGGCGAACAACTGGAACAAATGATTCGGCACCATGTCGCGCAGCGCGCCGGTCGGTTCGTAGAACGCGCCGCGCTGCTCGACGCCGATGGTCTCGGCCGCCGTGATCTGCACGTGGTCGACATGGTCGTTCTGCCATAGCGGCTCGAAGATCAGGTTGCCGAAGCGCATCGCCAGGATGTTCTGGACCGTTTCCTTGCCCAGGAAATGGTCGATCCGGTAGATCTGGCGCTCGTCGAGCACCGAGAGGATCTGCCGGTTCAGCGCCTGCGCGGTGGCCAGGTCGGAACCGAAGGGCTTTTCGATCACCACCCGGCGGAAATGCCCGTCCTGTTCCTGCAGCAGGCCGGCCCGGCCCAGCGTTTCCACCAGCGGACCGAAGAAGCGCGACGGCACCGCCAGATAGAACACGGCGCTGCCCGGCAGGTGGGCCGCCAGCGCGCGGACCTGTTCGAGGTCCGAGAAATCCGCCTGTTGATAATCCAGGCGGTCGGCGATCCAGGACCAGACCTTGGCGTCGATGCTGGGCGCGTGGAATTCGGCATTCCGGTCGCGGGTGAAGTCCTGCATCGTCGCCGACAGCCCGTCGCGCCACGCGGCCGCGCCGCCCGCCGCGCGGTCGATGCCCAGAATGCGGAAATCCGGATCCAGCAACCCGTTGCCGGCCAGGTTGTACAGCGCCGGGATGAGCAGGCGCTTGGTCAGGTCGCCATGCGCGCCGAAGATGACCAGCGTGCAGGCCGGCGCGGGCCTGCTGCCCGATGGCGGAATGGCATGCCGGCTGCGCGCCGGCGACGATATGTCGCGAAAGAAGGACATGGCGGCATTACTCCTGGACAGCCGGTCGCCGGACCATAGGCGGGCGCGGGCGGGGCGTCCTTGCGCCAGATCACGCGCCGTTTGCCCGATCGCCCGGCCGCCCGATCGCCCGTCCGCCATGTGAACACCCCGCGCCGGAGCGGAGCAACGCGCCGCCGAACACAAGGGCGCGACGAGCGGCGGCAGGCCGGCCGGGAGGCGAAAAACCGCGCCGGATCGCTGGTCTTGCTTGCGTCCCGTCCGGGCAGGCACTACCTGTCTGTGCCACCCTGGCCGGGGGCCACTCGGCCGGGGGAGGCATCGCGTCCGGACGGGCCGGACGCGCGGATCGGAGAACAGGATCGATGGGATACCGCGTCGCGGTCGTAGGCGCCACCGGAGCAGTGGGGCGCGAAATGCTCAAAACGCTGGCCGAGCGCGCGTTTCCGATCGACGGGATCGCGGCCCTGGCCTCGGCCCGTTCGGCGGGGCAGGAGGTCTCGTTCGGCGACAGGCAGGTGCTGAAGGTCCAGAACCTGGAGCATTTCGACTTTTCCGGCTGGGACGTCGCCCTGTTCTCGCCCGGCGCGTCGGTTTCGGCGGTGCATGCGCCGCGCGCGGCCAAGGCGGGCTGCATCGTCATCGACAACACGTCGCATTTCCGCATGGAGCCCGACGTGCCGCTGGTGGTGCCCGAGGTCAATCCGAACGCGCTGAAGAAGGCACGGCGCGGGATCATCGCCAATCCCAATTGCTCGACCATCCAGATGGTGGTGGCGCTGAAGCCGCTGCACGACCTGTTCACCATCCGCCGGGTCGTGGTCGCCACGTACCAGGCGGTGGCCGGCGCGGGCAAGGAGGGCATGGACGAGCTGTTCGCCCAGTCGCGCGCCAGCTTCGTCGGCGACCCGCTGAAGGCCGAGCAGTTCACCAAGCAGATCGCCTTCAACTGCATTCCCCATATCGACCGCTTCATGGATGACGGCGCGACCAAGGAGGAATGGAAGATGACGGTCGAGACCCGCAAAATTCTCGACCCTGATATCGCGGTTTTCGCGACCTGCGTGCGCGTACCGGTCTTTATCGGCCATTCCGAGGCCGTCACCGTCGAATTCGAGGAGCCGGTCGACCTGGAGCGCGCGCGCCGGGCGCTGCGCGAGGCGCCGGGCGTGATCCTGCACGACCAGCGCGAGGATGGCGGCTATGTCACGCCGATCGAATGCGTCGGCGAGGACGCGACATATGTGTCGCGCCTGCGGATCGACCCGACCGTGCCCAACGGGCTGGGCTTCTGGTGCGTGGCGGACAACCTGCGCAAGGGCGCCGCGCTGAATGCCGTGCAGATCGCCGAAACCATGATCGCGCTCGACCTGCTGCCCCGCAAGGCGGCCTGAACGGCCGGGGGGCAGGCCGGAACGGTTCGGAACCGTTCCGGTTGCCGCCCGCCCATGCGGCGTTCGCCGTCTCGCGACCTCGTGTTCCCCCCTGCGTTGACCGCGCCCCGTCCCGGGCGTAGGACCGAACAGGCACAGGCCGCCGGTGGAAACCGGAGCCATAATCAGGGAAATCGACGAGACGACCATGCAGGATGTCCGTGATGCGCTCTATATAGGGCACCGAAGTGACGGAACACTGACCCGGCGGCCCATGTCCCCGCATCTCCAGGTCTATCGGTTCCGGCTCTCCATGTTCCTTTCGATCGCGAACCGGGCGGCCGGCGTCGCGGCGGCGCTGGGTGCGGGGCTGGGCGTATGCTGGCTGAATGCCGCCGCGAAAGGCCCCGATTCCTTCAGGAAAGTTCAGAAAGTCACCCGCCATCCGCTGGGCCGGGCGGCCCTGGCGGGCTGGACGCTGGCGCTGGTCTATCATGTCGTTGCGGGACTGCGCCACCTGGCCTGGGATGCCGGCTATCGTTTCGAGAAGAAGCAGATCAACCGCGACGGGCCCGTCGCGGTGGGCGTCACCCTGGGCGCGACCCTGGTCCTGCTTGCCACGATCCTGGGCGTGGCGGCCTGCCGTTCCAGCAAGAGGGCCTCGTGACATGACATCGTCCCCGACGCCGCGCATGGATGTCATGCGCTCGCAACTGTCCCGCGCGCGGGGGCTGGGTTCGGCCAAGACCGGTGTCGATCACTGGTGGGCCGAACGGGTGTCCGCCATCGCGCTGGTACCGCTGTCCGGCTGGTTCGTGCTGCAGGTCGTGCGCCTGGCCGGCGCGGAGCATGCCACGGTCGCGGCCTGGGGCGGCAAGCCCGCGAATTCCGCCATGCTGCTGGCCCTGATGGTGCTGACCTTCCACCACATGCAACTGGGCCTGCAGGTCGTCATCGACGACTACGTGCATGGCAAGGCGCACCTGCCGGCCAGCCTGCTGATGAAGGGCGCGGCCCTGCTGATCGGGCTGTTCGCGGTGGTCGCGGTCCTGAAGCTGGCGCTGGCCCGGCCGGACGGGGCCTGACGGCCCGTGCGGCATTCCGCCGCGACACGAGACACGCAAGACAGTGCCGGTCCGGCGGCCCGACAGGCCGCCCCGGAGCCGGATCAGCATCGGGACACGTCCAAGACATGAACGCGATCACTCTTCCTTCAGCGCGGGCCTATCGGATCGTCGATCACGCCTATGACGTGGTCGTCGTCGGCGCCGGCGGTTCGGGCCTGCGCGCCACCCTGGGCATGGGGGCCGCCGGGCTGAAGACCGCCTGCGTCACCAAGGTCTTTCCGACCCGCAGCCACACCGTCGCCGCCCAGGGCGGCATCGGCGCGGCGCTGGGCAACATGGCCGAGGATGACTGGCGCTGGCACATGTACGACACCGTCAAGGGGTCGGACTGGCTGGGCGACCAGGACGCCATCGAATATATGTGCCGCGAGGCGGTGCCCGCCGTGCAGGAGCTGGAACATCTGGGCGTGCCCTTCTCGCGCACCGAGGACGGCAGGATCTATCAGCGCCCCTTCGGCGGCCACATGCGCAATTTCGGCGAGGCCCCGGTCCCGCGCGCCTGTGCGGCCGCCGACCGCACCGGCCATGCGATCCTGCATACGCTGTACCAGCAATGCCTGAAGCACGACGTCGAATTCTTCGTCGAATATTTCGCGCTGGACCTGATCATGGATGCGCAGGGCGCCTGCCGCGGCGTGATGGCCTGGTGCCTGGAGGACGGCACCATCCACCGTTTCCGCGCCCAGACGGTGGTGCTGGCGACCGGCGGCTATGGTCGCGCCTATCAATCCTGCACCTCGGCCCATACCTGCACGGGCGACGGCGGCGGCATGGCGATGCGGGCCGGCGTCCCGACCCAGGACATGGAATTCGTGCAGTTCCACCCGACGGGCATCTATCCGGCCGGCTGCCTGCTGACCGAGGGCTGTCGCGGCGAAGGCGGATACCTGACCAATTCCGAGGGCGAGCGGTTCATGGAACGCTATGCCCCCACCGCCAAGGACCTGGCCTCACGCGATGTGGTGTCGCGGTCGATGACCATCGAGATCAACGAGGGGCGCGGCTGCGGCCCCAATGGCGACCATATCCTGATGCATCTGGAGCATCTGGGCGCCGACCTGCTGCATGAGCGCCTGCCGGGCATCTCGGAGACCGCGCGCATCTTCGCCGGGGTCGACGTGACCCGCGAGCCGGTGCCCGTGCTGCCGACCGTGCATTACAACATGGGCGGCATTCCCACCAATCATCACGGCGAGGTCATCCGTCCCACCGCGAACGACCCCGACGCGGTGGTTCCGGGCCTGATGGCGGTGGGCGAGGCCGCGTGCGTGTCGGTGCACGGCGCCAACCGGCTGGGCACCAATTCGCTGCTGGACCTGGTGGTGTTCGGCCGTGCCGCCGCCCGCCGCGCCGCCGAACTGATCCGGCCCGCCGAGAGCATCGCGCCGCTGCCGCCCAAGGCGGGCGAGGCGGCGCTGGACCGGCTGGACCGGCTGCGCTTCGCCAAGGGCGGCACGCGTGTCGCGGCCATGCGCGACACGCTGCAGCGCACGATGCAGAAGCACGCCGCCGTCTTTCGCAATACCAGGAGCCTGGCCGAGGGCGTGGGGAAGATCGCCGATATCTGGACCGGCCTGCCCGACCTGTCGGTCGCCGACCGCTCGCTGATCTGGAACAGCGACCTGATGGAGGCGCTGGAATTCGAAAACCTGCTGGCCAACGCCACGGTGACGATGGCCGGCGCCGATGCGCGGCACGAAAGCCGCGGGGCGCAGGCCCATGACGACTATCCCGAGCGCGACGACGAGAACTGGATGAAGCACACCGTCGCCCATCTGGACGACCAGGGCGGCGTGGACCTGTCCTATCGCCCCGTGCACATGAAGACGCTGACCGACGCGGTCCAGGTCTTTCCACCCAAGAAGCGCGTCTACTGACGCGACGCGCAAGACGCGCGTCCACCGATGTGAAAGTCAAAAAAAGCGCGTCTACCGACATAAAATGCAAAGAAAGCGCGTCTCTGCGACGCGACGTGGCGGAAAAAGGAACGAGACGATGGTCGAATTCAGCCTGCCCAGGAACAGCAAGATCGGAAAGGGCCGCCTGTTTCCGGCGGCCCCGGGCGCCACGAACGTCAAGCCCTTCCGCGTCTATCGCTGGAACCCCGATGACGGGGCCAATCCGGTGGTCGATACGTACGAGATCGACCTGGACGCGATCGGCCCGATGGTGCTGGACGCGCTGATCCACATCAAGAACGACATCGACCCCACCCTGACCTTCCGGCGGTCGTGCCGCGAGGGGATCTGCGGATCCTGCGCGATGAATATCGACGGCGAGAACACGCTGGCGTGCCTGAAGCCGATCCGCGACGTGAAGAACGCGGTCTCGATCTATCCGCTGCCGCACATGCCCGTGGTCAAGGACCTGGTCCCCGACCTGAGCGGCGCCTATGCCCAGTTGCGCGCGATCGAGCCCTGGCTGAAATCCGACACCGCGCCGCCGCCGGATTCGGAACGCCGCCAGAGCGTCGCGGAACGCGCCGAGCTGGACGGGATGTGGGAATGCATCCTGTGCTTCTGCTGCACCACGTCCTGCCCATCCTATTGGTGGAACGGCGACCGGTATCTGGGGCCGGCCACGCTGCTGGCGGCCTATCGCTGGATCGCCGACAGCCGCGACGAGCATACCGGCGACCGGCTGGATGCGCTGGAGGATCCGCTGAAGCTGTATGCCTGCCGGACGATCATGAACTGCACCCAGACCTGCCCCAAGGGGCTGAACCCGGCCAAGGCGATCGCCCGGATCAAGGACCTGCAACTGGAACGCAAGATCTGACCCGGACGGGCACGGCGCGAACGCCGCGGGAGATTGACGAATGCGGCGCCGGATGGGACACATCCGGCGCCCTTTTTGTCCGAGGAAAGCGACCGCCTTGTTCGACGGAACCCTAGCCACGCCGGCCGAACGGCGACGGGCCTGGATCGACAGCCTGTTCGTCGATCATGCGATCTTCCGCCTGCCCTGGACCAATTTCGCCGCCGTCGTCCCGGGCAAGGTCTATCGCTGCAACCACCCCACCCCGCGCCGGCTGGCCGCGCTGACGCGGCGCCACGGCCTGCGGACGCTGGTCAATCTGCGCGGCCATCGCAAATGCGGGTCGGACGCGCTGTCGCGCGCGGCGGCGGCGCGGGTCGGGCTGACCCATCTGGACATGGCGTTCGAAAGCCGCGGCGCCCCGCATCGCGACCGCATCCTGCGCTTCGCGGCGCTGTACCGCACGCTGGACTTTCCGATGCTGATGCACTGCAAATCCGGCGCCGACCGGGCGGGGCTGGCATCGGGCCTGGTCATCCTGTTCGAGGGGGGCACCGCCGCGCAGGCCCTGCGGCAGCTTTCCTGGCGGTTCGGTCATTTCAGCCGTTCGCGCACCGGCATCCTGGATGCGTTCTTCCTGCGCTACCAGGCGGAAGCTGAGGGCAGGCTGCCCTTCCTGGACTGGGTTGGCACGGAATATGACGAGGCCAGGCTGCGCCGGGATTTCGTCGCCGGCCGCCTGTCCTCGTTCATCACCGACCGGGTGCTGCGCCGCGAATAGGGGCGGGCGGGCGCGGTTTTTCGGGGCCCTGCCCCGGACCCCGCCAAAGGCGGTGCCTTTGGAAACCATTTGTTTATCAATAAATTGAGGTCGAAGGCAGCGTCTTCGGCTATTCCGCGGGGACCATGGTCCGGATCAGGTTCAGCACGCGCCGGCGCACCGCCGGGTCGGTGATCTGATAATAGAGGCGCACCAGTTCGACGGCCTCGCGGCGCGAAAACAGGGTGAGTTCGCTGCCGGGCATGCCCATGCCGTCGGACAGGCCGCCGAACAATTGCTGCGCCTGGGCAAAATTGCCCCCCGCCGCCAGGCCGCGCGGGGCGGTCGCGCCCTCCAGCCCATCGAAGAAGAAGCTGACCGGCACGTCCAGCACATGCGTCAACTCGTATAGGCGTGAAGCGCTGACCCGGTTGGTGCCTCGTTCATATTTCTGCACCTGCTGAAATGTCAGCCCCAGCGCATCGCCCAGACGTTCCTGTGACATGCCCAGCAAGGTCCGCCGCAACCGGATCCGACTGCCAACATGGATATCCACAGGACTGGGCCCAGAACCTCGCTTGTCGGTCAAAAGAGTGGTCCACCCATGCGATCGCGTTTTCGACGACCGCGTTAAAGAATGATTAACTATTATAAGATCGCTCCGTCGGCCGCAATTTTCATACCCGATCACATTATGAACGAACGGCAGAATCCCGCGGCCCGTGCCGGCACGAGACGTACCGGAAACGGTATGGCTATAATAGAAAAGATTGGGCGGAAAACATGACGAGAACGAGGCGATCGCGCGACGGCGCGGATCGGTGATCCGCCTGCCGGCCTCAAAAATTCGTGCATGAATTTCATAAATTCATGGAATTCATGTATTTATGAAGCATCGTCACGTGACGGGGGTGATCCCACCTCATCACGACCTGCTCTAAACGGGACGTCGTCTCTGCGCTCTGCCGTGCCATGCCAGGGCCGGCAGCAGGACGCCCAGCGCCAGGATGACCGGAATCCAGCGGCCCCAGCGGCCGAACGGCGTCACCGGCAGCGCGCCGCCGATGGACACGACCAGGAAACCCTGGCGATTCCACCCCAGCCGGCCCAGTTCGCGCCCGTGGGCGTCGAACGCGGCCGTAATGCCGGTATTGGCCGCGCGGGCGATCGGCAGCCCCTCTTCCACCGCGCGCATGCGTACCGTGGCCAGATGCTGGCGCGGGCCGGCCGTGTTGCCGTACCAGGCGTCGTTGGTCACGTTCACCAGCCAGTCCGGCCGGTCATGGACATCGGCCACCTGGCCGGAAAAAATGACCTCGTAGCAGATCAGCGGCCCGACCGGGGACACGCCCGGCAGGTGCCAGGTCCGCGCCCCGGGCCCCGGCACCATCCCCGCGCCGGGCACCACGTGGAACGGCAGCAGCCAGGGATCGTACTCGCCGAACGGCACCAGGTGGGCCTTGTCGTACAAGCCGGCCACATGCCCGTCCGGTTCGGCCAGCGCGAGCACGCTGTTGCGCCACCGTCCGTCGCTGTCGCCGCGCAGCGTGCCGATCATGCCCGCCGCCGCGCCGGCGCCGGCCGCGGCGATCATCTGCCGCGCCAGGCCGTCTTCCGCCAGCAGGCCGGGAAAGGCGCTTTCGGGCCAGACATAGACCACGGGCCGGCCGCCCCGCGCCGGATCGGCCAGGGCCAGGGCCTGGGCCACCCCGGCGCGGGTCAGCGCCAGATAGCGCCGGAACACCGCGATATCGTCCTGCCGCGAGATCTTCAGCGTCTCGGGCACGTTGCCCTGCACCAGCACGGCGACCGGATTATGCCCCGGCGGGATCGGGCGCAGGGCCAGCAGCGCGCCGCCCAGCCCGGCCCACGCCGCCAGCCCGGCCAGTCCCGCCAACATGGCGCGGCGCCCGCCCAGCGGCAGCAGCGCCAGCAGCACCGTCAGCAGGGTCAGCCCGTCGACGCCGATCCAGGCGGCCGGCTGGATCATCACGTCGCCGGCCAGTCCGGCCATTTCCCAGGTGCTGCCCAGCGGATTCCACGGGAAACCGCTGAAGATGAACACCCGCCCCATATCGAACAGGGTCCATGTTCCGGCAAAGACCAGATTGCGCCGCCACCCGGCGGGCGCCAGCCGGCACAGCCCGGCCGGCAGGGCGGCGGCGGGCGCCAGCACCAGCGCACAGCCGGGAGCCGCCAGGGGCACCAGCCACCAGAACGTGTCGGCCCGCACCAGGATCGCATCGGCCAGCCAGTACAGACCCGCCGTATGCAGCCCCAGCCCGAACATGAAGCCACGCCGGCAGGCGCCGCGCCAGCCGGCCGCGCCGTCGATCGCGCGCATCAGGACGGGGAAACAGACCGCCAGCACCGGGAACAGATCGACCGGCGGAAAGGCCAGCGCGCCCAGCGCGCCGGCCAGCAGCATCAGCAGGTCGCCCCGCCAGCCGGCCGCTTCGTCCAGGCCGGCCGACAGCGCGCGCCACGGCCGGGCCGCGCGCGCGGGCGCATCCTCGATCGCCCTAATCGAGAGCGTCACGCAGGCGTCGTTCGTAATGGCGGTAATATTTGTCCGCCAGCAGTTCGCTCTTGACGATCACCGCGACGTCGGTGGTGTTGAACTGGTCGTCGACCACCGCGCCGTCGCCGACATAGCCCCCCAGCCGCAGATAGCCCTTGATCAGCGGCGGCAGCCGCGCCAGGCAGCGCCGGTGGTCCAGGGTATTGGGGTCGGTGCGCAGCATCTCCACCCGCCGGTG
Organism: Nguyenibacter sp. L1; assembly: GCF_035199985.1. Classification (GTDB taxonomy): domain Bacteria; phylum Pseudomonadota; class Alphaproteobacteria; order Acetobacterales; family Acetobacteraceae; genus Gluconacetobacter; species Gluconacetobacter vanlangensis. Next base: position 2,286,313 of record NZ_CP127015.1, read on the forward strand.
CGGCAGCGCGCGCAGGCGCAGGGCCGGGGGCGCCAGGTGGTTATGGTACAGATAGGTCAGTTCGTCGCTCAGCGGCCCGGGATCGATGCCCGGCAGGCTGGCGCAGCCGAACAGGACATCGATCCGGTGCAGGAAGATGTACGAGGCGATGCCCCGCCACAGCAACTGCATCGCCGCGCGGCCGCGATAATTCGGATCGACGCAGGATCGCCCGACCTCGAGCAGCCGGCCGGGAAATTCGGTCAGGGGCGACAGGTCATATTCGCCCGAACTGTAGAACCGGCCGATTTTCTGCGCGTTTTCGCCCTGCATCAGCCGGTAGGTCCCGACCACGCCCTTGGCGCCCGAGGAGACCGCGTGGTCGATCACCAGCAGATGGTCCGCGACATTGTCGAATTCATCGACGTCGCGGCGCGTGCGCAGGGTCCGTTCGTCGGGGCGCGCGCCCATTTCGTCGTAGAACACGCGATAGCGCAGCGCCTGCGCGGCATCGCGCTCGGCCTCGTTGGCGGCGATGCGCACGCCGAGATTGCCCGCCCGCAATTCGGGGAACCCGTTGCGCTCAAGCTCCAGGGTCGACAGGGACCGGACGGGTTGCTCGATACTCACCGTGACGATCCATCCTTCTGCTTCGCTGCGGGCTGCTTCGCGGCGGGGCGCGGCGCGGCCGGCCCGTCCAGCGCGGCGGCGGCCGGCTTTCGGCGGGCGAACAATTCCAGCCGGTGGGAGACCAGGTCGAAACCCAGGCGATCGGCGATACGTTTCATCAGCGCTGCATGTTCCGTATCCTCGAACTCGACGACCTTGCCGGTGTCCACATCGATCAGGTGATAATGGTCGCCTTCCTCGGTGGCCTCGTAACGCGCCCGGCCGCCGCCGAAATCGCGGCGCTCGAGGATGCCCTTCTCTTCCAGCAGGCGGACGGTGCGATAGACGGTGGCGACCGAAATCCGCGCATCCAGCCCGACGGCGCGGCGATAGAGTTCCTCGACGTCGGGATGGTCCTCGGCCTCGGACAGGACGCGGGCGATGACCCGGCGCTGTCCGGTCATCTTCAGACCCCGCTCGACACACATCCGCCCGATCCGCGACTCCATGGCGTCGCCGGCCGCTACCATGTCGACGGCCTTGTCCGAACATCAGACATCTGGTCCAACGAAGCTACCGCCTCCCCCTCGATAGGGCCCGTGCCGCCACCTTGCGTCCCTCTCAATCCTCGCGCTTGGTGCCTAGTCCGATTTTCCGCGCAAGGGACGAACGATGGCTGGCATAGTTCGGCGCCACCATCGGGTAGTCGTGCGGCAGGCCCCACCGCTCCCGATACTCGTCCGGGGTCAGGTTATAGGCGGTTTTCAGATGGCGCTTCAACATTTTCAGTTTCTTGCCGTCTTCCAGGCAGATAATGTAGTCGGGGAAGACGGATTTCTTCGGCGGCACGGCCGGAACCGGCCGCTCGGGCTCGGCCACGGCGCGGCCCAGCCCGTCGAGGGTGGCATAGATCTTCCGGATCAGATCGGGCAGAGAGGCCGCTTCGACGCCGTTGCCCGAGACATAGGCCGCCGCGATTTGCGCCGTCAGATCCCGCAAGCCGCCTTTGTTCATTTCCTGGGCCATACCCATATCCCGTCAGTCAAACAATCGGGTCCCTATATAATTGAACGGGCCCGCGCCGCAACTACGCCCAACAATAAGATGAACTGCCGGGAGTGATCCGTGACCGATAGTGAAACCGCCATCCTCGATATTACCGGCGAGACCTGTCCAATGACGTTCGTCCGGACCCGCCTGGCACTGGACCGGCTGCCGGCGGGCGGGCGGCTGCGGGTGCGGCTGCGCGGCGCGGTGCCGCTGGACAACGTGACGCGGAGCGCGCGTCAGCTCGGCCACGCCGTTGCCGGCGAGACCGGAACCGGGCAGGACGGACCGGACGCCGGCATCCATGAGATCCTGATCGTCAAGGCGGGCTGAGCGCCGGATGCGGCGCGGGCACGCGCGACAGGACGAGGGCGTCCGACCCGTCCGGATAATAGGCGCGCCGCCGCCCGATTTCGGCGAAGCCGGCGCCGCGGTACAGCGCCTGCGCCGCCGGATTGGCCGCCGAGACCTCGAGGAACAGCCGTGCCGCGCCGCGCCGCGCCGCCTGGTCCGCCAGCCAGGCCAGCAGGGCGTGCCCCAGCCCTTGCCGCCGGGCGTCGCCCGCCACCGCGAGGGTCAGGATCTCGGCCTCGTCCGCCACGACGCGCCCCATGATGAAGCCGCGCGGCACGGGTGCCGCCCGGTGCCACCCCAGCCCGGCCACCACCCCCGGCATGGACAGCAGCGTCTCCATCGCCGGCGCGTCCCAGCGTTCGGCGGGGGGAAAGGCGTCCGCGTGCAGTCCGGCCAGCAGGGGGCCGCTGAAGGGGCCGGCCGCGCGGATGGTGACCGGCTCCGGCCCCGATCCCGGTCCCGATTCCGGTCCGTTGCCTAACACGGTGCCGGCCGCAGCCCGGCGGCCGGCAGCCTGGCCTCGGGCGGATCGACGTAAAGCGGCAGCACGTCCCGTGCCGGCAGGCCGGATTCGCGCCGCGCCAGCGCCGCCCGGGCGATCATCCCGCTGTCCGGCACCGTCAGGCGCGACAGGACGATGTCGGATCGCCCGTCCCCCCGCGCGGCCAGGATGTCGGCGGCCGCGTCGCCCGCGAGAAGCAGCCGGCCCGGCGGCAGGGCGTAGTCCGCGACCGCGTGGGCCCGGACCGCGCCGTCCTGCTCGACGAAGATCCGGCCGCGTCGCGCCACCGACAGGCACAGCGCCGCGCGGTCCGCCCCGGCCTCCTGCCGCAGGTCGGGCGCCATGGCCTCGCCGGACGTCACCCCCACCAGGTCGCACCCCGCCCCCAGCGCCAGGCCGTGCGCCAGCGCCAGCGCGGCCCGCAGCCCGGTGAACGAGCCCGGGCCGATCACCGCGGCGATCAGATCCAGATCGCCGGGCCGCCAGCCGCATTCCGCCAGCAGGGCGGTACAGGCGGCGGGCATGGATTCCGCCCCGCCCCGCCCGGGCAGGACGCGCGTGGCCAACGTACGGATGGCGGCCCCGCGCGGGCCGCCGCCATCGTCGCCGGCGCCGTCCCGCGTTACGCAGCCCAGCAGCGCGGCCGCCCCCGGCCCGCCGGGCGCGCCGTTCAGCACAAGGATCCGCATCGTCATGCCGGTCCGGCGGTCAGAGCATCAGGCAGGCGTCGTCGAAGGCCAGGCGCGGCGCGCGCGGCCGCTCCGGCTCGCCGTCCGCATAGCCCAGGCAGACCAGGAGATTGGCCCGCCAGCCCTGTCCGGCCAGGAACGCGTCCTCGATCGCATAGGCGTCGAACCCCGAGATCGGCAGCACGTCCAGCCCCAGCGCGCGCGCGGCCAGGATCAGGTACCCGCCCTGCAGGGTGCCGTTGCGGAACGCCGTCTCCTCGGCCAGGCCGACATCGGCGGCGAACCAGGCGCGCAGGCCCGGTTCGGGATTCAGGTAGGCCAGCCGGTCGAAGAACAGCGGATCATGCGCCACGATCACGGTGACGGGCGCGGACAGCACCTTGTCCACATTGCCGGCCGACAAAGCGGGGCGCAGGCGTTCGCGGTTGTCGGGCGTGCGCAGGAACACGAAGCGCGCCGGCGAGCAATTGCCCGAGGTCGGACCCAGGCGGACCAGGTCGTACACGCTGCGCAGCGTCTCGTCGGAGACCGGCTCGTCACGCCAGCGCTCGGCCGTGCGGGCCGACCGGAACAGCAGGTCCAGTCCGGACTCGTCCAGAACCATCTCGTCGGTGCTCCCGTTCAGGCGTCCACCTGCTCGACCGCGATCACTTCGGGGACGTAATGCCGCAGCATGTTCTCGACCCCGTGCTTCAGCGTGGCGCGCGAGGACGGGCAACCCGAACACGCGCCCTGCATCGTCAGGCGCACCACCCCGTCGCGGTAGCCGCGGAACACGATATCGCCGCCGTCGCCGGCCACGGCGGGCCGCACCCGCGTATCCAGCAGTTCCTTGATCTGCTTGACGATGTCTTCGTCCTCGGGCGCGATGCGCTCTTCCTCGACCGCGGCGTCGGCCTCGATCGCCGTCATGCCGGACACGAAGAAATCGACCAGCACGGCCAGGATCTGCGGCTTCAGCGCCGACCAGTCGGCCGCGTCGTCCTTGGTCACCGCCACGAAATCGCCGCCCAGAAAGACCCTGGCGACGCCCGGCTGGCCGAACAGTGCATCGGCCAGCTTCGAACGGCCGCCGACGGCGTCCGGACTGACGAATTCCGCGGTGGCCCGGCCGGGCACGATGGTGCGGCCCGGCAGGAATTTCAGCGTCGCGGGATTGGGGGTGTCTTCGGTCTCGATGAACATGGGGGCGATCGTCCGGCAGGGGGCCATGCAGGCGGATGGAAGACGGCGGACAAAGCCGCCGGCGAAAACGGACTGTGCAAATCCTGTTCGCTTTCAGATGTGCCAAGATGGCCGCCAAAACAAGCCCCGATCGCATGGCGGGCCGGTTCGGCCCCCTTGTTGATTGCCGTTGTCCGCCGCGAAGATGACGAAATGGCAATGCGCGCTTGCGCGACGTCATGGCCGGAACGCGGAATCTCCCTGAAAATTCATTGACAGGCACCGTGCGGCTCTGGCCTTGCATGGAGCCCGGTCCGTGAACCATGATCCCCGGGGATTCGCCATCCGGCCGGGGCGCCCTTACGCACAGTCAGTCCGAGGCTTCGATACCAGATGACGTTCGCCCCGCTTTGTCGTTCGCTCCGCCACGCCCGTGCCGCCGGATGGCTGGCAGCGGCCTGCGCGTCGATGACGCTGCTGTCCGCCGGCGCACATGCCGAGCGCCTGGCCTTCGTCCTGAATTCGGCGGATGCGTCGGTCAGCGAATACGACATCGACACGCACCAGGAAATCCGGCGCATTCCCGTCCTGCGCGAACCGCACCACACGGCGCCCACCCCCGACGGCAAATATCTGCTGGTCGGCGACACGTCGGGCAACATGCTGTTCTTTCTGGATGCGCAGACCGGCGCGCGGGTGAAATCCATCCCCATCGCCGACCCGTACCAACTGCAATTCAGCCCGGACGGAAAATTCTTCACCGTCGCCGGGCTGGCCCGCAACCAGGTCGACATCTACGACGCGTCGGATTTCCAGCTTCTGCACCGCATCCATGTCGATGCCATGCCCAGCCATATGAATTACGCGCCCGATTCCTCGGTCGTCTATGTCAGCCTGCAGGACAGCGGCAAGCTGACGGCCATCGAGACCGCGACGGGCAAGGTGCTGTGGACCACCGATGTCGGGTCCACCCCCGCCGGCGTGCTGTGGCACAACGACCAGATCCTGGTGGGGGTCATGGGCACCGACTATGTCGCCGTCGTCGATCCGGCGACCGGGCACCTGGACCGCAAGATCGAGATGGCGCCGGGGCCGCACAACCTGTTCATCTCGCCCGACCACAAGCAGCTCTACGTCACCTGCCGCGTGTCGGGAATCATCGAGCGGCTGGATTGGAACACGCTGAACGTCGTGCAGTCCTATCGCGTGCCGGGCGGCCCGGACGACATCGTCTTCGCACCGGACGGCAAGATGTGGGCCACCCTGCGCTGGCGGCAGCATGTCGCGATCATCGACCCGGTCGGCGGGACGATCACGGAGACCATCCGCACCGGCCGCTCGCCGCACGGGATCTGGCTGAACACCAACCAGCCGTCGCTTCACCTGTCGATGGCCGACCGCCCCGTTCTGCCCACGCCCTGAGCGGCGCGCGGCAGCAGGATTTCCGCCCGCAGCCCGCCTTCATTCCGGTTGGACAGCACCAGGCGGCCGCCCTCTCGCGCGACCTCGCGGCTGACGATCGCCAGTCCGAGCCCCAGCCCGCCCGTCGCGCGCGAGCGTGAGCCCTCGACCCGGTAGAACGGGGTCAGCACCCGCGTCAGTTCGGCCTCGGGCAGGCCGGGCCCGTCGTCATCGACGCGGATCCGCAGCCCGTCGGGCTGCACCGACAGGCCGATCCGCGCCCCGCCGCCATAATTGACGGCATTGTCGATCAGATTGCCGAACACCCGCTTCATCGCCAGGGGGCGCAGCCGCGCCTGCCATTGCGCCGGACCGTCATAGGTCACGTCACGTCCCTGGTCGGCGGCATCGTCGGCCAGCGTGGCCAGGATCGACGCCAGGTCGACGACGCGCGGCGCCTCGGGGTCGTTTTCGCCGGACAGGTAGGCCAGCACGCCGCCGACCATCGCCTCCATCTCGGCCACGTCGCCCTCGATCGCGCGCTGCGCCTCCTGATCGTCCAGGAACCCGGCCCGCAGCCGCAGCCGGGCCAGCGGCGTGCGCAGATCGTGCGACACCGCGGCCAGGGCCTCGGTCCGGTCGGCGATCAGGCGGCGGATCCGGTCCTGCATGGCGTTGATCGCCCGGGCCAGGTGGCGCACTTCGCGCGGGCCCTTTTCCTCGACCGGGATCCATTGGCCCGATCCCACCCCGTCCGCGACGTCGGCCAGCGCGCGCAGCGGCATGCTGAGCGTATGGACCAGCATGGCCGCCGCCAGCAGCACCGCGCCCGCCAGGATCGCCGCCGAGGCGAGACCGCGCGTCATATGGTGGGGTTGCAGGATGTCGGGCGCCACGAAGCCGATCCGGCTGCCGTCCGGCAGGCGCAGGATCCCGCGGATGTCCGCGCTGCCGATCGTCGTCGGCGACAGGGTCAGCGCCGCGCCGCGCAGGATCTCGTGCCGCGCCGCCAGCCGGTCATGCAGGCTGCGCAGCACCTTGGGTTCGGCGCGCGCCGGCTTGTCCGTGCCCGGGGTCCGCCAGTCCAGCGTCAGATCCCCGGTCGAGAGCATGGCCGCCAGGATGGGACGCTGCGAGACCGGCGAGGCCAGCAGGACACGGGCGTCGATCGTCAGGCGTTCGCCGATCAGTTCGAGCTGCGTGTCGTCGACCGTGTAGGTCTCGGCCGCCTCGTAGAAGACCGAACTGCCGACGAACACCAGCGCCACCGCCGCCAGCAGCACGAAGGTGACGCGGCCGACCAGCCCGCGCGGCCACAGCGTGATCCGCCGCGCCCCGGGTGATGCCGGCCCGTTCTGCGGCGCCGCCATGACGGTCAGTGGCGTTCCACCGGCGCGGTGAAGATGTAGCCCATGCCCCGCACGGTGCGGATCAGGGTTTCGGACTCGCTGCCCAGCTTGCGGCGCAGGCGGCTGACCAGCACGTCGACGCTGCGGTCCGAGACGTCGCCCAGCCGGGTGCGCGACAGTTCCAGCAGCCGGTCGCGGCCGATCACCCGCTGCGGATTGTCCAGGAAACTGACCAGCAGGTCATGTTCCGCACCGGAGATCTCGACCACCGCGCCGGACGGATCGGTCAGTTCCCGCCGCCGCAGATCCAGCGTCCAGCCGTCGAATTTCAGGACCTCGCGCCGGGGCGTCCCGGCCGGGCTGGGCGGCGCCACGCCGCGTCGCAGCACCGCGCGCACGCGCGCCAGCAATTCCTTCTGGCCGAAGGGCTTGGCCACATAATCGTCGGCCCCGAGTTCCAGCCCCAGCACGCGATCCAGTTCCTCGCCCCGCGCCGAGACCATGATGATGGGCGTCTGCCGGTCCACCTGTCCGGCCGCTTCGGCGCCCGCGCTGCCCATGCCCATGCCGCCGCTGCGCAGCGACCGGCACAAATCGAGCCCGTTGCTGCCCGGCAGCATGACGTCCAGCACGATCAGGTCGGCCGGCGACGCGGCCAGGGCGGCCCACATCTCGCGCCCGTCCTGCACGCCCCGCACCCGGTAGCCGTCCCCCTGCAGCACACGCACGAGCAGGGTGCGCATGCCTGGATCGTCCTCGACGACCAGGATGCGGGCGGGCAGATCGGCGTCGGAATAGGTCTGGGGCATCGTCACGGGAGAGATCGGGCCTTTGGAACGCGGACTGGGCCGCTTGATTATGCGGCCCACAGGATACCGTACAAGCCGATGCGACGAAAACCATCCCCCAAAGACAAAGCCGGGCGGAGGACACCGCCCGGCTGTGCCGGCAACAGATCAGCGCATGCGAATCCATGCATGAGGATCGGCGTGAAAGCGGTCAGTGATGCGCCGACAGTTTCAGGACCCACAATTGCGCGATGGCGCGCGCGCCGTTGTCGCCGCCCACCGTCTTGAGCGTGGCGACGGCGTCCGCGTTGCGACCGGCCGCCATCTGGGCCAGGCCGTAATGCAGCCTGGCGATGTTCGGGTCCAGCGGCCCCTTCGCCAGACCCTGGCGCATGATGGCCAGTCCCTTGTCGGCCTGGCCGAACGTCACGTAATTATACCCGACGGTCAGCAGGGAATTGCCGGTCGGCGCCTGCTGCGCGGCGGCTTCGTCCGCCGCGATCGCCGCCTTGCGGTCGGACACGGCCTTTACGACCATGGCCTTCAGCCTGGCCTCGCGCGCCGCGCCGGCATCCTTGCCCAGCACGCCGCCGGCATAGCCGGCATTCATCAGGTCCAGCGCAAGCTGCGGCAGGCCGGCCTGCATCGCCAGCTCGGTCATGTCCATGTAGTCGGCCGGGGCCGTCAGCACGCCCGCCGCCTGGCGGATGCGATAGACATCGAGCTGCAGCGCGGGCGACACTTTCGGGTCGACCATCAGGCCATGCAGGATCAGCGCCCAATATTCGGGCTTGGGATAATAGGACACCAGTTGGACATAGGTGTCGTTCAGGCCGGTCAGATCCTTCTGCTGCGTCTGGCATGCGGCCAGCAACTGCAACTGGGATTCGGCGGGGGCCTTGCCGGCCTTGATCTCCTCGGCGATCTGCGCCTGCTGCACGCGCGCCGCGTTGGCATAGTCGCGCTGCAGGTAATAGGACTGGATCAGCAGCGTTTCCATCGCCGGATTGCTGCCCGCCACCTTCAGGTAGCGCTCGATGCCGGCGACCGCGCGGGGGTAGTCCTTCGCGGTATAGGCCATGGTGGCCTCGGCCATCATCATCTGCAGCTTGGCGTCCTTGGGCGTGCGGCCGGACGCGATCAGCTTGTCATAGGCGGCGGTCGCCGCGGCCACGTTGCCCGACTGCGCCGCGACGGCGGCACGCATCTGGGTGATGGTATAGTCTTCGTACTCGCTCTTGCCCGGCACCGCCGCCGCGGCGTCGACCGCGCTCATGGCCTTGGCATAATTATGCGCGGCCAGCGCGGCCTGCGCCTGCTGCAACGGCTTGCCGACCTTCATGCTCAGCGTATCTGCCGCCGAGGCGGGCTGGACAAGGGCTGCCGAAGCGGAAAATGCAACGATCGCGCCGGCGAGACGGCCGGCGCGGAACAGACATGACGACATCAGCTCATTGTCCTTCCATGAACTGATCCTGACCTACGATACCCAGCTTGGTGATGCCAAGCCTCTGGCAATCCGCAAGGACGTGCGCCACGGTCTTGTAGTCGGCCAAGCGGTTCGGATGGATATGCATCTCGGGCTGGTCGGGCATGGCGGCAGCGGACGTGATATGGGCCTGCAGCGACGCTTCGTCCGTGATCGGCTCGCCGTTCCAGCTAATGCTGTTGTCGAAATCGATCGCCAGCGTCACGACCTTCGGCACTTCGGTCGAAGGCGGCGGATTGCCCTGCGGCAGGTCCAGCGCGACCGAATGCGTCTGCAGCGGAATGGTGATGATCAGCATGATCAGCAGCACCAACATGACGTCGATCAGCGGCGTCGTGTTGATATCGACAATGCCTTCGTCTTCGGTAGTGCCTTCGGTGCCGACACTCATGGCCATGGCGATGTACTCTCTAAAAAGCGCGGGTCAACGAACCTGCCGTCCGGACCGATCGCGGATCGGCGGCGGGATGGCGGCACCGAGGCCCTGATGTGGGATCTCCCGGAGGGCCCGGCGCCGCCTGGACGGCGCCGGGTGTCCTGTTGCCTCAATCCGAGTGCGGTTGCTCGGTAATGAAGTCCACGTGATAGATCCCGGCCTCCTGACAGGTCGCGATCACCCGCCCGACGGATTCGTACCGGGACTTGGCATCGCCGCGGATCTGGATCTGAGGCTGCGGCTTCAGCACCGCAATCTTCTCCAGCCGGTCCAGAAGGTCGGCGCGACTTTTGATCGCGACCTCGTTCCAGTAGACCTGTCCGTTCTCGGTCACGGCCAGCACCACGTTTCCGGGCTTGGTCTGCGTGGGCTGGTTGGCGTCCCGCGGCAGGGTGACCTTGATCGTATGTGTTGCGACTGGGATGGTGATCAGGAAGATGATCAGCAGCACCAGCATGACGTCGACAAGCGGAGTGGTGTTGATGGCGGACACCACCTCGTCTTCATCGCCGCCGCCTCCGACTTGCATCGCCATGTTCAGGCAACCCGGTTGGAGGTGGTGGTGGTGGTCGGCGAGCTGTCGGGACGGACCGTGATGTCCGGGGAGACGCCGTGGCGGAAGCCGCCCAGCAGGATGGACTGCAGGTCGGCCGCGAAATTGCGGACCTTGTCCATCGCGCCCTTGTTGCGGCGGACCAGCAGGTTGTAGCCCAGCACGGCCGGAACGGCGGTGCCCAGACCGATCGCGGTCATGATCAGCGATTCACCGACCGGGCCGGCGACCTTGTCGATCGACGCCTGGCCCGCGATGCCGATGGCGGTCAGGGCGTGATAGATACCCCACACGGTGCCGAACAGGCCGACGAACGGCGAGGTCGAGCCGACGGTGCCGAGGAACGCCAGGCCGCCCTGCAGGCGGGACTGGATGGTGTCGACCGCGCGCTGGATCGACATCGAGGTCCAGCTATGCAGGTCGATCGATTCCTGCATCGTGCCTTCGTGGTGCTCGGCGGCGACGATGCCGGTGTCGGCGATGTAGCGGAACGGCGAGGAGGGCTTCAGCGCCGCGGCGCCTTCCTGGATCGAGGACTTGGTCCAGAAGGTCTTCGCCGCTTCCTTGGCGGCCGAGAACATGCGCGCCTGCTCGAAGAACTTCGTGACCATGATGTACCACGTGCCCAGCGACATGCCGACCATGATCAGCAGGACGCCGCGCGCGATGATGTCGCCGTTGCGCCACAGCGCATCCAGGCCGTAGGGGTTGCCGGCCGGCTTGGGGGCGGCGGCTTCGACCGGCGGGGTCGCCGGAGCGGCGGGCGCCGGAGCCGAGGCGTCGGGGGCCGGAGCGGGAGCGGCGGCAGCCGGGGCGGCGGCGTCGGGCGTGGCCGGAGCGGCGGGCGCGGGCGCCGAAGCGTCGGCCGGGGCCGGGGTTGCGGCCGGCGCGGCGGCGGCCGGCGCCGACGCGTCAGGAGCGGGAGCGGCGGCCGGAGCGGCGGACTGTGCATCCTGGGCGACCGCAATCACGGGCGACGAGACGCTCAGAACGGCTGCGAGGGCCGACGCGGCAACGACAGGAACACGGTGCAGTCTGGTCATGTACTCCAAATCCTCTGTGGTAGATGGCCCGGTTTCCGGAACCACGGGGCCGCCCTGCTGATCGGTCGGGCGGACCCCGGTAACTCGGGTGAACTTGGTGGACTTCAGTCGTCGTTGCTGAGCCTGAAGGTGATCGTGTACGGGTGGTGGAATTCCTTGATGGGAACGCCATTCTTCACCGCGGGCTGATACCTGGCGCGGCGGACGTAATCGAGCGCCGCCTGGGCGAAGGCCTGGCCACCCTGCACGCTGGTCACGGCGCAGTTGGTGGTTTCGCCCGACGGTTCCACGTCGCACACCACGGTCACGCGGCCCTCACGATTTTCCTCGAGCATGTCCTCGGGATATTCGAGCTTGACGTTGTTGACCGGACGCGCGCCCGCCAGGTGATCGGGAACCGGCGGCCCCACGGGCGCGCTCGGCGCCGGCGGCACGGGCGGCGACGGCGGAACCGGCTTCGGCGGCGGCGTATGCGTCACCTGGCGGATCACCTGCTGCGGCGGCGGCTGGATCTGGATCTTCGGCGGCGGGATGTACGGCGGCGGCGGCTGCGTCATCACCGGCGGCGGGGGCGGCGGCGGCGGCGGCGGCGGCGGCTTGGGCTCGGTGATAATCTTGGTCTGGATAGGCGGACGCAGCTCCTGGACGATTTTCTGCCCAAGACCGTTCATCAACGCCCAGATCAGAACCACGTGCAGGAGAACAACGACAGTGATCCCGATGATATGTTTCGTCGGACTGCGTTGTTGTTCCGCGTAGTTCATGTCGAAACCTCCTCAAAACTCTCCGCGCCGGTTTCGGCACTCGACACCACAACAAGTCAGGACCACTGAAACGGCACCGGGACCGGCCCCGGGACGAACCCGGAACATGTGCCGCGGCGCGGACCGCCGACACATTTCGGACACACGAAAGCCGCATCGGAGACCATCGTCCCCTGCGTTACGACCTGGCTGGAGAGGCACCGAAATGCCTCCAAGCCCTTGAATTGGGCTATTGGCACCCCCTGATGTCAAGCAAGATATTTATCGAATTTGAATCGAGCAATTTGTCATCATTGGCCTAAAAATTGCCCACATTAACAACATGTCACAAACGGCTAAAAACTCGCGTTTTTTGAGAATGCAGCCAAGAATCTGCCATTTTTTGCGCCGTCGCTTGTTTCGGCCGCCGGACGGTCCGCCGGATTGCGCCGCCCGTTCGGCAGGCCACGAACCCGCGATCACCCGTGATCAAATAAAAACGAAAGGGGTGGTTTCGGATCGATATCGATCCGTTCAAGGTGCGGTCGCGCAATAAATGCAAAATGGCCGGCGCGGAAACGGAAGCGTGAAAAAGGCATAAAAAAAGGCGGGGACGGCCTTGGCCGTCCCCGCCCCGTACCTGCCGGCCAGGCAATAACCGACTACTGGGCGGCCGCGCTGGCCTCGGAGCGCGTGGCGCCGACCCGGGCGGCCAGGGCGGCCGCCATGAAATCGTCCAGGTCGCCGTCCAGCACGGCATCGGGATTGCCGCGCTCGACATTGGTCCGCAGGTCCTTGACCAACTGGTACGGCGCCAGGACGTAGGAGCGGATCTGGTGGCCCCAGCCGATATCGGTCTTCGCGGCCTCGGTCTGGGCGGCGGCGGCCTCGCGCCGCTGCAGTTCCTGCTCGTACAGCCGGGCCTTCAGCATCGTCATCGCGGTCGCGCGGTTGCGGTGCTGCGACCGGTCGGTCTGGCAGGCGACGACGATGCCGGTCGGGACGTGGGTGATGCGGATGGCCGATTCCGTCTTGTTGACGTGCTGGCCGCCGGCGCCCGAGGCCCGGAACGTGTCGACCTTCAGGTCGGACTCGTTGATCTCGATCTCGATCGAATCATCGACCACCGGATAGACCCAGACCGACGCGAACGAGGTCTGACGCCGCGCCGCCGCGTCGAAGGGCGAGATCCGCACCAGGCGATGCACCCCGGCCTCGGTCTTCAGCCAGCCATAGGCATTGGGCCCCGAGACCTGGATCGTCGCCGATTTCAATCCCGCCTGCTCGCCTTCGGAACTTTCCATCAGCGTGACCTTGTAGCCGTGCTGCTCGGCCCAGCGGGTATACATGCGCAGCAGCATCTCGGCCCAGTCCTGGGCCTCGGTCCCGCCGGCGCCGGCATTGACTTCCAGATAGCAGTCATTGCCGTCGGCCTCGCCGGACAGCAGGCTCTCGGTCTCGCGCCGCTTGGCTTCCTCCGCCAGGGCGCGCAGCATCAGCACCGCGTCCTTCAGGACGCCGTCATCGCCTTCCATCTCGGCCAGCTCGACCAGCTCCAGCGCGTCGCGGACGTCGGCTTCCAGCCGCTGCACGCCTTCGACCTGGCCGGCCAGCAGCGTGCGCTCGCGCATCAGCTTCTGGGCGGCGTCCGGATCGTTCCACAGATCCGGATCCTCCGCCCGGTTGTTCAGTTCGGCCAGGCGGCCCAGGGCGACATCCCAGTCAAAGATGCCTCCTCAGCAGCGCCACCGACTGCTTGATCTGGTCGTTGAGGGATTCGCTCTCGGCAGACATGGAACGGGATCTCCGTCAGAAAAAATGGCGGCCCACCGGGGATGGAGGATGGGCCGGGCGGATATGGGCGATGCGCCGCGTCAATACAGCCCGCCCATGCCGATGTCACCCCCGCCGGCCGGTTGCGGCGGGACCTTGGGCTGCCCGCCCGTCGCCGCCGTACCCGGCACCGTCGTGCCCGGTACCGTCGTATCCGGCGCCGTGGTGCCCTGGGCTCCGGCGGTGGGCGAGGCCGCCATGTCGCTTTCGGAATCCGGCATGTTCTCGGCCCCCGTGTCGGCGGCCGTCAGCGCGCCGGTCACGTTCGCATACAGATCGGCGCTGACGCCCGGAATCTGGTCGGGCTTGAACGCGTCCACCGCCATGACCCGGCCGGTGTCGTAGCGCGCCAGCGTCACCCCCGGGGGCACCGGGAAATCCAGCCTGGGCCGGTCGGCCAGCACCGCCTTCATCACCTGGTTCCAGATCGGGCCGGCGATGTTGCCGCCGGTCTCGTTCTTGCCCAGGCTTTGCGGCGCGTCGAACCCGACCCAGACGACGGTGACGATGTCGGGCGAGAACCCCGCGAACCAGGCATCGTTGAAATCCTGGCTGGTGCCGGTCTTGCCCGCGATCGGCCGGTCGATCCCATCGCCGGCCGGCTTGCCGGTGCCCTGCCGGATCACGTCCTCCATCATGCTCAGGATCTGGAAGCTGCTTTCCGGCGAGGCGATCTGCGGCCGCGTATCGGCCAGCAGCGGCCCGTCCGCCGGAACCGCCCCCACGCCCCCGCCGGACACGGCGGCCGCCGGCGGCGTGGCGAAGGCGGGGGCGGGGGCGGGAGCATCCGGCACGACGCCGGGCGGCGTTTCGGGCGGTGTTCCGGGCGCCGCGGCCGGTGCGGCCTGCGGCGCGGCCGCCGCCAGGCCCAGGCCCGCCGGCCGCCACAGCACATGGCCGTCGCGATCCTGCACGTCGTCGATCAGGGTGGGCGTGACCAGCCGCCCGCCCGCCGCGATGGCGGCATAGGCCCCGGCCTCACGCAGGACGGTGGTTTCCACCGCGCCCAGGGCGGCGGGCAGGACGTGCGGCATGGCGTCGACCAGGTGCAGCCTGATCGCCATGTCGGCCACCGACTTCATGCCGATATGCGCCGCCAGGCGGATCGTCACCAGGTTGCGCGATTCCCGCAGCGCGTCATGCAGCGTCGTGGGGCCCCAGAAATCCTTCTCGTAATTGTTCGGGTGCCAGCTTCCGTACGAGACGGGCGAGTCGTCGAATTTCTGCGACGGCGAGATCCCCTGCTCCATCGCCGTCAGATAGACGAACGGCTTGAAGGACGATCCGGGCTGGCGCAGCGCCTGGGTGGCGCGGTTGAACTGCGACGCGTTGAACGACCAGCCGCCGACCATCGCCAGCACCCGGCCGCTATGCACGTCCATCGTCACCAGCGCGCCCTCGACATGCGGGATCTGCCGCAGGGCGACCCCGCCGCCGTCGGCCTGGGGTTCGATCAGCACCAGGTCGCCCGCGCGCGGCAGGCGGAAACGCCGGGCCCATGCCAGGTCGCGGGCCAGCAGCCGGCCGGTGCGCGGCGTGGGCTGGGCGGGCAATCCGTCCAGCCAGCCGACCTCGCCCGTCGCCGGCGACAGCACCACCGCCAGGCGCCAGGCATTCAGCATGCCCGGGGGCGGGGCGGCGTGGGCCAGGGCGCCCTGCCAGTCGCCGGTCACCGTCGCGCGGGCGACGGCGACATCGTCCAGGTGGCCGACCGGCCCGCGCCAGCCGCCATGCGCGCGGTCATAGGCCATCAGCCCGTCGCGCACCGCCTTGGTCGCGATCTGCTGCAGGTGCGGATCCAGGCTGGTGTGCACCGCCAGCCCGCCCTGCATCGTCATGTCCTGGCCGTAGCGCTCGATCAACTGGCGGCGCACCTCTTCGGCGAACCATTCCGAACCCGGGACCGGCCCGGGCCGGACGAAGGATTGCGGCATCAGCGGCTCGGCCTGCGCGGCGCGGGCCTCGTCCCAGGTGATCGCCCCGACCTCGGCCATGCGCTGCAGCACGAAATCGCGGCGTTCCTTGGCCTGCTCGGGATAGCGGTACGGATTATAGTTGGTCGGCGATTTCGGCAGCCCCCCCAGGAAGGCGGCCTGCGCGATGTCCAGTTGGTCCAGCGGCTTGTTGAAATAGGTCTGGGCCGCCGCCCCCACGCCATAGGCCCCGGCCCCCAGATAGATCTCGTTCAGATAGATCTCCAGGATCTTGTCCTTGGACAGGGTCTGCTCGATGCGGATCGCCAGCAGGGCTTCCTTGGCCTTGCGCGCGAGCGACACGGCGTTCGAGCCCAGCAGCATGACGCGCGCCACCTGCTGCGTGATGGTCGAGGCGCCGAGCGGACGCCGCCCCTTGCGCATCGTCAGATCGGTCAGCGCGGCCCGGGCGATCGCGAACGGATCGACGCCGCCATGGCTGTAGAATTTCTGGTCCTCGACCGCGATGAAGGCGTTCTTCACCCGGTCCGGGATGGCGGCATAGGGCACGAAGATCCGGCGTTCCGCCGCCAGTTCCGCCATCACCCGGTCGTCGCCGGAATAAAGGCGGCTCATCACCGGGGGCTGATAGGTCCGCAGCCCGTCCACGGTCGGCAGGTCGGCCACCAACTGCTCGTATTTCGTCCATACCGCCAGGCTGCCGGCCGCGACGACCAGCAGCAGCAGCGCCAGCCCGCCCCCCAGCAGGCGCCGTACCAGGCGATAGCGCGGCCGGCGCGGCCCGCCGGCCCCACCCAGGCCGAACCCCCGCGCGCGGGGGGCCGCGCCGGGCGGACCGCCGGCGGCGGCGTCGCCACCGGCGCGCGAGGTCACGAGCATCCGGCCGTCATGGCCTGATCCATGAGGGCCTGATCCATTAGGAAAATTCATCCGAGGTCCAACGGGGCAATGTGCAACAGGGCCTGATCCATCACGGCGCGCCGCCGGCGGCCACCGGCCGGGGCGCTGTCCCGATGTCCTGCCTTCGCGGTCCGCATGCGGATTTCAGAGAGAAGCAGTCCACCAGGATACTGTTTTAACTTGTGTCCATTTCGGCCCCGCAATCCGGGGCCCTGCGGTTGCGGGACACTAGCACCGTCCCGCGCCCGCGTCGCCCCTTGCCGTGCCGGCGGGTATCACGACCCGGACAGCCTGCGCCACTCGGCGCGGCCTTCCTGGTCCAGTTGGGCAAAGGTGGCGTCGTCCAGCGTCAGCCCGGCGGCGGCGACGTTCTCGTCGACATGGTCGGGGCTGCCGGTGCCGGGGATCGGCAGCATCACCGGCGCGCGGCGCAGCAGCCAGGCCAGCGCGACCTGCCCGGTGGTCGCCCCCAGATCCTGCGCCACCCGGGTCAGCGCGCCATGGGCGTGGGCCAGGCCGCCCGCGGCCAGCGGCGCCCAGGGGATGAAGCCGATATCGTGCGCGACGCAATAGTCCAGCACGTCCTCGGACAGCCGGTTGACCAGGTTATAGCGGTTCTGCACCGTCGCGACCGGGAAGAAGCGGCGGGCGCGCTCGATCATCTCGACCGACACTTCCGACAGGCCGACATGGCGGATCAGTCCTTCCTGCCGCATCTCGGCGATCGCCTGGAACTGCGTTTCGGGCGGGCAGTCGGGACCCACGCGATGCAACTGCCACAGATCGATCCGCGCCACGCCCAGGCGGCGCATGCTCATGAGCACGCATTGCCGCAGATAGTCGGGATTGCCGACCGGCCGCCAGACATTGGGCCCGTGACGGGTGTGGCCGCCCTTGGTGGCGATCACCAGCCCGTCATACGGATACAGCGCCGCCCGGATCAGGTCCTCGCTGACATAGGGGCCGTAGCTGTCGGCGGTGTCGATCAGGGTGACGCCGCACGCCGCCGCGCGGCGCAGCGTGGCCAGCGCCCGCGCGCGGTCCGGGGGATCGCCCCAGATGCCGGGGCCGGTGATCCGCATGGCGCCGAAGCCCATGCGCGCCACCGGAAGGTCGCCGCCGATCGGGAACAGGCCCGCCTGCCTGGCGTCGGGATGGGCGCCAGGGTGGACGTCGGAATGGGACATGCGCGACCTCCTCGCTCGGGGATGACCGGAACCGCGTCCAGCCGTAGGAACAGAAGATGGCAGCAGCAAGGCAGGTCCGGCCGGATGCCGGACCGTCAGCCCAGCATCCTGCCGATGACCCGCGCAGTATAATCCACCACCGGGATGATGCGCCCGTAATTGATGCGTGTGGGGCCGATCACCCCGATCGCGCCGACGATCCGGTTGCTGTCGGTCCGTGCCGGCGCCACCACCACCGACATGCCCGACAGGCCGAACAATCCGCTTTCCGC
This sequence comes from Nguyenibacter sp. L1, assembly GCF_035199985.1. Taxonomy (GTDB): domain Bacteria; phylum Pseudomonadota; class Alphaproteobacteria; order Acetobacterales; family Acetobacteraceae; genus Gluconacetobacter; species Gluconacetobacter vanlangensis. Next base: position 2,304,585 of record NZ_CP127015.1, read on the forward strand.
CCCGATGAAGATCCGCACGCCCTCGGATTCCTGCGCCAGTTCCAGCAGGCGCAGCATGGTTTCCTGCGTTTCCAGCCGGTCGAACAGCATCTGGATGGTCGACAGGCGCTCGATTTCCGTCACGTCGGCCAGCAGCCGCGCCTGCCCGCGCAGGAACAAGGTGCCGCCGCGATCGGCTTCGCTCCAGGTCGCCAGGCCGCTGGCCACCACTTCGGCGGTCAAATGGTGCAGTTCGCTGCGATTGGCCGCCATGTCGGCGCGCACATGGTCGCGCAGTGCCTCCAGAGTGCGGCCGGCCAGGTGGGCGTTCAGATAGTTCGCGGCCTCGACCAGGGCCGAGGGCGGCAGGCCAGGCGGGGTCTCGATCACCCGGTTCTCGACCTGGCCGTCCGCCCCGACCAGGACGACCAGCGCGCGGCCCGGGCCCAGCGCAACGAATTCGATATGCTTCACGGCCCCGTCGCTCTTGGGCGCCAGCACCAGCCCGGCGGCCGAGGACAGGCCCGACAGCATCGACGATGCCTCGGACAGCATGTCCTGCAGCGAGCGGCCCCTGATCTCGAGCGCGCGGGTGATCGCATCGCGCTCGTCGTCGGCCAGGCTGCCGAACTGCAGCAATCCGTCGACGAACAGCCGCACCCCCTTTTCCGTCGGCAGCCGCCCGGCGGACGCATGGGGCGAGAACAGCAGCCCGGCCTCGGTCAGGTCGGCCATGACGTTGCGGATCGTCGCCGGCGACAGCGACAGCGGCAGCCGCCGCGACAGGGTGCGCGAGCCCACCGGCTCGCCGGTTTCCACATATTGCTCGACGATTTCGCGCAGGATCGCCGCCGAGCGTGCATCCAGTCCCGGCGGCAGGGCGGGGCGCGAGACCGGCAGACCCAGATCCATATTCCTTGTCCTCCTTGGCGCCCGGACAGAACGATCGGCATAAATCTGGCGCGCCGGCGCGCGCGTGACAAGAACGGAGGGGAAATGTGACGGGAGGAACGTGACGGGAAAGGAATGTGACGGGGAAGGAATGTAACGGGGACTGGCAATCGCCCCCGGGCTCGGGTTATCTCCGCCCGGTCACCGACACAAGCCTGCCGATCCGGAGAGCCGATCCCATGACCCCCCGCCCTTCGGGCCGCGCGCCCGACGCGATGCGCCCCGTTTCCATCGAGACGGGTTTCGCCCGCCACGCCGAAGGATCGGCCCTGATCCGCGTCGGCGGGACCGAGATCCTGTGCGCGGCCACCGTCGAATCGCGGGTGCCGCCCTTTCTGCGCGGCCAGGGCAAGGGCTGGGTGACCGCCGAATACGGCATGCTGCCGCGCGCGACCCACACCCGCGGCGGCCGCGAGGCGGCGAAGGGCAGGCAATCGGGCCGCACCCAGGAAATCCAGCGCCTGATCGGCCGTTCGCTGCGCGCGGTGGTGGATCTGGCGGCGTTGGGCGAGATGTCGATCACCGTCGATTGCGACGTGCTGAACGCCGATGGCGGCACGCGCTGCGCCGCGATCACCGGGGGCTGGGTCGCGTTGCGCCTGGCCCTGGACAAGCTGGTGCGCAACCGGGTGCTGGCCCGGTTGCCGCTGCGGGCCCAGGTCGCCGCGGTCTCCTGCGGGCTGACGCAGGCCGGCCCGGTGCTGGACCTGGATTACGACGAGGACAGCACCGCCGCCGCCGACGCCAATTTCGTGCTGACCGAAACCGGCGGCATCGTCGAAATCCAGGGCACGGCGGAACATGCGCCGTTCTCGCAGGCGCAGTTCGAGGCCCTGCTGGCCCTGGCGCAAGCCGGCACCGTGCCGTTGTTCGCGGCCCAGCGCGCAGCGGTCGATGCTGCCCTGGGGGCCGCCCTGGGCACCACCCTGGGCGCCCCGCCGCCGGAAACCCCCTGAATCGCGGCCCGAACGGAGACACCCGATGACGATATCCGACACGCGCCGCCTGGCCGCCGGCGACACGCTGGTCCTGGCCAGCCACAATGCCGGCAAGCTGGCCGAATTCTCCGCCCTGCTGGCCGGTCACGGCGTTACCCTGGTATCGGCCGGGCAGCTCGGCCTGCCCGAACCCGAGGAAACCGCCGACAGCTTCGCCGGCAATGCGGCGCTGAAGGCGCGGGCCGCCGCCACGGCCAGCAACCTGCCGGCCCTGGCCGACGATTCCGGCCTGTGCGTCGCGGCCCTGGACGGCGCGCCCGGTATCTATTCCGCCCGCTGGGCCGGCCCGGCGAAGGATTTCCCCGCCGCCATGGCGCGCATCCATGCGGGCATCGGCGGCAATCCCGACCGCGCGGCCTGGTTCATCTCGGTCCTCTGCCTGGCCTGGCCGGACGGCACGCTGCGTACCTTCGAGGGCCGGATCGACGGCCGGATCGCCTGGCCGCCGCGCGGCGGCAACGGCCACGGCTACGACCCGGTCTTTCAGCCCGTGGGCGAGGCCCGCACCTTTGCCGAGATGCCCGAGGCCGAGAAGAACGCGATCAGCCACCGCGCCCTGGCCTTCGTCCGGTTCCGTGACGATTGCCTGCCGCCGGCCCATCCGTGACGGCACCCGCCGAGGCCCCGCGCGCGGCGGGTGATGCGGCGCTTCGCGCGGCCGGCGGCCCGCTCGCACGGCTGGCCGGCCTGTCCGGGCTGGCGCGGCTGCTGCCGCCCGGCGTCCTGCTGCTGGCTTTGCTGCTGACGGCGCCGCTGCTGGCGCTGTCCGACCATGTCTCGACGAACTATAACGAGGGCTGGAACGCCTATCTGGCGCTGCGGGCCCTGGCGCACGATCCGGCACGGCCGCTCTATCCGCCGCCGGGCAGCATGGTGTTCAACAACTACCCGCCGCTGTCCTTTCCGCTGGTGGGCCTGCTGGGCAGGCTGACCGGCGACATGATCGTGGCCGGCCGGATCGTCGCCCTGGCCGCGCTGCTGGCCGGCGGCGCCCTGGTCGCGTGCTGCGTCCGGCGGATGGGCGGCCGGCGGGACGCGGCCCTGGCGGCCGGGCTGATGCTGCCGCTTTTCGTCTGCACCGGGTTTTCCGCCTATGTCGGGATCGACGACCCGCAATGGCTGGCCCATGCCCTGATGCTGGGGGGACTTGCCGTCCTGCTCGGCGGTGCGCGTCCGGCCGCGCCGTCGGTCCGCCGCGCCGTCCTGGCGGCGCTGCTGGTCGCGGCCGGCGGGTTTGTGAAACATAACCTGATCGCCCTGCCGCTGGCTGCCACCGCCTGGCTGGCCTGGCATGACCGGCGGGCCCTGGCGGCGTGGTGCGGCGCCGGGCTTGTCGCGGTGCTGGGGGGCTTTGCGCTGGCGCGCTGGCTGTACGGCCCTGCCTTCCTGACCGACCTGCTGCATCATGACCGGGTCCTGTCGGCGCGCCAGGTCCTGGACGGGGTGGCCAAATTGCCGGCCATGGCCGGCCCGCTGCTGGCGGCCGGGCTGCTCTGGCTGCGGCCGGCCCCCGGCGGAGGCGGCACGCCGGCGGGGCGGGGCCGCGTGCTGGTCCTGTTGTTCCTGGCCCTGGCGCTGGTGACGGGACTGGCCCAGCGCCTGGGCGACGGCGTCAATTACAACGCGCAGTTCGAGACCCTGATCGCCGCCTGCCTGGCGACGGGGCTGGTCCTGGCGCGCGACCCGGCGGATGGGCGGTTCTGGCGGCTGGGCTTCGGACGGCTGGGCTTCGGGCGCTGGCGCCTGTCCCCGGCGCGGCTGGCGCTGGTCGCCGCCATGCCGGCCCTGGCGATCGCGCCGTTTCGCCTGGCGCATGACCTGGACGCCGTCCGCGCCCGGCCCGCCGAGGCCAGGCAATGGCAGGCGGCGATCGGCCGGCTGCGCGCCGCGCCGGGGCCGGCCGCCTGCGAAACGCTGGCCCTGTGCTATTGGGCCGGCAAGGACGAGACGGTCGATTTCTTCAACCTGACCCAGGCCATGCTGGTCGGGCGGCAGACCTTTCCGCTGGACGCGATGGCCAGGCGGCATGTCTTCGGGCTGGTCGAACTCAACATGGCCGGCGGACGCCATCGCGAGGCCCTGGCCCAGCGCGGCCGCGACCCGGTGGACGCGCCGCTTCGCGCGGCGGGCTATGTTCCGCTGTTCGCCGGCCCGGACAGGACTGTGTTCCTGGCGCCGCCCCCGGTGCGCTGAGCCTTCGAGGCGAGGCGAGGGCGTCGCGCGATCAGCGTCCGGTCAGGATCTGCGCGACGAGCTGGCCGACCGTCGGCACGAAGCCGTCGGCATAGAACGGGTCGGTGGCGAAGCGCCACGCGTTGGTGCCGCCGAACATCAGGTTGTCGTCCATCGCCGCCTCGGCGTCGTCCCCGTGGGCGTGGGCGATCGTCTGAAGCGTCTTCTGGATGCAGAACGAGCGGGGATCGGCCTTGTGCCCGTTGGTGAAGTCCGGCCCGCGCTGGCTCCAGTTCGAGAAGCGGCATTCCGACAGGCAGCCCATGCAGGCCACCTGGTCGGCCAGGATCTCGCGCGCCTGGTCCCGGGTCACGAAGATCAGGGTGGAGTCCGGCGTGCGCATCGCCTCGGTGAAGCCCTGGGATTCCCACAGGCGGACATGCTCGCGGTCGGCCTCGGTCATGAAGACCTGGCGGGCCCGCGCGCCCACGCCATAGGACGCGGTATGCTCGCCGACCGGTTCGGTCGAATAGGCGACCTGGCGTTCGGAGCGCGCCTGCAATTCCCGCAGGAACGGGTTGTTCACCGCCGAGGAATAGAATCCGGTGGGCGAGAAGCGGTTGAGGAACACATCCCCCTTCTTCAGCGTGCGCAGCCTGCGCTTCCACGCCTCGGGGATCGGGCTTTCGCGGGTCAGCAGCGGCCTGGTGCCGAACTGGAAGGCGATCGGCCCCAGTTCCGGATTGTCGATCCAGTCCTGCCATTCCTCCAGCCACCACACGCCGCCGGCCATGATGATCGGCGTGTCGTGCAGGCCGAACTGGCGCATCAGCCTGCGCAGTTCCAGCACGCGCGGCATCGGGTCCTCGGGCGTGCGCGGGTCCTCGGTGTTCGACAGGCCGTTATGGCCGCCGGCCCGCCAGGGGTCTTCGTACACCACGCCGCCCAGCAGGTCCGACGTCTTGTGGAAGGACCGTTTCCACAGCGCGTTGAAGGCCCGCGCCGAGGATACGATCGGGTAGTAATGGATGCCGAACGTCGCCGCGATCTCGGACAGGCGATAGGGCATGCCCGCCCCGCAGGTCAGGCCGTGGATCAGGCCCGGCGCGCCTTCCAGCACGCCGCTGATCACGCGCTCGGCCGCGCCCATTTCCCACAGGATGTTGGCATGGACGCGCCCGCGCCCGCCGGACACTTCGTGGGCGATGCGGGCCTGGGCAATGCCGCCGCGAATGGCGTATTCCACCAGTTCCTCATGCCGCTCGCGCCGGGTGCGGCCATGATAGAGCTGCGGCACCGGCCGGCCTTCGGCATCGTAGGAATCGGCATTGACGATCGACACCGTGCCGGCGCCTCCTGCCGCCGCCCAGTGCCCGGATGATATGCCGGTCGACACCGACACGCCCTTTCCGCCCTCGACCAGCGGCAGGACATCCACCCCGCCCATCCGGATCGCATTGATCGCCTTCATCATTACCCTATCGTCATCGCGCCGGCGGAAGCGGCCGGCGCCTGGTAGCCATGGCCCTTACGGGGCTGATATGGGGCGCCCCATACGGAACGGACAGCCGCGCGGCGGCGGCGCGGACCCGTCGTCCGGCCGCCGCGCCCGGCCCGCCGTACTCAGCGTGCCGGCGGACGGCCCGGCTTGGCGCCCACGGTCTCGGTGATGTCGGCGCCGGTTTCCTGATCGACCACCCGCATCGACAGCTTCACCTTGCCGCGATCGTCGAAGCCCAGGACCTTCACCTTCACCACGTCGCCCTGGTTGACCACGTCGGTGGTCTTCGCCACCCGGCCCTGCGACAGTTCCGAAATATGGACCAGGCCGTCGCGCGCGCCCAGGAAGTTCACGAACGCGCCGAAATCGGCGGTCTTGACCACCTTGCCGGTATAGATCGCCCCCAGTTCGGGCTCGGCCACGATGCCGCGGATCCGCTCGATCGCCTTGGCGGCCTGATCTTCGGACGTGGCGGCGATCATGATCGTGCCGTCATCGTTGATGTCGATCTTCGCACCCGAATATTCAACGATCTCGCGGATCACCTTTCCGCCCTGGCCGATCACGTCGCGGATCTTTTCCTTGGGCACGGAGATCGTGGTGATCTTCGGCGCCGAGGCCGAGACGTCGGCGCGGCCTTCGGTCAGCGCCTTGGCCATCTCGCCCAGGATGTGCAGCCGGCCCTCGCGCGCCTGTTCCAGCGCGATCTTCATGATCTCGGGCGTGATCGAGGTGATCTTGATGTCCATCTGCAGGGAGGTGACGCCCAGCTCGGTGCCCGCGACCTTGAAGTCCATGTCGCCCAGGTGATCCTCATCCCCCAGGATGTCGGACAGCACGGCGAAGCCGCGATCTTCCTTGATCAGCCCCATGGCGATGCCGGCCACCGGGCGGCGCAGCGGCACGCCGGCATCCATCAGCGCCAGCGAGGTGCCGCACACCGTGGCCATCGAGGACGACCCGTTGCTCTCGGTGATCTCGGAGACGATGCGCATCGTGTAGGGGAAGGCATCCTTGCCGGGCAGCAGCGGATGCACCGCGCGCCAGGCCAGCTTGCCGTGCCCGATCTCGCGCCGGCCGGGCGAGCCCATGCGGCCGCACTCGCCCACCGAATAAGGCGGGAAATTATAGTGCAGCATGAAATTGGTGCGGTATTCGCCTTCCAGCGCGTCGATCACCTGCTCGTCCTGGGCGGTGCCCAGCGTGGCGACGACCAGGGCCTGGGTCTCGCCGCGGGTGAACAGGGCCGAGCCATGGGCGCGCGGCAGGATGCCGACCTCGGACACGATCGGGCGGACCGTCTTCAGGTCGCGCCCGTCGATGCGCAGGCCGGTATCCAGCACGGCGCTGCGCACCACGTCGGCTTCCAGCTCCTTCAGCATCGGCTTGGCCGCGTCGGCGTTCAGGCCTTCCGCCGCCAGGCCGGCCAGCACGGCCTCCTTCGCGGCGCCGACCTTCTTGTAGCGCTCCTGCTTCACGCGCTCCTGATAGGCGGCGGCGATCGCCGCGCGGCCCAGCGCGTCGACCCGCTGCTGCAGCGCGATTTCCTCGGCCGTCGGCTCGGCCAGGTCCCACGGCGCCTTCGCCGCGTGCTCGGCCAGCGCGATGATGGCGTCGATCACCGGCTGGAAGGCCGCATGACCGAAGGTCACGGCGCCCAGCATCACCTCTTCGCTCAGCTCGCCCGCCTCGGACTCGACCATCAGCACGCCTTCCGACGTCCCGGCGACCACCAGGTCCAGCGCGCTGTCCTTCATTTCGGCCAGGGTCGGGTTCAGCACATATTCGCCGTTCAGATGGCCGACGCGGCAGGCCGCGACGGGGCCGAAGAACGGAATGCCCGACAGGGTCAGCGCCGCCGAGCAGCCGACCAGCGCGGCGATGGCCGGGTCATTCTCCAGGTCGTGGCTCAGCACGGTGGCGACGACCTGGACCTCGTTGCGGAAATTGTCGGGGAACAGCGGGCGGATCGGACGGTCGATCAGGCGCGAATTCAGCACCTCGATCTCGGACGGACGGCCTTCGCGCTTGAAGAAACCGCCCGGGATCTTGCCGGCGGCGAACGCCTTTTCCTGGTAATTGACGGTCAGCGGGAAGAAATCCTGCCCCGGCTTGACGCTCTTGGCGCCGACGGCGGTGCACAGCACCACCGTGTCGCCGTAGGTCACGACGACGGCGCCGTCGGCCTGGCGGGCGATCTTGCCCGTCTCCAGCACCAGCGGACGTCCGCCCCAGTCGATTTCCTTGCGATAATAATTGAACATTCAGACATTCCCTGTCCGGCGGCCGGCCCGATGGGGTGGAAGGCCCCGGACGGAGGGAGAAGAAACAGCGTCTCGGACGGCATGGTGTGTGATGGTCGCCCACCAGAACGCCATGTGGCCTGAAACGCTGCGACCCGGTCCGGATGTCTCCACCGACATGGCGGCAGCATGTTGCCCCGGCCCACGATTGGGCAGGGGATGGCCGTTCCGGCCCGGCGGGGCAAAAGGGATCGGCCCCGCCGCCCGTCAGATCAGCGACGCAGGCCCAGGCGGCCGATCAGGGCCTGGTACCGCGCCCCGTCCTTGCGCTTCAGATAATCCAGCAGGCCGCGACGGCGGCCGACCATCATCAGCAGACCGCGGCGCGAATGGAAATCCTTCGCGTGGGTCTTCAGGTGCTCGGTCAGGTTGTTGATCCGTTCGGTCAGCAGCGCGACCTGGACCTCCGGCGAGCCGGTATCCTGGGCGGCGGTCTGATATTCGCCGATCAGCGTCGTGCGGCGTTCTGCGGTAATCGACATCGTGTTCTCCATTCACATGCGGTTAAAGCATACGGTCCGGGCGCAGCCAGCCATCCTCCAGCCGGCAGAGCCCGATCACCCGCTTCCCGTCCATTCCCCGCGCGATCCCGCCCGCGGGATCGACGGCGTCCGGAATCCGCCCCATCAGGTCGAGCAGGCTGATCGCCCGCCCGTGTGACAGGGCATCCGCTTCTTCGTGGGTCAGGGCCAGCGCCGGGATGTCGGCCAGCGCGGTCGCGACCGGAAGCAGCAGATCCGGTGAAGCAGGCGCGTTGTCGTCGCTTGTCGCTATTTTGTCCAGCTTAATTGCATCCGCCTCGGAAAATGGACCGACCCGCAGCCGGCGCAGGGCCGCCACGTGGCCCACCGTGCCGCAGGCCCGGGCGATGTCGCGCGCCAGCGAGCGCATATAGACGCCCTTGCCGGACTCCACCTCGAAGATCGCGGTGTCGGCGTCCGGCCGGGCCACCAGCTCGAACCGGTCGACCCTGGCCGGCCGGGGCGGCAGATCCGGCGCGCGCCCGTCGCGCGCCATGTCGTAGGCGCGCTCTCCCGCCACCTTGATGGCCGAGAAGACCGGCGGCACCTGCATGATGTCGCCGCGAAAGGCCGGCAGGGCGTCGCGGAACTGCGCGTCGGTGGGGCGCACGTCCGAGGTCGCGGTCACCACGCCGTCGGCATCGTCGGAATCCCGCGCTTCGCCCAGCCGCAGGGTGAACTGGTAGCGCTTGGTCCCGTCCATGATATAGGGCACCGTCTTGGTGGCCGCGCCGAAGGCCACGGGCAGCAGCCCGGTCGCCAGCGGGTCCAGCGTGCCGCCGTGCCCCGCCTTCTGGGCGTCGAACAGGCGCTTCACCCGGTTCACGATTTCGGTCGAGGTCATGCCCGACGGTTTGTCGATCACCAGCCAGCCATCGATCGCGCGTCCGCGCTTGCGTCGCATCAGACAGAACCTTTTTCAGAATTTGAGGAGGCGTGCGTGGGGACGCCGTGCATGTGAATGCCATTCCTGTGAATGCCATTCCCTGGGCGGGGTCGCCCGGCAATCCGTCGTTCGGGACGGATTTCAGTCCAGGTCGCGGGCCACGTCGGGATGGCGCAGCAGCGCGTCGACTTCCATCGCGTAATCAAGCGCGGTATCGGGCTGGAAATGGATTTCGGGCGCCACCCGCAGCCGCAGCCCGGTGGACAGGCGCGAGCGCAGGAACGGCGCCACGCGCTTCAGCGCCGGCAGCAGGGTCTCGACGTCGCTGCGGCCCAGCCGGGCGACGAAGGCCGTGGCGTGCTTCAGGTCGGGTGAAATCCGCACCTCGGTCACGGTGATGCGGACATCGACCAGTTCGGGATCGCGGAATTCCGTCCGCGCGAACAGGTCGGCCAGCACGCGGCGCACTTCTTCGGCCACGCGCAACTGGCGCTGCGAGGGCCCCGAAGCAGGCTGGCCGGCGAGTTTCCCCGCCGGCCCCGCCGCATTCACCTTCCCGCGTGAGGAATGGCGGCTCATGCGGGCACAAGCTCCATTTCGTAGCATTCGACCATGTCGCCCTCGCGCAGGTCGTTATACCCGGCGAAGGACAGGCCGCATTCATAGCCGCGGGCCACTTCCTTGACGTCGTCCTTGAAGCGCTTGAGCTGGCTGAGCTCGCCTTCATGGATGACGACGTTGTCACGCAGCAGGCGCACGCCGCAGCCGCGCTTGACCACGCCCTCGGTGACGTAGCAACCGGCGACCTTGCCGACCTTGGTGATGTCGAAGACCTTGCGGATCTCGGCATAGCCCAGGAACTTCTCGCGGTGCTTCGGCGCCACCTTGCCCTTGACCAGTTGCTCGACGTCGTCCGCCACCTGATAGATGATCGAGTAGTAGCGGATATCCACGCCCTCGCGCTGGGCCAGTTCGCGGGCCTGCGTGGTGGCGCGGACGTTGAACGCGACGATGACCGCGTCCGACGCCTTGGCCAACTGCACGTCGCTTTCGGTGATCTGGCCGACCCCGGCCGTCAGCACGCGGACCTTGACCTCCTCGTGCTCCAGCTTCAGCACCGTGGCCTGCAGCGCCTCGGCCGAACCCTGGACGTCGGCCTTGATGACGACGGCGACTTCCTTCTGCGCGCCGGCCTGGATGCGGGCCAGCATCTGGTCCAGCGTGCCGCGCGCCGCGGTCTGCCCGGCCGCCATGCGGTCCTTGATCACCCGCTGGCGGAATTCCGAGATCTCGCGGGCGCGGTTCTCGTTCTCGACCACCACGAAGGGTTCGCCGGCACCCGGCACGCCGGCAATGCCCAGCACCTCGACCGGGGTTGCCGGACCGGCGTCCTGCACCTGGCGGTTGCGGTCGTCCAACATCGCGCGCACCCGGCCCCATTCGGCGCCCGCCACCACGATGTCGCCGCGCTTCAGCGTGCCCTTCTGCACCAGCACGGTCGCCACGGGCCCGCGCCCGCGATCCAGCCGGCTTTCGATCACCGAGCCTTCGGCGACGCGATGCGGATTGGCGCGCAGGTCCAGGATTTCCGCCTGGAGCAGGATGGCTTCCTCCAGCTTGTCCAGCCCGGTGCGCTTCAGCGCCGAGACCTCGACATCCTGGGTGTCGCCGCCCATCGCTTCGACCACGATCTCGTGCGACAGCAGTTCCTGCCGCACCCGGTCCGGGTTGGCGCCGGGCTTGTCGCACTTGTTGATCGCCACCACGATCGGCGCGTGCGCCGCCTTGGCATGCTTGATGGCCTCGATCGTCTGGGGCATCACCCCGTCATCGGCCGCCACCACCAGCACCACCACGTCGGTCACCGACGCGCCGCGGGCGCGCATGGCGGTAAACGCCTCGTGACCCGGCGTGTCGATGAAGGTGATCTTGGCCCCGGAGGCCAGGGTGACCTGATAGGCGCCGATATGCTGGGTGATGCCGCCGGCCTCGGCCGCCGCCACGTCGGTGGTGCGCAGCGCGTCCAGCAGCGACGTCTTGCCGTGGTCGACATGGCCCATGACCGTGACGACCGGTGGACGCGGCTGCAGTTCCTCGGGCCGGTCCTCGATCCCTTCGATGCCGATCTCGACGTCGCTGTCGGCGACGCGGCGGACACGATGGCCGAATTCCTGCACCACCAGCTCGGCGGTGTCGGCGTCCAGCGACTGGGTCACCGTGGCCATCACGCCCATCTTCATCAGGGTCTTGATGACCTCGCCCTGGCGGGCCGCCATGCGGTTGGCCAGTTCCTGCACCGTGATCGTCTCGGGCAGCACGACGTCGCGCACCACGCGCACCTGATCCGAACGCAGGCGTTCCAGCTCCGCCTGGCGGCGCTCACGCTCGCGCTGGCGCCGGACCGAGGCCAGCGAACGCGTCTTGTCGTCATCGCCCTCGATCGCCGCCTGGACGTCGATGCGGCCCGACCGGCGGCTGTCGCCGCCCTTCTTGGCGGTGGCGCCCGACGGCTTGCGGGACGGCGCGGCACCGCCGCCCGGACGGCGCGCGGGACGGCGTTCCTCGTCGCCCTCGGCGGCGCGGCCGGTGCGCAGGCGCAGCGTCTCGCCGGGCGCCTGCGGCGTGGCGGAGGCGGGCGCCGCCGGACGGCTGGGCGTCACGGGGCGCGCCGGCATGATGGCGCGCTCGGCCAGCGGGCGCAGGCGTTCCATCGGCGGCGCCAGCGTCACCTCGCCGGGGATCGGCACCGCCGACACGACGGGGCCGCTGCCGGCCTGCGGCTCGGCCTCGGGCTCGGGCCGCGGCCGGGCATGGCGCGCCACCTCGGCCTCGGCCCGCGCACGGGCGTCGGCCTCTTCCTGCTCGCGGGCCGCGTCCTCGGCGGCGCGGCGGGCTTCTTCCTCGCGGCGGCGCGCTTCCTCGGCCGCCGACAGGATCATGATCTTTTCCTGCTCGCGCCGCTCCTGCTCGCGTCGGACGGCTTCCTGCCGCTGCTCTTCGAGGACGCGCTGGCGGGTGGCCAGCTCGGCCGCCGTCAGCGCCCGGCCGCCATTGCCGCCCCGTCCGCCGGCCCTGCCGCCGCCGGACGAACCGGAGCCGCTGCCCGCGGGGGCCGGACCGGGGCCGCGCTTCTTGCGCACCTCGACCTGCACCACCTTCGAACGACCATGGCTGAAACTCTGCCGCACGGAACCGGCGTCAACCGTCCGTCCGACATCCCTCCGGCCCGCCGGCCGCAGGGACAAGCGTCCCTTACCCTGATCCTGATCGTTGCCTTCGCTCATGTACCCGCCTGTTCACCCAAGTCCGGCGGATCGGTCCGCCAAACCCGGAACCGTCCTGCCGGACAGCCCCGCAAAACGTTCATTATCGACGCGGAAACGCCGTGCCAGCTCGCCATGCGACATCGCCGCATGCACGACATGGTCACGGCCGAATGCCGCCCCCAACGCCGCCGCCGTAGGAACAACCGCTACCGGAAGGTCCCGTGCGCCGGACAACAACCTCGTCCTCTCGTCCGGGCTGCCATCCTCGGCCTGAATGATCAGACCGGCGCGACCGCCCGCTATCCATTCCCGCACCTTGGCGAAGCCATAGGTCACCTGACCGGCCCGCCGTGCGAGTCCCACCGTCTCCATCATCCGGCGCACCAGCCCGGCTTCCAGGATCCTGTCCAGGTCGGGCGGGATTGTGACCTGTCCACGTGCGGCGCGTGCGAACGCCCCCCGTGTCCGGGCCGTTTCTAGCACATCCCGCCGGGCGCTCAACCAGATTCCCCGTCCGGGCAGACGCGCGGCCAGATCGGGGGTCAGAACCCGATCCGGCGAGATGACGAAACGCAGCATGGTCTCGGGCGCCGCCCGTTCGCGGGTGACGATGCAGCGGCGCAGCGGAGCGTGCCCGTTTTCCGTGCATTCGTCGTCGGCACATTCGTCCGCCCGTCCATCCTCCACGCCCCGGTCGCCGATCTCCGTCTCCATTCCCCGCACCGTCTCCGGCCGCGGCGCCGCCTCAGGCGCCCGCCGCCTCTCCGCTCTCGGCGCCTTCTTCGGCACCGCCCTCGGTACCATCGAACCAATGGGCGCGCGCCGCCATGATGATCTCGTTGGCCGCCTCCTCGTCGATCACGTCGCCGCCCAGGATCTCGACCAGTTCGTCGCCCGCCAGGTCGGCCAGGTCGTCGAGCGACTTCACGCCCTTCTCACCCAGCGTGACCAGCATCTGGTTCGAGAACACGCCCAGCACCGCGATGTCGTCCGAAACGCCCAGGCCGCGGCGCTTCTCATCCAGCTCGTCCTCGCGGCGGGCCAGGAAGCCCTCGGCACGGCGGACCAGCTCGCCGGCCACGTCCTCGTCGAACCCTTCGATCCCGGCCAGCTCGTCCGGGTCGGCATAGGCCAGTTCCTCGATCGTATGGAAGCCCTCGGTCACCAGCAGGCCGGCGATGACGTCGTCCACGTCCAGCGCCTCGACGAACAGGCTGCTGCGGCGGCGGAATTCCTCCTGCCGGCGCTCGGATTCCTCGGCTTCGGTCAGGATGTCGATGTCCCAGCGGGTGAGCTGGCTGGCCAGGCGGACATTCTGCCCGCGGCGGCCGATCGCCAAGCTGAGCTGCTCGTCGGGCACCACCACCTCGACGCGGCCGGCTTCCTCGTCCATCACCACCTTGGTCACTTCCGCCGGGGCCAGCGCGTTGACCACGAAGGTCGCGGCCTGCGGGCTCCAGGGGATGATGTCGATCTTCTCGCCCTGCAGTTCCTGCACCACCGCCTGCACGCGCGAGCCGCGCATGCCCACGCAGGCCCCGACCGGGTCGATCGACGCGTCGCGCGAGATCACCGCCATCTTGGCGCGCGAGCCGGGATCGCGGGCCACGGCCTTGATCTCGATGATGCCGTCATAGATCTCGGGCACTTCCTGGGCGAACAGCTTGGCCAGGAAGGCCGGATGGGTGCGCGACAGGAAGATCTGCGGGCCGCGCGGCTCGTCACGCACGTCGTAGATATAGGCGCGCACGCGGTCCGAGTTGCGGAAGCTCTCGCGCGGGATCAGCTCGTCGCGGCGCAGCAGCGCCTCGGAATTGCCGATCTCGACCATCAGGTTGCCGTATTCGGTGCGCTTGACCGTGCCGTTCACGATTTCGCCCACACGGTCCTTGAACTCGTCGTACTGGCGCTTGCGCTCATATTCGCGCACCCGCTGGACGATGACCTGCTTGGCGGTCTGGGCAGCGATCCGGCCGAAATCGATCGGCGGCAGCGGGTCGATCAGATGTTCGCCCAACTGGATCTCGGGCTTGAACTTGCGCGCGATATGGAGCGGGATCTGCGTTTCCTCGTTCTCCACCACCTCGACCGCCTCGGTCCAGCGGGACAGCCGCACGTCGCCGCTCTTGCGGTCGATGGTGGCGCGGATGTCCTTCTCGTGCCCGTATTTCGCGCGGCCGGCCTTCTGGATGGCCTGCTCCATCGCTTCCAGAACCTCTTCCCGGTCGATCGACTTCTCGCGCGCGACGGCGTCGGCCACCAGCAGCAGTTCGGGACGGGAAACGGACGTGTCCATCAGGGCCTCCAGGGACGTCTCAGTGGGTCTTACGCGCCGGCGACCGGCCGGGCTTGGCGTGTGTCATGTGGTCCGGGGCCTCTTGCGCGTCCCCGGCACCGTCCCGCGCGCCCATCATATGGGCGGTGGCGGCGATCAATTCATCGGTCAGGACCAGCCGCGCGCGGCGCAGGTCCGCCAGCGGCAGCGCCACCTCGGCCCCGTCATCGAGGCGCAGCCGCCCGAACCCGTCGCCGGCGCCCAGCACGATGCCGGCAAAGCGCCTGCGGCCGTCGATCGGCAGGTTCACCTCGGCCTTCGCCAGGTGGCCGGCGAAGCGGTTCCAGTCCTTCGCCCGCGTCAGCGGCCGGTCGATCCCGGCCGACGAGACCTCGAGCGTCCAGGCGCCGGGCAGCGGGTCCTCGACGTCCAGCACCGCGCCCACCGCATGGCTGATCTGCTCGCAATCCTCGATCGCGATCAGCGTGCCGTCGGCGCGGTCGGCCATGATCTGCACGGTCGGGCTCTCGCGGCCCAGGATCGCCACCCGGACCAGCTCGAATCCCATGTCGGCCAGGACGGGGGCCACCAGGGCGGCCACCTTGGCATCGAGGCCGGTCAGAAAGGGCAGATCTTCGTCCAAAACAAAAAAGGCGGCCGCTCGGGCCACCCCCCAAAAAAACGGAGATGAAGGAATGGCCTCCATATAGGACACTCCGCGCCCCGCCGCAAGGTCCCCGCGTCGTCGTCGCCGGCCGCCGGCTTGCATCCCGCGCATCACAAAAACATGGTACATTACATTACAAACAGGTGGACGTTCGATACTTGCACGCGGCGCCGGGCCAAACGCATGATGCCGCCATGAGGCACATGCCCGAACCCGAACCCGGCGCCGCGGCGGATGAGTCCGGTCCTGCCAGGGGCAGGCCGCTCTGGTACGGTCTGGCGGCCGGCGTGATCGTCGTGGCCGGGTTCAGCGCCCGCATGGCGCACCAGCAGCAGCACCCCGCCCCGGCCCCCGCCATCAGCAGCGACGGCCGGACCGTCGGCGGCGCGGGACTCGGCGGCGCCCACGTGCTGGCCAGCACCCAGCAATTCGCCATGATCTCGCCCGACAACGCGCCGCGCGCGCTGCAGCAATCGGGCCTGACGCCGGACCAGCAGGCGCGGATCCTGGCGGGCATCCGGCGGCGCGAATACCGCCTGGTGCAGATGCCGCTGTATGACGAGGGCGGCCGGGGCGGCGTGGTCACCGTCACCTCGGGCGGCATCAGCCAGACCGTGCCGCTGACGCCGCGGCCCCGTACGGTCCTGCTGCCCATCCGGATCTCGGGCCAGGTCGATATCGCGCCGGTCACCGATCCGGGACTGGCCGGGGTGGCGCCCGGGGCCATCACCGTGCTGGGCCCGACCCCGCTGCCCGTCATCCATCGCGACGAAATGCTTGTACTGGATGTGATCGTCCAATGAAGGCCCTGCTTCCCGCCCTGAACCGGATGATGCCGGTGATGATGGTGATCTTCCTGGTCCTGGCGAGCCTGCAGGCGGCCGCGTCGCTGCATCTTTCGCTCGCCAGCCTCGCGCATTTCATGGAATGGTGTGCGCCGGCCTTTCCCGTGCTGACGGCCGGGAGCAGCCTGCTGGTCCTGGCGGGATTGATGTTCGAAACCCGCGCCGAACGGCTGGCGCGCAAGGGGCTGCGACGCCGACGGGGGTGGATGATGGATGTATTGGCCAGACTGACCAACCGCACCGCGCTGGAAGAGATGATGGCGCGCGAGCAGAAGGAAACGGTCATCGACGCCGAGGAACTGGCGGCCGGCCTGCGCGCCCGCGTGATCGGCCAGGACCAGGTCTGCGAGGACATCGCCGCCCAGTTGCGCCGGCGCATGGCGCTGCAGGTGCGCGGCAAGCCGGTCGGCATCTTCCTGCTGGCCGGGCCACCCGGCACCGGCAAGACCTACCTGGCCAAGCAGATGGCCCGACAGCTTGACCGGCCGCTGCTGCATTTCGACATGACGCAGATGAGTTCGCCGCACGCGGCGACGCAGCTCTTCGGCTCGCCCAAGGGCTATGTCGGCTCGGACACGTTCGGCAAGCTGACCGGCGGGCTGAAGGAAAAGCCCGATGCCGTCGTCCTGCTGGACGAGATCGAGAAGGCGCATCCCGACGTCTTCAAGAAATTCCTGACCGCCTGGAACGACGGGCACGTGACCGAGGCCTCGACCGGCCAGCAGGTCTCGACCGTGCGGGCGATCTTCGTCCTGACCTCGAACATCGCCACCGACGCCCTGTCGGAAATCGCCGACCGGCTGGCAGACGAGCCCGACCGCATGCGCGCCGAGTCGGTCGAGGCGCTGCGCCAGGCCGGCTTCGCCCCCGAAGTGCTGAACCGCCTGGACCGGATCTTCGTCTTCCGCGCCCTGACCGGGCTGGACGTCGCGCGCGTCGCGGCGCTGGAGATCGAGACGATGATCGACAGCTATGGTCTGAAGGTGGAAACCGGCGGCATCGACCCGTCCCTGCTGTTCGAGGTCATGCGCCGGCAGAACAGGATGGGCGCGGCCGCCAGCGCTCGCGACCTGGTCCGTTCGATCGAGGACATGATCAGCGATTCGTTGATCTCTGCGCGGCAGCAGGGCGCGAAGCTGGTGCGCGTTGTGCAGGGCGCGGACGGCGTGACCGCCGAGATCGCGAATGACAGCGAGGCGCAGCGAGCGCGCGTGCTGCGCTGACCCCTGCGTCGACCCGCCGCGCCGCCCCCCTGTTACGGTTGTTACGGTTGCCCTGAATGTCCGCTGCCTCCCGACTCTGGCATCGCGCGCCGCTATGGCGCGCCGTGCTGTTCGCCGCACCGATCTTCGCGCTTCTGGCGCTGCTCTATCCGCCTTCCTATCTGACGCGGGCGATTCCGGCGCTGCGGCCGGTCATCGACCGGCTGAACCACACGCTGGGCCGCACCCCGCCGCCGAGCCCGGGCGCTGAGCAGGTGGGCGCCGCCCAGGGCGCCACCTCGGCACCGGATGCCGACGGCGGCGCGCAGGCCGATGCCGGTGCACCGCCCCAAGGTGCGAACCAGGGGGGCCCCAACCAGGGAGGTCCGAGCCAGGGGCCGGGCGGGACGCAGGTCGCGGCCCCGCCGATCACCTCGGACATGTCCGGGGCGATTCCCTTTGCCGGGCGCCTTCTGCCGCTGCCGGCCGGCACCTGGCACCCGGTGCTGACGACGCAGAGCGGCCCGCACGGCGAACTGATCAGCAATGTGCTGGTCCGGGCCGAGGGCGGAATCGTGACCGGGGTGGTGATCGCGCGCGGCAGCACCCAGTCGCTGTCGCCATCGACGGTCGAGGCGATGAACAATGGCTGCCACGACGACCGGAACTATCTGTCGAAGCTGGTCACCACCGATCCCAAGGTCATGGAATGCTGGTTTACCGCCCATGTCCAGATCGCGGGCCAGCCGCTGAGCGACAGCGTGGACATCCAGACCGCGTTCAACCGGCTGCACGTGCTGGGCTTTCCGATCCCCTATGTCATGCTGGTCGCCACCTGGAACTATGCCGAGCTGGCGGCCGACCATGGCGCGAACATCGAGAACGTGACCATCCTGCTGAGCCCCGCCCGCAAGGGCACCATGACCCTGCCGGCCCCGCCCGACCAGTGGATGAAGCAATCCCTGCCGCAGAACCCGGGGGCCGCGCGTTTCGTGCATGAGGCCGACGACTGGATGAATGGCTGGACCACCATGCTGCGGCGCGGCTTCCACGGCGACCTGGTCAGCGGCGCGCCCGACCTGGCCCGCGCCGCCCGCGACCCCGCCGCCGCCCTGCCGCCCGGCTGACCGCCGCGCCCGAACCCGGCAGGGTCGCGGCCCTGCCGGCGCGTCCGTTCATCGCACGATGTCGGCGATGGCGACCAGGAAATCCAGCACCGTGCGGGTGCGCAGCGGCAGGGCGCGCGGCCCGGTATGGACCGCATGGATGGGCAGGTCCGGCACCGTCCAGTCGGGGAACAGCCGCACCAGACGGCCGGCCACCACGTCCTCGGCCACCTGAAAGGACGGCAGCAATCCAACCCCCAGCCCGGCCAGGGTCGCCTTCAGCACCGCCTCGCTGCTGTTGGCGCGGAAGGGGCCGCTGGCGGCGACCACGCTTTCCTCGCCATTGCCCACGAAATGCCAGTCATGGCGCGTGCCGCCATAGGTATAGGCGACGCAGGGATGGTTCAGCAGGTCGCGCGGGTGCTGCGGCGTGCCCCGCCGTTCCAGATAGCGGCCCGACGCCACCGCGACCCGCCGGACGGTGCCCAGCCGTCGGGCGATCAGCGACCCTTCGGCGATCTCGCCCACCCGGATGGCCAGGTCCAGCCCCTCTTCCACCAGGTCGCCGAACCCGTCGCGCATGATCAGTTCGACCGACAGGTCGGGGTGGCGGTCCAGCAATTCGCCCAGGCGCCCGGTCATGTACAGGCCGAACGCGGTCGTCACCCCCAGCCGCACCAGGCCCGAGACCGACGCCCGGCGGCGGCCCAGCGCGGTCTCGGCGGTTTCGAGGATCTCCAGCACCTCATAGGCGTGGGGCAGCAGGCTGCGCCCGTCCTCGGTCATCATCAGGCTGCGGGTCGTGCGGGCGAACAGCGTCGTGCCGTAATGCGCCTCGAGCAGCGCGATATGGCGCGAGATGGTCGGCTGGCTGGCCCCGGTTTCACGCGAGACGGCCGAAAACGACCCCGTCGCCGCGACGCGGACGAAACTGTGAAGGGCAGACAGCAGATCCATGGCCACCGATGCTTGGACTATTCCGGACTGTTCCACGCCCTTTCTATGGCCGCGCCCCCGGACGCACAACGCGGCATCGGGCAGCACCGGCATGTGCCGGACGCATCAGGCCGCAGGCCGCGATGCCGGATGGCGTGACGGGATCGATCGTCCCGCGGACCTTTTTTCGGGGCTCTGCCCCCGTCGTCAGATATGTCCCTGGCGCCCCTGGCCGCGCTGCCCGGTCTGGAACCGCGCCTCGGCCCACCGGGCCAGCCGCACGAAGGGCAGGCCCAGCAGCAGATAGGCGACGCCGATCAGCAGGCCGGTGCCGAAATAATCGTAATAGGTCGAGGACAGCCGGACATAGGTCTGGCTCAGCTCGGTCAGGGTGATGACGCTGACCAGCGAGGAATCCTTGAGCAGCGAGATGAAATCGTTGGTCATCACCGGGATGACCATCCTGACCGCCTGCGGCACCACCACGAAGCGCAGCGCCTGGGCATGCGTCATGTTCAGCGCCAGCGCCGCCTCGATCTGCCCGCGGGCGACCGATTGCAGGCCGGCGCGGTAATTTTCCGCCTCGTACGCCGCGTAATTCAGGCCCAGTGCCACCACGCCGGCCACGAAGGGCGACAGGCGCAGGCCGATCCCCGGTAGGGCGTAGAAGATGAACAGGATCTGGATCAGCAGCGGCGTGCCGCGGACGATTTCGACATACAGAACCGCCAGCCCGCCCAGCCAGCGCGGCCCGTAGCGCCGCAGCAGCGCCAGCGCCAGCCCCAGCCCCACCGCCACCACCATCGCGCAGGCCGAGACCGCCAATGTCAGTACCGCGCCGTGCAGCAGCAGCGGCAGGAAGCCGACATAGCGGTCGAGCCGGGCCCGCCAGCCGGGGATGGGCGCGGTGGCGGCCATGTAATGCCGCCACGAATCCGGCGCGATGTCCGGCGTGCCTTGATCGCCGGTCAGCGCCGCCATCGCCGGCGTCCATAATTTCCAGCGCGCCAGGATATGGTGCAGCTCGCCATCGCGCATCATGCCGTCCAGCGCCGCGTTCACCTGCGCCAGCAGCGCGGCATTGTCCTTGGCGACGGCGACGCCATAGGCGACCTGGCCGATCGGCGCGCCCGCCAGTTTCAGCGCCGGATTGGGGGCGCCGTAATAGAGCGCGATCGTGCTGTCCAGCAGCACGGCATCCAGCCGCCCGTTCGTCAGGTCGGTATAGGCGTTGGTCTCTTCCTCGTACGAACGGATTTGGATCGACGGGTCGGCCTGCAGC
Organism: Nguyenibacter sp. L1; assembly: GCF_035199985.1. GTDB lineage: Bacteria > Pseudomonadota > Alphaproteobacteria > Acetobacterales > Acetobacteraceae > Gluconacetobacter > Gluconacetobacter vanlangensis. Next base: position 2,325,475 of record NZ_CP127015.1, read on the forward strand.
ATGCGCTCGGCCGACGTGTCCTTCAGCGTGCCGACGACATGGCCGTGCAGCGCGGCCAGCGTGTCCAGCCCCTGCTGGCCGCGCCGCACCGTGATGCGTTCCGACGTCATGTAATAGGGGCGGCTGAACAGCACGCCCTGCCGATGCTCAGGCGTGATCTCGATGCCGTCGATCACCATGTCGTACAGGCCGCGCTGCAGGCCGGGGATCAGCCCGTCCCAATCATTCTGCACGAATTGCGCCGGCCGCCCCAACCGGCGGGCGATGGCCTGGGCGATGTCGTATTCGTACCCGGTCAGCCGGGACTGGTCGGCCGGATCGTGGAAGACGAACGGCACATTCGCCTCGGCATCCGATGCCCAGCGCAGCGGAGCCGCGCCCGCGCGCCCCGCCATGGCGGCCGGGATCAGGACCAGAATCAGGACCGAAAGCAGGACCGCCAGCCCCGGAAACCGGGCCGGGCCGGCCGTCCCACACAGGCGCCTCACAGCACGGACCGCAGGAAGCGGCGCGTGCGCATGTCCTGCGGCGCGACGAAGAGCGTATCGGGATCGTCCATCTCGACGATCTCGCCGCCTTCCATGAACACCACGCGGTCCGACGCCGCGCGGGCGAAGCGCATGTCGTGCGTCACCACGATCTGGGTCATGCCTTCCGCATCCAGGGTACGCATGACCGACAGCACTTCCTCGGCCAGTTCGGGGTCCAGCGCCGAGGTCGGTTCGTCATACAGCATCACGTCGGGCCGCATCGCCAGCGCGCGGGCGATGGCGGCACGCTGCTGCTGCCCGCCGGACAGCGTATCGGGATAGCGCGCGGCGATGGCCGACAGGCCCACCTTCTCCAGCAGCGCCAGGGCGTCCTGCCGCGCCTCGGCCACGCCGAGGCGCTTTACCCGGATCGGCGCCATCATGACATTGTCCAGGACGGTGCGATGGGGAAACAAATTGAAGGACTGGAACACCATGCCGACATGCGCGCGCAGCCGGTGGGCCGATTCCTCGTCGGCGCGGCTCCAGCGCCCGCCGGCGCGCGCGATGGTCACGCCGGCCATGCTGACCGTGCCGGAATCGGGCACTTCGAGGAAATTCAGGCAGCGCAGGAAGGTCGATTTGCCGCACCCGGACGGCCCGATGATCGACACCAGCTCGCCGCGCGCGACGGTCAGCGAAATGCCGCGCAGGATCGGATGTCCGTCGAAAATCTTCCGGACCTGGTCGGCTTGCACGACCATATCGGCAAAAAACGCCGGCCCGGGGTCTTCCGGGCCGGCGCCGTTCTGTCCGGAAACAGAAGAAAGCGGTTCAGGCAGCTTTGGTCATCCCGCGTAAGACATACTGCAGGATGCCACCATGCCGGTAATATTCGACCTCGTCCAGCGTATCGACGCGGCAGAGCAGCGGCACCGCCTGCGTCGTGCCATCGGCGCGGGTGATGGTCATCGTCAGGGTCATGCGCGGGGTGATCGCGTCCAGCCCCTTGATGTCGATGATCTCGTCGCCCTTCAGGTTCAGCGTCTTGCGCGACATGCCGTCCTTGAACAGCAGCGGCAGCACGCCCATGCCGACCAGGTTGGAACGATGGATGCGCTCGAAGCTTTCGGCCACCACCGCGCGGACGCCCAGCAGCAGCGTGCCCTTCGCCGCCCAGTCGCGCGACGAGCCCATGCCGTATTCCTTGCCGCCGAAGACGACCAGGGGCACGCCCTCGTGCCGGTACTGCATCGCGACATCGTAGATCGAGCCGTCCTTCCCGTCGGGGAAGTGCCTGGACAGGCCGCCTTCGGTGCCCGGCAGCATCTCGTTCCTGATGCGGATATTGGCGAAGGTGCCGCGCACCATCACCCGGTCATTGCCGCGGCGCGAGCCATAGGAGTTGAAATCGGCCTTGGCGACCTGATGTTCTTTCAGATACAGGCCCGCCGGCGCGCTCTCCTTGATCGCCCCGGCCGGCGAGATATGGTCGGTGGTGATGTTGTCGCCCAGCAGCGCCAGGATGCGCGCGCCGACGATGTCGCCCTTGGACACCGGTTCGGGCGTGATGTCCTGGAAATAGGGCGGATCCTGCACATAGGTCGAGGCCGGGTCCCATTTATAGGTCTCGGACCCGGTCGCGACCTTCAGGGCCTGCCATTCCTTGGTGCCCTTGGCGATCTCGCTGTAGCGCTTGATGAATTCCTCACGCGTGATCGACGAGCCGATCAGCTCGGCGATTTCCTTGTTGGTCGGCCAGATATCCTTCAGATAGACCGGCTTGCCGTCCGAGGAGGTGCCCAGCGGCGCGGTGGTGATGTCCGCGCGCATCGTGCCCAGCAGCGCATAGGCCACCACCAGCGGCGGGCTGGCCAGGTAGTTCGCGCGCACGTTGGGCGAGATGCGGCCCTCGAAATTGCGGTTGCCCGACAGGACCGACACCGCCACCAGCCTGTCGCCCTCGATCGCATCGACGATATTGTCTTCCAGCGGGCCGGAATTGCCGATGCAGGTCGTGCAGCCATAGCCGACGGTGTTGAAGCCCATCGCGTCCAGTTCGGCCGTCAGCCCGGCGCGGTCCAGATAGTCGGTGACGACCTGCGACCCCGGGGCCAGGGACGTCTTCACCCAGGGCTTGGGCTTCAGCCCCAGCGCCCGCGCCTTCCTGGCCACCAGGCCCGCCGCGATCAGCACCGCCGGGTTCGAGGTGTTGGTGCAGGAGGTGATCGCCGCGATCACCACGTCGCCATGGCCGATCTCGTAATTCGTGCCGGCCACCGCGACCTTCTTGTGCGCGTCGGCGGCGGGCACGCCCAGCGATCCGGTCAGCTCGCTTTCGAACGCGCGGGTCGCGTCGTTCAGCGCCACACGGTCCTGCGGCCGCTTCGGGCCGGCCAGCGAGGGCACGACGCCGGCCAGGTCCAGTTCCAGCGTGTCGGTAAAGACCGGGTCGGCCGACTGGGCGGTGCGGAACATGCCCTGGGCCTTGAGATACGCTTCGGTCAGCCTGATGCGATGCTCATCACGGCCGGTCTGGCGCAGATAGTCCAGCGTCAGGTCGTCGACCGGGAAGAAGCCGCAGGTCGCGCCGTATTCCGGGGCCATGTTGGCGATCGTCGCGCGGTCGGCCACCGGCAGATGGTCCAGCGCCGGGCCGAAGAATTCGACGAACTTGCCGACCACGCCCTTCTTGCGCAGCATCTGGGTGACGGTCAGCACCAGGTCGGTCGCGGTCGCGCCCTCGGGCAGCCGGCCGGTCAGCTTGAAGCCGATCACGTCGGGGATCAGCATCGCGATCGGCTGGCCCAGCATCGCCGCCTCGGCCTCGATCCCGCCGACGCCCCAGCCCAGCACGCCCATGCCGTTGACCATGGTGGTATGGCTGTCGGTGCCATACAGCGTGTCGGGATAGGCATAGTCCTTGCCGTCGACCTGCGCCGTCCAGACGGCCTGGGCGATATATTCCAGGTTCACCTGGTGGCAGATGCCGGTGCCCGGCGGCACGACCGAGAAATTCTCGAACGCTTCCTGGCCCCAGCGCAGGAACGCATAGCGCTCGCCGTTGCGCTGGAATTCGATCGTCACGTTCTTTTGCAGCGCGTCGGGCGTGCCGGCCACGTCCACCATCACCGAATGGTCGATGACCAGGTTGACCGGCACCAGCGGATTCACCTTCTGCGGATCGCCCTTCAGCTTCAGGATTCCGTCGCGCATCGCGGCCAGGTCCACCACGGCCGGAACGCCGGTGAAGTCCTGCATCAGGATCCGCGCGGGCTTGAAGGGCACTTCCTGCGTGCTGCCGCCCTCGGGCAGCCAGGCCGCGATCGCGCGTGCGTCGTCGACGCTGTAGGACCGTCCGTCCTCGAAACGCAGGACGTTCTCCAGCAGGACCTTCAGGCTGACCGGCAGGCGGCCGACGTCGCCGATCGTCTTCTCCGCTTCGGGAATCGAGAAATAATGATAAGTCCTGCCGTCGACATCCAGCGTGCTGGCCGTTTTCAGCGTATCGTGCCCAACCGACTTCATTGGCTTTTCCCTCCGAGGCGCCCGCGGCGGATCATCCAACAGAAGCACGCAGTCCCGCCGGCAGGCGGCGTGATCCCTCTGGACAACCGGCTTGATCTCTTAACGGTCGTAGAACATACCCGGACATGGTGGTGACACAAGCTGGCCCCGGTAACAAGAACGCGGGAAATTTCCCGCCATATCGCCGGTCCGCGCGTGCGCCCCACCTTGCGAGGAGCCCCGTCATCGCTGCCTATGCCGCCCTGTCCCGCCCGCTGCTGGACGTCGAAAATATCTCGGTCTTCCGCGGGGAGAGGCTGGTCCTGGACGGGGTCGGGCTGCGCCTGCGGGCCGGTGAGGCCCTGCTGCTGACCGGTCCGAACGGCGCGGGAAAATCGACCCTGCTGCGCGTCCTGGCAGGGCTGCGCAAACCGGAAGGCGGCCATGTCCTGTGGGCGGGGATCGATGCGCTGGCCGATCGAACCGCCCATGCCGCCCGCGTCGCCTATCTGGGCCACCAGGACGCGCTGAAGCCGGGGCTGACCCTGCGCGAGAACCTGGCGCTGGCGGCCCGCGCCGGCGGGATGGACCCCGGCCGCGCCATGGCGGCGCTGGCGCTGTCGGACCTGGCCGACCTGCCGGCCCGCATGCTGTCGGCCGGGCAGAAGCGCCGCGCCGCCCTGGCGCGGGTCATGCTGGCCCGCGCCCCGCTCTGGCTGCTGGACGAACCCAGCCTGGGGCTGGACCGCAACGCCATCGGCCTGCTGGACGGCCTGTTCCGCGCGCACCGGCAGGAGGGCGGGATCGTCATCGCCACCACCCATGTCCCGCTGCCGCTGCCCGACGCGCTGGGGCTGGACCTGTCCGCCGCGGCCGACCGCGCCGATCCCGACTGGCCGCCCGGACAGGACCGGTTCGACGATTGCTGGATGGAGCACGCGCCATGAGCGCCTCGCCCCCGCGCCTGTTCCTGGCGGTCATCGGGCGCGACCTGCGGCTGGCGGCCCGCCATGGCGCCGACACGCTGGGCGCGGTGCTGTTCTTCATCCTGGCCGGCGCGCTGTTTCCGCTGGCGCTGGGTCCTTCGCCCGAATTGCTGCGCCGCATGGCGCCGGGCATCGTCTGGGTCTGCGCCCTGCTGGCGGCGCTGCTGCCGCTGGACCGGCTGTTCGGCGCCGAGCTGGAAGACGGATCGCTGGACCAATTGATGCTCTCGGGCCTGCCGCCCGCCCTGGTGGCCCTGGCGAAGATGGCCGCGCACTGGCTGACGACCGGCCTGCCGCTGCTGGTCGCGGCCGCCCCCCTGTCCATCATGCTGGGACTGCCGGCGCCGATCCTGCCGATCCTGCTGGTCGGGCTCGGCCTGGGCACGCTGGTGCTGTCGCTGATCGGCGGCATGGCGGCCTCGGTCGTGCTGGGCGCGCGGCGGGGCGGGGTGCTGCTGCCGCTGCTGGTCCTGCCGCTGGCGACCCCGGCGCTGATCTTCGGCGCGGCGGCGCTGGATGCCGCGCAGAGCAGCCTGTCCTGGCTGCCGGACCTGGAATTGCTGGGCGCGTTCCTGGCCTGCGCGCTGCCGCTCTGCCCGCTGGCCGCCGGCGCCGGCCTGCGCGCCGCCGTCGAATAAAGGCGAGGGCGCGGCCCCCCTTTTTTTATCAATGACCCCAATCCATTGATAAACAAATGGTTTCCAAAGGCACCGCCTTTGGTGGGGTTCGGCGCAAAGCCCCGAAAAAGAGCCCGGGCAACCAAAAAAGCAAAAGGGGCATCCCCAATGCGGGGCGCCCCTTTTATACGGTGCCTGTCCGGGTCCGGACGAGCTTAGATGTAATGCTCGCCCAGCGGCGCGAAGCCGTTGAAGCGGGTCGAGCAATAGGTCGAGACATAGGCCCCGGTGGACAGCAGTTCGATCCGGTCGCCGCAGGCCAGGTCCAGCGGCAGGGCGTAGGGCGCCTTCTCGTACAGGATGTCCGCGCCGTCGCAGGTCGGGCCGGCGATCGCCACCCGCCCCGTCGGTCCGCCGTCATGCGGCGTGCGGATGCCGTAGCGGATCGACTCGCCCTCGGTCTCGGCCAGGCCGCCGAAACGGCCGATATCCAGATAGACCCAGCGCATGTCGTCCTTCAGGCCGCGGCGGGTCACCAGTACCACCTCGGCCGACACCACGCCGGCGTCGCCGACGATGAACCGGCCCGGCTCGACGATCATTTCCGGCAGGTCGTTGCCGAAATGCGCGGTCATCGCATGGCTGATCGCCAGCGCGAACTGGTCGATCTCGGGCACGTCGTCGCGATAGCGGATCGGGAAGCCGCCGCCCAGATTGACCATGCGCAGGTTCAGCCCGGCATCGGCCAGGTCGGTGAACAGCATGCCGACCCGCGCGATCGCCGCTTCGTACGCGTCCGTGGTGGTCTGCTGGCTGCCGACATGGAACGACAGGCCGTACGGGTCCAGGCCGAGGTCGCGGGCGCGCAGCATCAGGTCGCGCGCGCTTTCGACCGTGGTGCCGAACTTGCGCGACAGCGGCCATTCCGCCCCTGCATTCTCGACGATCAGGCGGCAATAGACGCGCGATCCCGGAGCGTGGCGGGCCAGCTTCTCCAGTTCTTCGTGGCTGTCGAACGCGTACATCGTCACCCCGGCCGCGTAGGCGGCGGCGATGGCCGACACTTTCTTGACCGTGTTGCCGAACGAGATGTCGCGCGCATCCGCGCCGGCATCCAGGCACATGCGGATCTCTTCCCACGACGCGGCGTCGAAGGCCGAGCCCAGCGATACCAGCCGGCGCAGGATCGCATCCGCCGGGTTGGCCTTCACCGCATAATAGATGCGCGCCAGCGGCAGCGCCGTGCGCAGCGACTGGTAACGGGCCTCGACGCGATCGACATCGACGACGAGGCATGGCGTCGCAGGAGCCTGCTCGGCCAGAAAACGGGCGATTTTGGGAGTCATCGCACCCAAATCCCTTCTGTGAAATCCATCCGGGGACTTGGCCGGACAGGTGTTGCGAAACGGTCTAACGGACCAGCGACCAAGACTGGGCCCCGCGAGGGGATCCCGATTGCCAGAACGCTTGACGTCGTTGCGTAACCTCAGAGGGCCAGTGGCACGTGCGTTGTTGCGTGGGGAGCGCATATGAGGGTAATCCGTTTGCGACGCAACAGAAAAATCGTCGCTTTTCCATATTTCTTCGTAATGTGGGACCTAGGCCGATCGTCGCCGCCCATGTCGCCGCCCATGGCCCCCGCCTCTCGCCTGTTCCGGGCCGCCGCCCCGATGGAGCCTGCCCAATGGAGCCTGTTTGACCCCCTCGCCGCCGGATGACCCGTACCGCCCGAACGCAGATGCGCTGAAGGCCCGCACCGCAGCCGCCCCGTTGCTGCACCGGCTGCGCCAAACCTGGCGGCCCGTGCTGCGCCGCATGCTGGGCAACCTGGTGGACGACAAGATCGGCCTGGCGGCGGCGGGCTGCGCGTTCTACGCCACCTTGTCGCTGTTTCCGGCGATCAGCACGCTGATTTCGATCTACGGGCTGGTATTCGACCCGCAGACGGTCGAGCCGCAGCTCAACATCCTGCGCAACCTTCTGCCGCCATCGGCCTTCGCGCTGATCGGCGAACGGATCCACACGCTGGTCGCCGAATCCCATTCCGCGCTGACCCTCAACCTGATCCTGTCCACCGCGCTGGCCCTGTGGTCGGCCTCGGCGGCCACGCGTTCGCTCATCACCGCCGTCAATATCGCCTATGACACGCGTGAGACGCGCAGTTTCCTGCGTTTCCAACTGATGGCGCTGGCCATGACGCTGTTCGCGATCCTGGGCGCCGTGCTGGCGCTGGCGCTGCTGGTCGCACTGCCGGTGCTGGTCGATTTCCTGCCCGACCTGCTGGGCATCGCCCCGCCCCCCTGGTCGGTCGGCCTGGCGGTCGAAACCGGGGGGCCGGCGCTGATGCTGCTGTTCGTGCTTGCGGCCTGCGCCATGCTGTACCGGCTGGGGCCGTCCCGCCGGATCGCCCACTGGGTCTGCATCCTGCCCGGCTCCTGCGCCGCGACGCTGCTCTGGATCGTTTCCTCGATCGGGTTTTCGTACTATGTCAGCGCCATCGCCAGCTACAACGCCACCTATGGTCCGCTGGGCGCGGTGGTGGCGACGATGATGTGGTTCTTCGTGTCGGCCTACGTCATCCTGCTGGGCGCGGAGCTGAATTCGGGCATCGAGGCCGAGATGGGCCTGCGCCCCGATGACGGCGCCCCCGATACCGGCCGGCGCCAATCCGCATCGCCCTGAAGCGCGGCGGGACGGCCGAAGGAAAAGCCGTCAGCGGCGATGCCCGGCGCGGCGCGGCGTGCCGGGGGCCGCCGCGGCGATGGCGTCGTCGCTGGTATCGGCTGCGTCGGCCTGCGCCACCTCGACCTGTGCCATATCGACCGCTGGGGCGGGCCCGATCACCACATGGGCGGTGCCGGCATGCAGCATGCCGATCCGCGCCGCCGCCGCCGGCGACAGGTCGATGACCCGCCGTCCCACGAACGGCCCGCGATCATTCACCGTCACCACCACCGACCGGCCGGTATCCTCGGACCGGACCAGGATTCGCGTGCCCATCGGCAGGGTCGGATGGGCCGCCGTCAGCGCGCGCGGATCGAAATTGCGGCCCGACGAGGTGCGATGGGGCTGGCGCAGATGGCCGTACCAGCTTGCGACCCCCTTCTCGGACCAGGCCAGGGCCGACTGACCCGCAAGGGCCAGGCGGTGGGACCGGCGCGCCAGCGCAGCCCGCACCGAGGCCGCCCAGGCCGTCACCGGATGCCCGCTGTCCCCCGAGACCGGGGCATCCGCCGATGCCGGCGCGGCATCGGCGACGGGGGCCGCGACCGGGGCCGCGTTTTCCGTGCCCGCTGTCGCTTCGCGGCCACAGGCGGCCGAGGCGAAGGCGAACAGGCAGGCCAGCGCGATCAGCGCCCGTCCCCCCGATCCTATCCGTCGCTCTTTGCGTGCCTGTTGCAAACCGCGTCCAATCCTGTTCGATCATCCAGCCAGTAACGATTGGCCATACAATAATCGTACGGCAGATAATTCAAGGCTTTTTCGCCCCGAAAGTTCCCCAAGGACCGGATCAGCCCCGAGTTCTTCCCCGGCCTGCCCCGCATTCCTGCCGTCGATTCAGTAGCTATGCGGGCAAATGTGGCAATTTTTGGCCGTCATTATTGGCGTGCCGCCGACGCCCCTCCGGAGCCGTTCGGGGCCGCCCGGGCCGTCCCGCGCGGCGGGCGGGGGCGCGGCCGCCATCATTCTCTTGGAAGGATGGGACACTCGTGCTACGGCGCCTGTCACCATGGTGCGCCCCCTGATCGCGGTCCTGAACGGACCCAACCTCAACATGCTCGGACTGCGCCAGCCCGAAGTCTATGGTCGCGCGACCTTGGACGACGTGGAGCAGATCTGCATCCAGGCCGCCGAGCGCCTGGATGTCGCCATCGACTTCCGCCAGACCAACGGCGAGGGCGAGCTGGTGTCATGGGTGCAGGAATGCCGCAACCGCGCGCAGGGCATCGTGATCAACCCGGCCGCCTACGGCCATAGCTCGATCGCGCTGCTCGACGCGCTGCTGGCCGTGGACCTGCCGGTGATCGAGGTGCACATTTCCAACATTCATCGGCGCGAGGAATTCCGCCACCACACCTATTGCTCCCGCGCCGCCGTGGGCGTCATCTGCGGCCTGGGCGTACAGGGCTATGCGCTGGCGCTTCAGGCGATGACGGATTTGATTTTGAACGAGGACGATCGATGAGCCGACTGCTCGTGGACGCGGATGCCATTCGGGCATTGGCTGACATTCTGACCGAAACCGGCCTGACCGAGATCGAGATCGCGGAGAAAGACAACCGGATCCGCGTGGCCCGCGCCGCCGCGCCGCAGGTCCATGCCGTGCCGGCCGCGCCCGTCGCCGCGGCCCCCGTCGCCGCCCCCGCCGCGGCGCCGGCCGATCCGGCCAAGCACCCGGGCGCCGTGACCAGCCCGATGGTCGGCGTGGCCTATCTGGCGCCCGATCCGGGCTCGCCCCCCTTCGTGACCGAGGGGCAGAGCGTCGCCGCCGGCCAGACCCTGATGCTGATCGAGGCGATGAAGACCTTCAACCAGATCAGGGCGCCCCGTGCCGGCACGCTGACCCGGCTGCTGGTCGCATCGGGCGATCCGGTCGAATTCGGCGAAGCCCTGGCCATCATCGAGTAATGTTCTCCAAGATCCTCATCGCCAATCGTGGCGAAATCGCCCTGCGGGTCCTGCGCGCGTGCCGCGAGCTGGGGATCCGCACGGTGGCGGTCCATTCCACCGCCGATACCGACGCCATGCATGTCCGCCTGGCGGACGAGGCCGTGTGCATCGGCCCGCCGGCCACGCGCGACTCGTACCTGAACGTCGCGGCGATCCTGTCGGCGGCGACCATCACGGGGGCCGAGGCCATCCATCCGGGCTATGGCTTCCTGTCGGAAAACGCCGATTTCGCCGAGACGGTCGAAGCCCACGGCCTGGCCTTCATCGGCCCGACCGGGAACCACATCCGGATGATGGGCGACAAGATCACCGCCAAGACGACCATGAAGGCGCTGGGCGTGCCGCTGGTCCCCGGCTCGGACGGTGCGCTGGCCAATCTGGCCGAGGCCCGCCGGGTGGCGGACGAGGTCGGCTATCCCGTGCTGATCAAGGCGGCGGCGGGCGGCGGCGGCCGCGGCATGAAGGTCGCGCGCGGCGCCGACGAGCTGGAAGAGGCCTGGAGCCTCGCGCGCACCGAGGCCAAGGCCGCCTTCGGCAATGACGAGGTCTATCTCGAAAAATACCTGGACCGGCCGCGGCATATCGAATTGCAGATCCTGGCCGACACGCACGGCAACGTCGTGCATTTCGGCGAGCGCGACTGCTCGCTGCAGCGGCGGCACCAGAAACTGCTCGAAGAAGCCGGCTCGCCGGCGCTGACGGCCGAGGAGCGCGACGCGATCGGCGCCACTGCCACCGCCGCGCTGACCAGGCTGGGCTACCGCAACGCCGGCACGCTGGAATTCCTCTACCAGGACGGGCAGTTCTGCTTCATCGAGATGAATACCCGCCTGCAGGTGGAACATCCGGTGACCGAGATGGTCTGCGACGTCGACCTGGTGCGCGAGCAGATCCGCATCGCGGCGGGCGAGCCGCTGGGCTATGGCCAGGCGGATATCCGCTTCAGCGGCCATGCGATCGAATGCCGCATCAATGCCGAGGACCCGGCGACCTTCCTGCCCACCCCCGGCACCGTCACCATGTATCACCCGCCGGGCGGGCTGGGGGTACGCATCGACAGCGCGCTCTATGCCGGCTATCGGGTGCCGCCTTATTACGACAGCATGATCGGCAAGCTGATCGTCCACGCCCCGACCCGCGCAGACGCGATCGCGCGGATGCGCCGCGCGCTGGACGAGTTCGTGATCGAAGGCGTGAAGACGGTGATCCCGCTGCACCGCAAGATCCTCGACGACCCCGAATTCCAGAGGGGCGAGTATACGATCCACTGGCTGGAACGGTTCGTGGCCGCGCAGGGCTGAAGGCGCCGAAAAGGCACCGACAGGCCGGGCGGCCTGGAAAAACCGCCCGGCCTGGCCTCAGTCGTCGTAGGACACCAGTGCCTGCACCGGCACGTCCAGGCGCGCGCGGCCGCCCAGGGCGCGCAGTTCCACCATGACCGATGCGCCGACCACGTTCGCCCCGACCTTGCGCAGCAGGGCGACCGAGGCCGCCAGGGTGCCGCCCGTGGCCAGCAGGTCGTCCATCACCACCACGCGCTGGCCCGGGACGATGGCGTCGGTCTGGATCTGCAGCGTGTCGCTGCCATATTCCAGGTCGTAGGTGTGGGACACGACTTCACCCGGCAGCTTGCCCGGCTTGCGCAGCATGACCAGGCCGCAGCCCAGGCGGCTGGCCAGCGGCGCCGCGGTCAGGAAGCCGCGCGATTCGATGGCCGCCAGCATGTCGGGCGCCCAGGGCGCCACGCCGTGCGTCACCCTTCCCATCGCCACCTGCCACGCATCCGCGTTCCGCATCAGGGTGGAGATGTCGTAAAACAGGATCCCCGGCTTGGGAAAATCCGGAATGCCGCGAATATGCTGCTTCAAATCCATCGAGGCGGTCGTCATGTCCCTGTCCAAATCCATCCCATGCCAGCGGCCGGCCGGTCGCGCGGCGGCCCGCGGCCTCATCACGTAAAGATACGCGTCATACAAAGAAACGGCGGGATCGGTCCCGCCGGGCCAAACCGCGTTGCTGTAACAAGCCGCCCCCCGTCCGGCAAGGGCCGCACCCGATCGCGGGCCTGGCGCGTCGGGGGCCGTCAATGCATCGCGGGCATGTCGGCCGGCGACAGTGTCTCGGCCGACGTGCGGCGCGCGGGGCGCAGCAGCACCATCATCAGCATGACCACCGCCCCCATCAGCATCACGCCCGCCATCGGCACGGGCGTCGTGCGGGGCAGCATGCCCACGATGGCGCCGGCCACGGCGCCCAGCACATATTGCAAGGTGCCGATGAAGGCCGAGGCGCTGCCCGCCAGGCGCGGATGGTCGGCCATCGCCCCCACCGTCGCGTTCGGCCCGATGATGCCCGTGGTGCCCAGCGCCAGCATCATCGCCAGCACCAGCGGCACCAGCGCGAGGCCGTGCGGCATCGCCCCGCCCTTCATGGCGAAGGCCATGACGATCGACACCACGGTCATCGCCAGCGTGCCCAGCACCGCCAGCCCCACCGACCGGCCCAGGATACGCGCGGCGTCGATCCGCCCCACCAGCATCCCGTTCAGTTGCGACGCCCCGATCATGCAGACGGCGAACACGCCGAACAGCATGCCGAACTGCGCCGGCGAGAAGCCGAACAGATGGATGAACACCGACGGCGCGGCCGACAGATAGGTGAAGGACATGAAGGCGCTGAACCCCGCCACCAGCGCATTGGTGATGAAGCCCCGGTCGCGCACCAGCAGCACGTAGCGGCTGACCAGCGCCATCGGCGAGAATTCGCTGCGATTGGCGGGGTCCAGCGTCTCGGGCAGCACACGGGCGACCAGGAAGGTGCAGACGAGCCCATAGGCCGCCGACGCCCAGAAGATCGACCGCCAGCTTGTGAAGGCCAGCACGAAGCCGCCCAGGGTCGGCGCCAGGATCGGCACCACCCCCATCACCAGCACCAGCCGCGACATCAGGCGCGCGGCCTCGTTGCCGTGGGACATGTCACGCACGCAGGCGCTGGGGATCACCAGGCTGGCCGACGCCCCCAGCGATGCGATCAGGCGGAAGGTCGAAAAACTGACGATTCCCGGCGACAGCGCGCAGCCGACCGAGGCCAGCGTATAGACCAGCGTACCGACCAGCATCGGCATCCGCCGCCCGAACCGGTCGGACAGCGGCCCCATCGTGATCTGTCCCACCGCTAGTCCGACGAACCAGACCGCCAGCGTCATTTCCGCCGAGCCGGCCGGCGCGTGCAGCGACGCCTCCAGCGCCGGAAAGGCGGGAAGATAGATATCCGTTGACACCGGCCCGACAGCGGTCAGGAACCCGAGCAGAATCGCGATCCAGCTCATGAAGCCGGCGACCGGGGCAGAAACAGGGGCATCGTCGGATCTCGTGGCTAAGGCGGAAGACGCCATGGCGGCACTCCGTTGGAGATCGTCGGGCCCTACTATCCCACTGGCCCGCCGCTTTTCATCATCTAATTGCCGAAGGACTGCGTTTCGTTTTAAGCGGTGCATGATCGCAACAGGGCTTAGCCGCCGGGCGTCGCGCCAAGGGACACCGCAGGGTCAGCCTGTCGGCGGGTTGGGGCGGCAAGATGGCACTTTCACGACATGTCGGGGGCGTCGCCGCCCGATGCAAGGCGGCGCATCAGCCACAACCCCAGCAGCGCCGAGCCCGCGAACAGCCCCGCCGCCAGCGCCGCCTGCCAGCCATGGCCGATGCGCGCGCCGCTGCCCAGCAGGACGAAGACGATCGTCTGCGGCAGGCTGCCCGCCAGCGTGGCCAGCACGAAGGGCCGCCACCCCGCCCCCGAGATCCCCGCCAGCAGGTTCAGCATCAGCGCCGAGCCCACCGGCAGCAGGCGCAGGGTCAGGATCGCGGGGAACGGGTTGGCCGAGACGAAGCGGTCCAGCCGCGCCATCCGTCCGGTCAGCCGCCGCCGCACCGCCGCGCGCCCGACGCCGCGCGCCCAGCCGAACCCGGCCATGGCGCCGGCCAGCGTCGCCAGGCTGGCCAGCGCCGCCCCGGCCAGCGGGCCATAGGCGACGCCGCCGGCAAAGCATACGACCTGCCGCGGCAGCCCGACGGCGCAGAACAGCGACGCCACGGCCAGGAACACCACGCGCCCCCATACCCCGCCGCGCAGCAGCGCCGTGTCGGACATCAGCCCGTGCAGCCCCGGCGCCAGGCGCAGCACCAGCCCGGCCAGGCCGAAGGCCGCGACCATCAGCGCCGGCCGCGCCAGCGCGCCGATGCCGGCGGCCGACCCGCCTTGCGTCACGGCAGGCTCGGAGGCGGACACGAAAGGGAGGAGCGCACGGCGTCCGTTCCAGTATTCATCACTATTCATTGGAGACCGTATCGCTCTACCACCCGCTTGCGGGCGGTCGCAAGGCCGGTCTAAACCCGCTTCATGTCCGATCGCATCACCTTCCGCCCGGCCGTCGGCCGCGACGATGCCTCGTCCGCCACGCTGCGCGACCGCAGGCGGATCTCCACCTGGCTGTTCGTGATCTGCTTCATGCTGATCGGGATGATCGCGCTGGGCGGCTATACGCGGCTGACCGGCTCGGGCCTGTCGATCATGGACTGGCAACCGATCACCGGCATCGTCCCGCCTTTGTCCCACGCGGAATGGGAACGGCAGTTCGCGCTGTACAAGACCATCCCGCAATACAAGATCCTGCATGACGGATTCGGCCTGGCCGGCTTCCAGAAGATCTTCTGGGCGGAATGGACCCACCGGTTCTGGGGCCGGATGACCGGGCTGGTGCTGCTGCTGCCGCTGGTGTGGTTCGCCATGACCGGCGCATTGACGAAAGGGCTGGCCGCGCGCCTGCTGCTGTTCTTCGTGCTGGGCGCGCTGCAGGGCGCGGTGGGCTGGTTCATGGTCGCATCGGGCTTCGACGCCGACAGCACGGCGGTCGAGCCGGTGCGGCTGGTGCTGCATCTGTGCTGCGCCTTCGCGCTCTATATCCCCATCCTGTGGACCGCGCTGTCGGTCCGCGCCCCGAAGCCCGCCTTCATCCCCGCCACCGCGCCGGTGGTGCGGACCAAGCGGCTGCTCTGGTGCGCCGTCGTGCTGATCTGCGTCACCATCATCGCCGGCGGCTTTACCGCGGGCACGCATGCGGGCTTCGTCTATAATACGTTTCCGCTAATGGACGGGCATCTGGTGCCGCAGCATTATGCCCGGCTGTCGCCCTTCTGGCTGAACTGGTTCGAGAACGTCCCGGCCATCCAGTTCGACCACCGGCTGCTGGCCACGCTGACCGCGCTTGTCATCGGCGTCTGCGTGCTGTGCGGCCTGCGCACCCCGCAGCTTGGCAAGGCGCCGCAGGACGCGCTGATGCTATTGGGGTGGGCGGTGCTGGTCCAGTACGCGCTGGGCGTCACCACCCTGCTGCTGGTCGTGCCCGCCTGGGCCGGCACCGTGCACCAGACCTGGGCCGCCGTGCTGCTGACCGTCGCCATCGTGGCCCTGCACCGGATGCGCGGCGTCGGGCGCGTCTGACGCGCCGCCGGCCGGCTTCGCCACCGTCAGATCGGCGCGCGGATTGCGGTCCAGCACGAGGCGCGTCTCCTGCGGATAGCGGTCCATCAGCCCCAGCAGGGTGCCGTTGGTCCAGCCGAAGCCGACCTGCATCGGATATTCGCCGCCGCCCCGGCCGCCCGTGGGGCTGATCGCCGGATTCACCACGTCGTATTTTTCCAGCAGCACGCCCGATTTCTCGTAGGTCCCGATCACGCGCTCCATCCAGCGCGTGGCGATCAGCCGTGCCAGGTCGTTGAGGCCGTACTGGTCCAGCCCCTTGACGGCCATCCATTGCTCGGGCGCCCAGCCGTTCGGCGCATCCCATTGCTGGCCGCTGACCCGGTCGGTCGCTTCCAGCCCGCCGGTCTTCAGCAGATGCGTCCGCAGGGTTTCGGCCACCACCTGCGCCTGCGCCGGGGTCGCGATGTTCAGGAACAGCGGCATCACCGTCGCCGACGACAGCACGTCCGACAATTTCCCGGTGTTCCAGTCATAATCGAAGAACGCCCCGCGCGCCGGGTCCCACAGGATGCGGCGGATCGCCGCGACCCGCGCGTCGGCCAGCCGGGCATACTGCGCGCCTCGTTCCTGGTCGCCCTGCAGGTCGTAGGCACGAGCCAGGGTCCGTTCGAGATGCGCGACCAGGCAGTTCAGCTCGATCGGCAGCAGGTCGGTCGTATCGATGCTGGCCAGCGTATGGCCGTCGGCCAGCCAGCGCGACGAATAATCCCATCCCGTCTCCGCCCCGGCCCGCAGGTCCCGATAGATTTCCGCCGCCGGACGCCTGGACTGCGCGGCGGTGGCGATATCCTCGGGGAAGCTCTCGTCCCGGGGCGTGTCCATGTCGTCCCACTGACGGTTCATCAGCGTGCCGTCCGGCAGGCGCACGACATGGCGATAGGCCCCGCCCGGCGCCAGGCTGTCGGCCCCGTCCATCCAGTAATCATGTTCGCGCTGCAGTTCGGGCAGGAACTGCGTATAGGCGGCCTGCCCGTCATGCTCCGCCAGCAGGTCCACCATCAGCGCGAAGAAGGGCGGTTCCGAACGGCCGAGATAATAGGTGCGGTTGCCGTTGGGCATGTGCCCGTACCGGTCGATCAGCGAGGCGATGTCGCGCACCATGTCGCGCATCAGGTCCACCCGCCCGTCCTCGTACAGGCCGATCATGGTGAAATAGCTGTCCCAGTAATAAAGCTCGCTGAACCGGCCGCCCGGCACGACATAGGTCCTGGGCAGCGGCAGCAGCGAGGAATGGGCGACCAGCGTGTCCGGCGGCCGGCTCAGCACCTCCCACATGCCGCTGATATAGTCGCGCACGCTCTCGTCCGGCCGGCGGCGATAGGACACGGTCCGGCGCGGGGCGACGGCGAAATGCTGGGCGACGAAATCCTTCAGCGAGAAATCCGGCCGGCTCTTCTGCCGCGCATAGTCCGCCAGCAGCGCATCCGGCGCCTCGTCGGGAATGGCGTCGGCCACCGTCTTGGCATCGGCGAAGACATGCGCCGCCCCCATCGCCGCGAACAGCCCGTCCAGCGCGACCGATGGCGGCCGCAGATCCTGCCGGTCCGCCGCCGGCACCGCGACCGACGGGGCCGCCGCGGGGGGTGCCACCGGCACGAAGAACGCCGGCGGCGGCAGGCCCACCGACGGCGCGATTCCGGGCACGATCGGCGGCGGCAATGCCGGGCCCAGCAGCGCCCCGCCCGACAGGTCGGGTGACAGGCTGGCCGCGTCCTGGGTCGCGTCCGGCGTTGCGTTCTGGGTCGCACCCTGGACGGCGCTTTGGGCCATGGCGAGGGCCGGCGGCCATGCGAGCAGCGGCCAGACGGCCAGCAGCGCGGCCAGGCCGCGCGCGGCGCGCGGAGGGAGCGGTCGCGGAAGCATCGTCACGAGGGGCGCATTCCTTGATCGATCGGGGCGGTCGGGGCATGACCGCGCCCGGGTAGAATGCCAGCCGGACACGGTCAGCAAAAGAAAAACGGACCGCATTGCCGGAAGTTCACCGGGCCCTCATGCGGCGCGGCTCGTCAACGGCACCGTTTCGCCCCACATAGGATGGGACTATGACATGCAATCATCCGTCAGGCCCTCATTATCCAGCCCCCCTTATCCAGCCCCCCTCCTCCAGCGACGACCGGAGTCCTTCCATGCGCCCCACCGATCCGTTCCTGAACCCGCTGACCGCGACCGACCGGCTGTTCTTCGACCGAGCCGGCGCGACGCTGGGCCGGGCGGAGGCCGAATCCATGGTCCGCCGCACGCTGGAGGGCATGGATGACGGCGAGCTGTTCCTGGAATACCGCGAAAGCGAGATGATCTCGCTGGATGACGGCGTCATCCGCTCGGCCAGCTTCGACACCTCGTCCGGCTTCGGCCTGCGGGCGATCCTGGGCGAGGAAACCGGCTTCGCCCATGCCGACGAACTCAGCGAGTCCGCGCTGAAGCGCGCGGCGGACACCGTCACCCAGGTGCGCGCCGGCCGGTCGGGCAGCATGGCGGCCGCCCCGCAGGCCACCAACCGGCGCCTGTACGGCGACGTCAATCCGCTGGGCGAGACCGATTTCGCGTCGCGCGCCGCCCTGCTTTCGGCGCTGGACGCCTATGCGCGCGGGCGCGACTCCAGGGTGGTGCAGGTCTCGGCCTCGCTGGCCGCCGAATGGCAGGCGGTGCAGATCATCCGCGCCGACGGCGCCCGCGTCGCGGATCTGCGCCCGCTGGTGCGGCTGAACGTCTCGGTGGTGGTGGAAAAGGACGGACGGCGCGAAAGCGGCGGCCACGGCATGGGCGGCCGCTATTCCTATACCCGCCTGCTGGACGAGGCCGTGTGGAAGGGCGCGGTGGACGAGGCGCTGCGCATGGCGCTGGTCAATCTGGACGCCGTCCCGGCCCCGGCGGGAGAGATGGAGGTGGTATTGGGATCGGGCTGGCCCGGCATCCTGCTGCACGAGGCCGTGGGCCACGGGCTGGAGGGGGATTTCAACCGCAAGGGCACCTCGGCCTTCGCCGGGCTGATGGGCCGGCGCGTCGCCGCCGCCGGCGTCACCGTGGTGGATGACGGCACGCTGCCCGACCGGCGCGGCAGCCTGACGGTCGACGACGAGGGCACGCCGTCGGGCCGCACGGTGATGATCGAGGACGGAATCCTGACCGGCTATATCCAGGACCGGCTGAATGCCCGGCTGATGGGCGTGCGCCCCACCGGCAACGGGCGGCGCCAATCCTATGCCCATGCGCCGATGCCGCGCATGACCAACACGATCATGCTGGGCGGCGACGCCACGACCGAGGAGATGATCCGCTCGACCCGGCGCGGGCTGTATGCGGTGAATTTCGGCGGCGGCCAGGTGGACATCACCTCGGGCAAGTTCGTCTTCGCGGCGTCCGAGGCCTATCTGATCGAGGACGGCCGCGTCACCGCTCCGGTGCGCGGCGCCACCCTGATCGGCAACGGCGCCGACGCGATGACCAAGGTCTCGATGATCGGCGGCGACATGGCGCTGGACCCCGGCATCGGCACCTGCGGCAAGAGCGGGCAGGGGGTTCCGGTCGGCGTGGGCCAGCCCACCCTGAAAATGACCGGCCTGACCGTGGGCGGCACCGGCGCCTGATCGGCGCGGGGCTTTTTGCCCCGGGTGGGCCCTGGAGTGGCGAAGGCCAAGGGGTAGGACCCCTTGGCCGGCCGCGATCACGCCCGATCCATCGCCCGGCGCATTGCGGCGATCACGGTCGGCAGCCCGTCGAAGATCGCCTGGCCGATCAGGAAATGCCCGATATTCAGTTCGACGACCTGCGGTAGCGCCGCGATGGGTCCGACATTGTCATAGGTCAGGCCGTGGCCGGCATGCACTTCCAGCCCCGCCGTCCCGGCCGCCGCCGCGCCCGCGCGCAGGCGCGCCAGTTCCGCAGCCCGGCCTTCGCCGGCATGCGCTTCGGCATAGGCGCCGGTATGCAGTTCCACCACCGCCGCGCCGATGGCGGCCGAGGCCGCGATCTGCGCCGGGTCAGGATCGATGAACATCGAGACGCGAATCCCGGCCTCGCCCAGCGCCCGCACCCGCGGCCCCAGCCATGCGACCTGCCCGGCCACGTCCAGCCCGCCCTCGGTCGTCACTTCCTCGCGCCGTTCGGGCACGATGCAGCAGGCATGGGGGCGCAGCGACAGGGCCATCGCCACCATCTCGTCGGTCGCGGCCATCTCCATGTTCAGCGGCGCCGCGATCTCGGCGCGCAGTCGGGCCAGGTCGGCATCGCGGATATGGCGCCGGTCCTCGCGCAGATGCGCGGTGATGCCGTCCGCGCCCGCCGCGACCGCCGCATGGGCGGCCGCCACCGGGTCGGGATGCGTACCGCCGCGCGCGTTCCGCACGGTGGCGACATGGTCGATATTCACGCCCAGCCGCAGCCTCCGCGCCCCGGACAAGGGTACGGAAAGAGGTGCGGAAACAGGGGATGGGGAAGCGGGATCGCCGGTCATGCGGACCTCCGGTTGCGGCTCATCTCGCCGGCCAGGCGCAGCGCGGCCAGCAGGCTGGACGGATCGGCCACCCCTTGGCCGGCAATGTCGAAGGCGGTGCCGTGGTCCGGCGAGGTCCGCACGATCGGCAGGCCCAGGGTGACGTTCACCCCGCCCGCCATGTCGATCGTCTTCAGCGGGATCAGCGCCTGGTCGTGATACATGCACAGCGCCGCGTCATAGCGCGCCCGCGCGCGGGGGATGAACATCGTATCGGGCGCCCAGGGGCCGCTGGTCGCGATCCCCGCCGCGCGCAGGGCCGCGATCGCGGGCGCGATGATCGTCGTTTCCTCGTCCCCCATCACCCCGCCCTCACCGGCATGCGGGTTCAGCCCCGCCACGGCCAGGCGCGGCGCGGCGATGCCGAAATCGCGCCGCAGCGCGGCGGCGGTGGTCAGGCCGCAGCGCACGATCTCCGCCGTGGTCAGGCCGTCCACCGCGCGGCGCAGCGCGACATGGATCGTCACCGGCACCACCCGCAATTCCGGGCAGGCCAGCATCATCACCGCCTGCCCCGGCACGCCGCAGAGTTCGGCCAGATATTCGGTATGGCCCGGATGGCGGAAACCCGCCTGCGTCAGCACCAGCTTGCTGATCGGGTTGGTGACCACGCCGCCCACCCTGCCGTCCCGCGCCAGCGCCACCGCCCGCGCGATGCTCGCGATGACGGCCGGAGCGTTGGCCGCGTCCGGTGCGCCGGGCCGCGCGGGCACGGCCAGCGGCACCGGCAGCACCGGCAGCGCGTCGGCGAAGACCGCCGCCGCCTCGGACGGATCGGCCACGACGCGGACCGGTGCATGCGCCGCCAGCAGCGCGTCGTCCCCCGCCACGACGAAGGCCGGCCCGCCGCCCGCGCGCAGCGCCCGCCAGGCGCCGGCGGTGATTTCGGGGCCGATCCCCGCCGGATCGCCCATCGTCACGGCCAGCACCGTCCGGCCGCCGCCCGCGTCGCCCGTGCCCGCCTTGTTCACGCCCGCCTCATTCATGCCCGCTTCCCCGACCGGCATGTTCAGCCCGCCCGTGCCCCGTCGCGGGCCAGCGCGTCGAGCACCCGCACCCATGAGCGGATACCGCGATGGAACGATGTCAGGTCGTATTTCTCGTTGGGCGAATGGATGCGGTCGTCGTCGCGGGCGAAGCCGATCAGCAGCGAATCCATGTCCAGCGCCTGACGCACCTCGGACACCACGGGGATCGACCCGCCGCTGCCGACGGTCACGGCCGGACGGCCCCATTCCGCGCCCAGCGCCGCCAGCGCGGCCCGCAGCCTGGGCCCGTCCGCCGGCACGACGCTGGCGCGCGACCCGCCATGCGGCGTGAACCGGACCGTGCAATCGGCCGGCAGCATCGCCCGCACATGGGCGCGGAACGCGTCGCGGATGCGCGCCGGGTCCTGGCCCGAGACCAGGCGGAACGAGATTTTGGCCGACGCCTCGGCCGGCAGCACGGTCTTGAACCCGTCCCCCGCATAGCCGCCGCTGATGCCGTTGATCTCGAAGGTCGGCCGGCACCAGGTCTGCTCGACCGCCGAATAGCCCTGCTCGCCCGCCGGCACCGACAGGCCGACCGGCCCCAGGAAACCGGCATCGGACGGCGCGATGGCGCGCCACTGCGCCCGCACGGCCTCCGGCGGGTCCTGGACCCCGTCATAGAAGCCCGGCAGCAGCACCCGCCCCGTCGCCGGGTCGCGCACCGCGCCCAGGATGCGGCACAGCACCTCCAGCGGGTTGCACGCGGCGTTGCCGTAAATGCCCGAATGCAGGTCGCGGTCGGCGCCGCGGATCACCACTTCCTCGCCCACCATGCCGCGCAGGGCGGTGGTGATCGCCGGCACGCCGCCTTCCAGCATGCCGGTGTCGCAGATCAGGGCGACGTCGGCGTGCAATTCGTCCCGATTGGCCTGCAGGAAGGGCAGCAGGTTGGCGCCGCCGCTCTCTTCCTCGCCCTCGATCACCATCGAGACGCGCAACGGCAGGGTCCCGCATTCGGCCCGCAGGGCGCGCAGGGCCTCGACGAAGGTCATCACCTGGCCCTTGTCGTCCGATGCCCCGCGCGCCACGATCCGCGCGCCCCCGCCATCGCCGTCGCGCACCAATTGCGGCTCGAACGGCGCCGAGTGCCACAAATCCAGCGGATCGACCGGCTGCACGTCGTAATGGCCGTAGAACAGCACATGCGGCCCCTCGGCCGCGCCGCGATCATGCGCCACCACCATCGGATGGCCCGGCGTTTCCCGCACCGAGGCGTCGAGCCCGATCCCGGCCAGTTCGGCGCACAGCCATTCCGCCGCGCGGCGGCAATCGCCGGCATGGGCGGGCTGGGCAGAGATGCTGGGAATGCGCAGGAAAGCGAACAGCCGCTCCAGACTGGCCTCCAGCGTGCGGTCCACCCGATCCAGCACCGGAGTCAGGTCGCGTCCGTTCGTTATCGTCATCATCCACCCATGGTCCGTCGATCGCAGGGAATGTGCGAAGACGCCGCCGGAAATGCAATCCACGCCCGGCGTCTTGCCATGGCGCCGCGCCCGCGCCGGTCAGATGAACTGGCCGCGCAGGAACCCCAGGGCGGGCAGCGGCCGCCAGGCGCGGGGCAGGTCGGCCCGGCGGATCGGCGCCACGCTGTAGCTGGGCACCGGCTGGCGGGTCTGGCGCAGCAGGTGGGCGTAGGCGCGCACCTGCTGCGCGCGCCACGCGCAATCGGCCAGGGCAGCGGGCCGGGCCGGATAGATATCGGCAATGCGCCGTGTCGGCCCGGCCGTGGCGATGACGGCCCACAACGTGTCATCCTTGCGCGCGTTGCCACGAAACGCGATGATCTCACTCAAGAGCAGACTCCGCCCGAACCGGATGACGACATCACGACGGCCGGACCGGAATCAAGGCCCTTCCCGCCGGCCGCCGGCACGATCCCGTGCGGCGGCGCCGCGCGCCTTGCCGTCCGCCCCGCCGAACTGTAGGAGGCAGAGCATGTTGCGTCTTCTCATCACCGTCCCTTTCCTGCTGGTGCTGATCATCTTCAGCGCCTGCAACCAGGACTCCGTCACGATCTGGTTCCTGGACTGGAGCTGGAAATCGTCGGTCGGCGTGCTGACATTGATCGTGGCCGCCGCCTTCTTCATCCTCGGCGCCCTGTCGGTCTGGTTCGCCGAACTGCGCCAGCGCGGGCGGGCGCGCCGCGCGGAACAGCAGGTCCGTGTGCTGGAGGACCAGGCCGCCGAACTGCGCCGCCAGCAGGCGGAAACCTATAACCCGTCCGCACAAACACCCGTTCAGGCACCCGTCCAGGCACCCGCCCATACACAGGGGGCGGCGCTGCCGCCCTATCGCGAGACCCCGCTGCCATGACTGCCCGCCGCACCAGGCTGATCGTCGCCCTGGACACCAAGGACACCGCCCAGGCGATACGCTGGCGCGACCAGACGGCCCCCAGCGCCGACGCCATCAAGCTGGGGCTGGAATTCACCTATGCGCGCGGGCTCGATGCCGTGCGGCAGGTGGCGGATGGCGGCACGCTGTTCCTGGACCTGAAGCTGCACGACATTCCCAACACGGTGGGGTCGGCCATCGGCAGCCTGGCGGCGCTGCGGCCGGCCATGCTGACGATCCACGCCCTGGGCGGCGGCGCGATGATCGCGGCCGCCCGCGCCGCGATCGACCGCGCCTTCCCGGCCGGGGCACGGCCGCTGCTGCTGGCGGTGACGGTGCTGACCAGCATGGACCAGGATGCGCTGCACGGCATCGGCATTCCCGACGATCCCTGCGCCGAGGTGCTGCGCCTGGGCGCGCTGGCGACGGCGGCGGGGGCCGACGGGCTGGTGTGCTCGCCGCTGGAAATCGCCCCGATCCGCGACAGGCTGGGTGCCGCGCCGGTGCTGGTGGTGCCCGGCATCCGGCCGGCCGGCGCCGCCTCGGGCGACCAGAAACGGATCATGACCCCGGCCGAGGCCAGCCGCGCCGGCGCCGACTGGATCGTCGTCGGCCGGCCGATCACCCAGGCCGCCGACCCCGCCGCCGCCGCCGCCGCCGTGGCGGCGGAACTGGTGGGCTGACCGCGCCATGCCCCCCACCATCGGCGTCAAGATCTGCGGCCTGACCGAGCCGGCGGGGCTGGACGCCGCGATCGCCCATGGCGCCGATTGGGTCGGGTTCGTGTTCTTTCCCCGCTCGCCGCGCCATGTAACGCCCGCGCAGGCCGCCGGCCTGATCGCCCGTGTGCCCACCGGCGGGCCGCGGCGGATCGGCCTGTTCGTCGCCCCGACCGACGCGGCGATCGAAGCCGTGCTGGACGCGGCCACGCTGGACGGGCTGCAGATCTATGCCGGCGACGAGCGGGCCATGGCGATCCGCCTGCGTTTCGGCCTGCCGGTCTGGCAGGCGCGCGGCGTGGCCGCCGCCGCCGACCTGCCGGCCGCCAGCCGGATGGACGGGCTGGTCATCGAATCCCGCCCGCCCGCCGGCGCCGACCGGCCGGGCGGCAACGGACAGGCCATCGACTGGACGATCACCCGGGGGTGGAGCGCCCCGGTCCCCTGGATCCTGGCCGGCGGGCTGACGCCCGACAACGTGGCCGAGGCGGTGGCACGCAGCGCGGCGTCCGCCGTCGACGTGTCATCCGGCGTCGAAAGCGCCCCGGGCCGCAAGGACCCGGATCTGATCGCGCGCTTTATCCGCACCGCCCGCCAGACTGCTGCGCAATCGCCGGCGGCGTCCCCTTACCAGCCCGGATAATAGGCGTAGGGATACGCCGGGTACGCGTAGGCTGGATAGGCGGGATAGGCCGGATAAACCGGGTAGGCACGGTACGCCGGATAGGCATAGGCCGGATAGCGGTAGCCATAGCCGTAGGAATACGGCGCCGCGATCGCCGCGCCGGCCAGCAGGCCGACCCCGAAGCCGCCCCAGCCCCAACCGGGGCGCCAGCCGCCGCGATAGCCCCAGCCACCGCGATAGCCGCCGCCATGCCAGCCCCAGCCGCCGCCGTGCCAGCCGCCGTGGCCACCCCACGCCATAGCCGCGGTCGAGGACGCCATGCCCGCCACGCCCAGCGACATCGCCAGCAGAAAAGCCACCTTGCGCATCGGAGCGCCCCTTTCAGCAAGAATCCGGTCACCTTGATACGGCAGGATATAGCACCGCGATCCCGGCCTTTTTATGGCGGCGCCATGCGCGGCACGCGGGCCGGCCGCCCGATCCCCTTTATCGGCCTCTCTACCGCCCCCTACCGGCCGCCGCCCTGGCGCTCGCGCACCCGCGCGCCCAGGGCGGCCAGCGCGTCCTTCAGCGGGCCGTCCGGCATGTCGGGAATCGCCACGGGCGGAGGCGGGGCACGGCGCGTCGGGCGGGGCGGCGGGGCGGCCTGGGCCACCATATCCTGCACCAGCTTCAGCGACCGCACCGCCTCGCGCCCGCAGGCGCGGTTGATCCGTGCGATCAATTGCGGCGCCAGGTGCTGCAGTTCCATCGCGATCGGCCCGGCGCAGCCCAGGGTCAGCACCCCGGCGGACAGCCGGCGCGGCACGGTGCCCCGCGCCAGATCGGGCCCGACGATGTCCGCCCAGTCGGCCATGATCTGCGCCGAAGCCGGTGATTGCCGGCGAAAGGCCGGGCGCGTGACGGCGGGCATCAGCGCGCCCAGGCTGCGCATCGCCAGCGCGCGCGGCGCCTGGGGAGGCGGGGCGGCCGCGCGGGTGCGCTTGCCGTCGGTACGATCCTTCGTCATAAGCGACCCGTGCCTCCTTCCTCTGCCGACCTGCTGCGCTGGTACGACCGCCACCGGCGCATTCTGCCCTGGCGGGCGGCCCCCGGCCGCACCGCCGATCCTTATCATGTCTGGCTCAGCGAAATCATGCTGCAACAGACGACGGTCGCCGCGGTCATTCCCTATTACCACCGTTTCCTGGACCTGTTTCCCACCATCGGCGACCTGGCCCGCGCCGAGACCGATCGCGTCATGGCGGCCTGGGCGGGGCTGGGCTATTACGCGCGGGCGCGCAACCTGCATGCCTGCGCCCGGGTCGTGGCCGCGGCCGGCGGTTTCCCGGCCACGCTCGACGGGCTGCTGGCCCTGCCGGGGGTCGGCGCCTATACCGCCGCCGCGATCGGGGCGATCGCCTTCGGCCTGCCGGTGGTGCCCGTCGACGGCAATGTCGAGCGCGTCACCGCCCGCCTGTTCGCGCTGACCGACCCGCTGCCCGCCGCGCGCCGCACCCTGGCCCGCCACGCCGCGACCCTGAACGATTCGCAGCCGGCCCGGGCGCGGCCGTCGGATTTCGCGCAGGCGCTGTTCGACCTGGGGGCGGGGATCTGCACCCCGCGCAATCCCGCCTGCGCCCTGTGCCCCTGGCAGGGCGAATGCGCGGGGCTGCGCCAGGGCATCGCCGCGGCCCTGCCGGCCAAGGCCCCCCGCGCCGCCCGGCCGGTACGCCATGGCGCGCATTTCCGCGCGACCGACGCCGCCGGGCAGATCCTGCTGCGCCGCCGGCCGGCATCGGGGCTGCTGGGCGGCATGCTGGAACTGCCCGGCACCGAGTGGCGCGCGGAACCCTGGGCGGAATCCGAGGCACTGGCCCATGCCCCGCTGCCCGGCCCATGGCGACAGGCCGGACGGGTCACGCACGTCTTCACCCATTTCACCCTGCATGTGGACGTGTATGCGGCGCGGATCGGGCGCTTTCCCAACAGCGCCGCCCAGGCCGGCGGCCTGGTCTTCGCCGCCCGGGATCTCGACGGGCTGGCCCTGCCGTCGCTGATGCGCAAATGCCTGGCCGCGACCCCGCCGGACCGGCCGACCGGCGTGCCCTGACGATCCGGGCCCCGCGACCGGTGCCCGGGTTTGGTACCCGGGTTTGGTACCCGAGTCGGGAGGTTATTTTTTCGTTGACGGACGCCGAACCGGCGCTGTTGACTGAACGACGCGGGCGGATGACCGATTTGGGCATAAAACCGCCGCTGACACCGCCGCAGGCTTGGCCAAGCCCCGGAACACCGCCATGTTTCATGGCGTGCCCGGCTTGTCGACGGGGTATGGAGAGCATGATGGCCGTGATCGCCGCCTTTCTGTCGTCGCCCCTGCCGCTGGCCTGCATGACCGCGCTGGCGGGCTGTGCCGCGCTTTACGCATGCCGCGCCCCCGCGCCGCGCGCGATCCCCGTCCGCGCAACCCCCATTCGCGCAACCCGGGGCCGCGTGCGCCGCCACCGCTGACCGGCCGACCGCCGGCCCCGTCCCGCCACGCGCCGCCCGTGCGCGCGGGCTTTGCCAGGATCCGCCCGATCCTGTAGCACGGTCACATCATGAGATTTCTGACCGTCCGCGCGACCGAGCCGACCGCCCCTTCGGGCGTCGGCATCCTGCTGACCAACCTGGGAACGCCCGAGGGTACCGGCTACGGGGCCGTCAGGCGCTATCTGTCCGAGTTCCTCTCCGACCGCCGGATCATCGAGGCTAGTCCCGCGCTTTGGCAGCCGATCCTGCAAGGGCCGGTCCTGGCGCTGCGTCCCCGGCGGAGTGGGAGCGCCTACCGGCGGATCTGGCATGCGGACGGCGACGAAAGCCCGCTGCGCACCCATACCCGCGCCCAGGCCCGGGCCCTGGCCGCGCGCTTCGCCCCCGACGGGGTCGCGGTGGAATGGGGCATGCGCTACGGCACGCCCTCGGTCGCGACGGCGATCGCGGCGCTGCTGCGCCGCGGCTGCACGCGGATCCTGCATTTTCCGCTTTATCCGCAATACAGCGCCACGACGACCGCGACCGCCAACGACCAGGCGTTCCGCGCGCTGATGCGCCTGCGCAACCAGCCGGCGATCCGCACCGTGCCGTCCTTCCCCGACCATCCGCTCTATATCGACGCGCTGGCCGGCTCGGTGCGCGCCCGGCTGGCGGCGCTGCCCTTCGCGCCGCAGCGGATCGTCGCCTCCTTCCACGGCCTGCCGCGCGATTACGTGCAGCGCGGCGATTCCTACGCCGAGGAATGCACGCGCACCCTCGCCGCGCTGCGCCGCGCGCTGGACCTGCCCGAGGAGATGATGCCGCTGACCTATCAGTCGCGCTTCGGCCCCGCGCGCTGGCTGGAACCCTATACCGCGCCGCTGGTCACCGCCATGCCGGCGCAGGGCATTACCCGCGTCGCCGTCATCATGCCGGGCTTCCTGGCAGATTGCATCGAAACGCTCGACGAGATCGGCCACGAACTGCGCGACGCGTTCGCCGCCGCCGGCGGGACGGATTTCGCCCTTATCCCCTGCCTGAACGCCACCGATCCGGCGATCGACCTGCTGGAGACGCTGGCCAGGCAGGAACTGTTCGGCTGGCTGGGATGATTTTCCCCGATAATCCGTTTTCGTAAGGCGGGTTTCGGGGTTCGAAAAAACGGCGCGCCGGACCTTCGCCCGGCGCGCCGCCCCATCATGCGTTCCCCGTCATTCGTCCCTCGGTGGCCCTGCTCAGTGGCCGGAAGGCCCGGCCGGCGGTCCCGGCGGATGCTCGGCGTCCCACAGGGTCGCCTTCTGCTCGTCGGTCTTGCGCGCGCGATAGCGTTCCAGTGCGCTGAGATTCGGATCGACCGGGTGCTCTTTGTCGTAGAGCGCCGCCTTTTCCCGGACCGTCTTGCGGTATTCATGGCGTTTATACATGCCCGCCGCGCATCCGCCCATGGCACCCACCACCCCGTGATGGACCAGGTGGCCGCCGACCGCGCCGGCCGCGCCGTATTTCAGGCAACCGCCGGGCTCCGCCCGCGCCCCGCTCGCCAGGCCCGCCGTCATCAGGGCGGCTGCCGCCAGCAGCGGCAGGCCGCGCATTCCGTTCGTCAGCATATGTTTCGTCCATTTGCAAAAAAACACGGGCGGCCGGGGCGGATGGCCCCGCCCCGGCCGCCGTACCCCATCATGCAGCGGACTATGTCAACGCTATGACGTCATGGCCGGTCGCAGCTTTCGGTCAGCCGGTTGAACACCAGCCCGTGACTGCACTGCACGACCGGCGACTGCATCGGCGGGGCCGTTTCCGGCGCGGCACCGTAAGGCTGGGCCGGATAGGATTGCGGCGTATAGGACTGGCTCGGATAGGCCGGCGCCGGATACGCATAGCCCGCCGGCGGCCCATAGGCGGCGGCTGGCGGCGGATAATCGTAATAATCATAATACCCGCCATAGGCCGCTGTACCGGCGGCGACGCCCAGAGCGGCGCCGAACGCCAGCGGCCAACCCCATCCCCAGCCCCAGCCGGGATATCCCCACCCCCCGCCGCCCCAGTACGGGTGATAGCCCCAGCCGCCCCGCCAGCCGTAACCACCATGCCAGCCATAACCGCCATAGCCGCCATGCCAGCCATAGCCGCCGCCGTGCCAGCCGCCGTGCCAGCCGCCGCCCCAGCCCCCGTGATAGCCGCCATGGAAGCCGCCGCCGCCGCCATGAAAACCGCCATGCTGCGCCATGGCCGCGCCCGGCGCCGCGACGCCCCCCAGCATCGACCCGCCCAGCATCATCGCCATACCCGCCGTCAAAAATCGCCGCATGACCCAACCCTCCACTGCACCGGAATATAAGCATCCGCCGCAGGAGGTTTGAGGCCACCGGCGTATCGATGTGTAACGACCCGAACCACGCGGCACGGGCGGGATGACGCTCTTTCAACCGGTCCGCGGGTTTATGGCCGGCGACCGATATTGTCGGCCATCACAGAATTGCGAAGTTCGTGTCAGGAAACCGAACAGTAACCATTCCTATTCGACTTCCCTTCATCCGGACATGGCAGATAAACCGTCATGTCCCGCCACGTGCTCTGTGCCTCCATGACTCCGATTTCTGCGCAAACAGTCTCACGTCATCGTTTTCCGCGCTCCGGTCCGCGCCGATTGACACCCAGATCGGCATCGTGCTGCAAATTTATACTTCCGGAACGGTGACGGGAGGCATCATGAACGACACGGTTCCGCGTCGGGCGGACAAGGCGGCGCACGGCAAATGGCGGATGCCGTTCAAAGGCCGGTCCCTGTTCGAAATCGGCAAGGATCTGCGCCCCCGCATCGACCGGGTGATCATGCGC
Source organism: Nguyenibacter sp. L1 (assembly GCF_035199985.1). Taxonomy (GTDB): domain Bacteria; phylum Pseudomonadota; class Alphaproteobacteria; order Acetobacterales; family Acetobacteraceae; genus Gluconacetobacter; species Gluconacetobacter vanlangensis. The sequence goes on from NZ_CP127015.1 coordinate 2,355,799, forward strand.
GGCTCGCTGCTGCCGGACCGGGCGATTTTGGACACGGCCTGGATGCCGTGGATCGCGATGCTGGAGCGCAACTGGGAACAGATCCGTGACGAAGCCGTGCGGCTCCGCACCCGGGACATCCCCGCCTTGGGCGACCTTTCGCCAGACCACGGCCGTATCGCCGCGGATCGTCGCTGGAAATCCTTCTTCCTCGCCGGATACGGCTATCGGCGCGTCGAAAACTGCGCCCGGGCGCCCGTCACGGCGGCGCTGATCGCCCGGATTCCGGGGCTGGTCACCGCGGTCTTCTCGGTGCTGGAGGCGGGCGGGCGCATCCCCCGGCATTACGGCATGACCAAGGGCATGCTGACCTACCACCTGGCCCTGCGGGTGCCGCGGCAGCGCGCGCAATGCCGGATCCAGATCGAAGGCGCCGACGCCCTGCACACGATCTGCTGGGCGGACGGCCGTTCGCTGCTGTTCGACGATACCTACAACCATCAGGTCTGGAACGACACGGACGAGGACCGCTACATCCTGCTGCTGCAGGTCCGGCGCCCCTGCCGCGGCGTCGCCAGGCTGCTGCTGGGCGTCTTCCTGTTCGGCGTGAAGCATTCGCGCTTCGTTCAGGATATCAAGCGCAGGCTGGACGCGCTGGGCGCCGAGCCGGCGCTCCGACCCGCCCGCTGAATCCCGCCCCCCGCCCGCATTTCATTTCGAAGCCGTAGAAATTCTGCAACGGGAACGTTAGACAGGGAGCGCACCATCGTGCCCCTCCTTCAACGGCCTGTTGGACGATCATGACGATTCCGCGCTTCCGTAAATCGCTGCTCCTCGCATTCGGCATGACGCTTCTGGCCGCGCTGCCGCTCTGTCCGGCGCAATCCCGCGCGGCCGAGACGCAGGCCATGCTGCTGGTCCGCAATGCCTATGTCTTCTCGATGGCGGACGGCCAGAAGACGCCGTTCATCGGCTATATGGCGGTCGGTGCGGACGGGCGCATCCGCGCGGTGGGGCAGGGCGAGCCGCCGCGCGACCTGCGGGCCGCAACCAGCATCGACGCGCACGGCCACTGGATCATGCCGGGTTTCATCTCCGCGCACAGCCATCTCTGGCAGGCCGCCTATCGCGGCCTGGCGCAGGACAAGACGCTGCCGGGATGGATCGACGCGCTGTACGCCCAACAGGCCGCGCACGCCACGCCCGAGGATTTCTACTGGTTCACGCTGGACGGCGCGCTGGACCATCTGCGGCACGGCATTACCGGGGCCTATAATTTCAATTACGGGGACGCGCTGCCCAATCCGCCGGAACGCGACAATGTCAATCATCAGGAATTCCGCGCCGAGATGGCCTCGGGCATCCGTTTCGTGCACGGTGTCCAGGCCATTGCCGGCGGCCGGGACCACACGCTGGACGGCGCGCGCCGCCACCTGAAGCAGTTCCTGGCATGGAGCGCGGCGCAGCCGCATGGCGGCCGGCTGCTGTCGGTCATGCTGAACGGCACCGTGGCGTTCGAGGCCAATCCCGCCGACGCGCTGGCCGAGGCCCGGCTGGAAGGCACCCTGATGCACGAATTCGGCGTGGCCAACCAGACCCATTACCTGGAGCCCCCGGACAGCATCCAGTCCGAACAGGCGGTCTTCCCCGATTTCGCGCGGACCGGCATGATGGGCAAGACCCTGATCTTCGGCCATTTCATCCATACCACGCCCGACATCGTCGCCCAGGCCGCCCGCGCGGGCGCCGCCATGTCGTGGAATCCGCTGTCGAACGGCCGCCTGGCCTCGGGGGTCGCGGACATCCCCGCCTATCTCAAGGCCGGCATCCGCGTCGGCATGGGCGTGGACGGCGAGGCCAGCGCCGACGTCGCCGATCCGTTCGAGAACATGCGCACCGGCCTCTACGCCGTCCGCGACAAATATCAGAACGCCGCGATCATGGGCCCGTACGACGTCCTGCGGCTGCATACCGTGGGCAGCGCCGACGTGCTGAACGCGTCGGACCGGGTGGGAAGCCTGGAGCCCGGGAAATTCGCCGATTTCCTGATGATCGACCCGTCGCACCTGGCCCATGTCTTCGACCCCTACGCCACGCTGGTCTTCGCCGCATCGCAGCAGGATCTGGAACAGGTCTATGTCGGCGGCCGGCTGAAGGTCGATCACGGCCGCATCCTGCATCAGGACATGGCGGCGGTCGAAGCCCAGGCCGACCGCCGGGTCGCCGCATCCCAGGCCGGTGCGCCACGCTGACGCGCCCGCGCCGGCGATACAGTGCCGACCCGTCATGGCGGGAGCAGAATATTGCAAGAAAGCCAATAACTCCGCCCGGCGCAGGGTTTTCCTGCTTTCGAGGCTATGGCTAACTTCGTGATTATAGCCAAGAACACGAACGGGACGACATCCTGTGACCTATAAGATTCATAACGGCAAGGATGTCATCGGACTGATGCCCGAGGATTTCGTGGCAGGATTAGGTACCAGAATCCGGGTTATCAAGTTTCCAGACGGTATCCCCGGACCCGAAGGCTACGGCTTTCTGCATGTCCAGGGATACGATTCACGGATTAAGCAAGTTCAGGGACTCGGATATCCGAGTATCGTGGCATATGTCGCGGATGTCTGTTCGGGCTTCTCTGTGATTCGAAAGAACGAAAAGCAGCAAAAACCCGCCAATGGCCCACGCTTCCTGCTCGGCAAGCAATCACCGGGATACGAGCACATCGTCGTAGTGGAGCTAAAAGCGGATTGCTGGGAGGTGGTGACCGCTATCCCCGGTCGCCGCCGCCGGGAAGCCGAGATATGGAAGCGGGAAGATGCCGGCGGGAGCGAACCCGCGCCAGAGAAGCCCGAAAAACTTCCCCGATTTTCAACCCTGTCTCTCCCCCTAAAGGGTCCCGGTCAACAAGGGTCTTAACGCCAATTCGGCATCTTCTCGCCTGCGACTATATGCGCTGCATAGCTGCAAAATCAAGGGCGCAAACGCGGGAAGACAGAACGCCCCGGACCATGCAATGGCTATAGTTGCAAACCGACTGCGCCCCTGCTTTTTCCGGGGAAATCCAATCCACTGACAACGCAGGGTTTGAACACAAGGTCTTTTAGCGGCTGGTCGGAGTGAGAGGATTCGAACCTCCGGCCCCTGCGTCCCGAACACAGTGCTCTACCAGGCTGAGCTACACTCCGAACTTGATGGGGGCTATACATGCCCTCCTGCCGCTCCGCAAGGGTCCCGATGCCCACTATCGCGCGGGAAGATGCATTTTTGTCATCGGGCCGTCAGAGCCGGTCGACATCCTCGGTCGCCGGCCCGCGTACGGCCTGCTTCAGCCGCGCCATCGTCGTGGCGACGTCGGGCACGACCTCGAACAGTTCCAGCGCCGATGCTTCGGCGAAACCCTCGCGCACCGCCGCACGCAGCATGGCGACCATCGGATCGGCCCACCCCGCGACATTGACGACGAAGATCGGCTTGTCATGCAGCTTTAGCTGCCGCCAGGTCACGATCTCGATCGTCTCGTCGAACGTGCCCAGCCCGCCGGGCAGCACCACGAACGCATCGGCCCGGGCGAACATCAACTGCTTGCGGCTATGCATCGAATCGGTGACGGTCAGATCCGTCACGCCCTCATGCATCACCTCACGCGCGCGCAGAAAGGTCGGGATCACGCCAGACACCCGGCCGCCCGCCGCCAGGGTCGCGTCCGCCACGGCGCCCATCAGCCCCACATCCCCGCCGCCATAGACCAGGCGCATCCCGGCACGCCCCAGGCTGGTCCCCATCTCGCGCGCCGCTTCCTCGAAATCGGGGCGGGCGCCGAAACGCGACCCGCAGAACACGGCAACGGCAGCAACGGACATGGACGCGATCCTCTCGAACATGGCGGCACGATGCGGGCGGCGGCGATCCGCCCGATTCAGGCGACGCTTGTTCGCGCGCGCCCCCGAAGCAGCAGAGTGGCACCGACCCCCGCCCCGGTAAATAAGGCCGCGACCAGAAACATCGGGCCATAGCCCAGGCCGTGGATCACCAGCCCCAGCATCGGCCCCGACAGGCCGATCCCGATATCCAGGAAGACGCTGAACGCCCCCAGCGCGGCCCCCCGGTTATGCGCCCCCACCCGGGTCACGGCCTCGACCCCCAGCGCGGGAAAGACCAGCGAGAATCCGGCCCCCGTCAGCGCGGCCCCCAGATCGGCCGCGGCCACGCCGCCGCTGCGCCACAGGATCAGCAGGCCGGCCACCTCGACCACCAGCGACGCCACGGCCACGACGCCGCCGCCGCGCAGGCCGATCTGGCGCGAGAACAGCAGCCGCACCAGCACGAAGACGATGCCGAAGATCATCAGCCCCAGCGCCGCGCCGGACCAGTGCCGGTCGGCGAAATACAGCGACAGGCAGGCCGAGATCGCCCCGAACCCGACCGAACCGCAGGCCAGCACGATCCCGTAGGGCAGCACCCGCCAGAAGACCTGGCGGAAGGGCATGGCCTCGCCCCGGACGACCGGCGGCACGGCGGCGTAGCGCGCCGCCAGCCCCAGCCCCAGCAGCGGCAGCAGCGCGGACAGCAGCCCCACCGCCACCAGCCCGCCCAGCGGCGGCGCCATCTGCGACAGCACCGCGCCCACCGGCGCGCCCAGCGCGATCCCGCCATAGGAGGTGATCCCGTTCCACGAGATCACCTGCGCCGTCCGCTCGGCCCCCACGCGGCCGATATTCCACAGGATCGCGCCCGTCGCGGTCCAGCTTTCGCCGGCGCCCATCAGGATGCGGCTGGCGATCAGCAGCAGGATCGACGGCGTGGCCTGGTGGACGAACAGACCCGACAGCAGCAGCGCGCCGCCCGACGCGGCACAGGTGGCCAGCCCGATCAGCACCGCGGGCTTGGCCCCCTTCGCATCGACGAACCGTCCCGCCTGCGCGCGGGTGGCGAACGTCGCCAGATATTGCAGCGACACCGCCAGCCCCGCGATCACGGTGTTGTAGCCCAGATGCTGGTGGACGAAGACCGGGATGACGGCCATCGGCAGGCCGATATCCACGTAACAGATCAGGTTGAACAGCACGACCGCCAGAATCCGCACGGTCGGATGGGCCATAACGGACTGCGACGAGGGCATGACGACAGGGCGGCTCCGGTTTGTCCTGCCCTTATACGGGTCGGGTCGGGGGTGTCCAAGACCCGGGGACCCGGCAGGACCGGTCAAAAGGACGCCCGCCGCCGTCACGACCCTGCGACCGCCTTATTGACGCCGCCATTATTGACGCCGCCATTCCGCCGGGGATCATGTAGCGCGCGTCACCGCTGGTCGCGCGCAGTGCAGGACCCGCCCGCCGAGGAAGCCGATCCATGAGCACCGAGTCCGTTCCGCCCGATGATGGCGGGTTCGTCACCCTGTCCTCGCGCATCGTCTATGAAAATCGCTGGACCCGCGTGCGCGAGGACATCATCCGCCGCCCCGACGGCAACCAGGGGCTGTACGGCATCGTCGAACGCGACGAATTCGCGGTGATCCTGCCGCTGGGCCGGGGGCCGGACGGCCCGACCGTCACCCTGGTACGGCAATATCGCTATCCGGTGCGCGCCCGCCTGTGGGAACTGCCGATGGGCATGTGGGAAGAGCGCCCCGACGCCGCGCCCGACATGGTGGCACGCGGCGAACTGGAGGAAGAGACCGGACTGCGCGCCGGCACGCTGCGCCACGCCGGTACGCTCTATCAGGGCGCGGGCTATTCCACCCAGCGCGGCCAGGTCTTTCTGGCCACCGACCTGACACCGGGCGCCCCCCGGCGCGAGGCCACCGAGGGGGACATGACCAGCCACACGATCCCGCTGGCCGAGATGGACCGGATGGTCCGCGACGGCGAGATCACCTGCATGGTCACCCTGGCCGCCATCGCCCTGATCCGCGCGCGCGGCTGGATATAGCGCCGGCATATAGCGCCGGCAGCCGGTTTCAGTGTCCCGGCGGCGCCGGCGGAGTCGCCGGGGAGGAGGCCGGGGAGGCCACGGGGGCGGCGGGGGCGGCCGGCGCCGCGGCCGGCTGGGCCGGCGGCACCGCCAGGGTCAGCACATTGTCCGCCCGGTTCAGGTCGGGAATGTCGTGCCCGGGGTCCAGCGCCACCGATTGCGGCGTGCGCGTGGTCGGAATCGTCAGTTCGATCTCGTTGCGCAATTGCCAGGCCTCGGTCGGGATGCGCAGGCGCGAGGTCGTACCGTCGGTATAGGTCAGCACCAGCGTGACCGGCAGCGGCAGCCAGCCCTTGTTGTCCACCGTCACCAGCACGCCGCGCGCCGGGCCCTCGCCCGTCACGGCGGCGGATTTCACGGCATAATCCGGGCCCCAATTATTGAAATACCAGCCGCGCCAGAACCAGGACAGGTCCTCGCCGCCCTCGCTGTCCATCAGGCGGAAGAAATCGGACGGCGTGGGATGGCGATAGGCCCACAGCGCGATATAGCGCCGGAAGGCGCGGTCGAACCGTTCCGGCCCCAGGATCTGCTCGCGCAGCAGCTTCAGCCCGTAGGCCGCCTTGAAATAGGTCACCGGGTGGCGATAACGCTCGGGCACCAGGTCCGTCGGCGTCATCAGCCGGGGGGCCGCCGGGTCGCGCAGCACGGACAGGATGTCGTCCGCCGGCCTGCCGGTCGCGGGCGCGAACTCGGCATCGCGCTTCGGCGCGAATTCCCCATTGTTGAAATCGTCCGAGGCATAGGTGTCGATGAAGGTGTTGAACCCTTCGTCCATGAAGGCATGGCGCCGCTCGTTCGACCCCACGATCATCGGGAACCAGCCATGGCCCAGCTCGTGCGTGGTGATCCAGAACAGTTCCGGGTCCTTGTCATGCATGCCGTCGAAGACGATGCCCGGATATTCCATGCCCGCGCCATGGCCGCCCAGGTTGATCGCGTCCGGCCAGGGATAGGGGTACCATTGGCGCGAGAAATATTCGATCGCATGCTTCACATAGGCGGTCGACCGGTCCCATTGATGCGCCCCGATGCCTTCGACCGGATAGACCGACATCGCCAGGCGCGGCACCGCCGGATGGCCGGATTCGACCACCAGCGGCGGCAGGTCCAGCCGCGCCGCGTCCCACAGGAAGGCGGGCGACGCGGCGAAGACCACGTCGCGGGTGCCGTTCATGCGGAAATGCCAGGTCCTGGTCCCGCTCTGCGCCAGGTGGCTCTTGGGATCGCTGACGTCGGCCTGGGTGCGGATCATCACCCGTTCGTCGCTGCGGGCGGCCTGGGCCAGGCGGTCGCGCTCGGTCTGGGTCAGCACGTCGGCGGGATTCAGCAGCGCGCCGGACCCCACGACGGTGAAGTTCCACGGCACGGTGACGCTGTAGTCGATGTCGCCATATTCCAGATAGAATTCCTGGCCCAGATAGGGCGCGGTATCCCAGCCGCGAAGATCGTCATAGACGGCCATGCGCGGGTACCATTGCGCCACTTCATAGATGTCGCCGTTGCGCGTGGGGGTCACGGCGGTCCGGCCGCCCCATTCGCCGGGGATCGTGTAATGCCAGACGATCTTCAGCCGGATGCGCCCGCCCCTGGCCTCGAGCGGCGCCGGCAGCGGCACCTGCATCCGCGTGTCGGAAATCAGCGGCGTGACGGGGATGCTCTTGCCGTCCTGCTCGATCGACACGCTCTCGATCGCCTCGCCATCCGTGTGCTCGCCATGGCGCTGCGGATTGGCGAAGCCGCCGCGCGACCCGTCGCGATAGATGTTCTGGTCGAGCTGCACCCACAGCACGTCCAGCGCGTCGGGACTGTTGTTGGTGTAGGTGATCACCTCGCTGCCCGACAGCAGCCGGTTGGCCGGGTCGATCGCCGCCTTGATCTCGTAATCCGCGCCGTTCCGCCAATAGGCCCAGCCGGGCGCACCCCCGCCCGAGCGATAGGCGTTGACCGGGGTCGGATAGGCCAGCGGGGCGAAGATCCGCGCCGGGTCGGGCGGCGGCAGCACCGGGGCGGGGGATGTCGCGGCGGGCGCCGCCGGCGCGGCGTCGTCGGCCGCGACGGCCGGCATCGCGGCGCCGCAGCACAGGAAAGCGGCCAGCATCGCACCCCCGGCCCCGATGCGGCGCCCGCCGATGCAGACCTCCTGGACGGCTCCCGGGATGGCGGACGGGCGCGAACGCGGACGGGAATGCGGCAAGATCATGACCTTTCGGGGAAACGTGACCGACGAACCGACGAACCGGCCGAGGCTAACGGAATTGCCCGGCGGACGTAACCCACCCCCGGCAATCGTCGCCCGCCGGGCAGGTCACGAGGATAGTGATTCCAGCGCATGCTGGATCGGCGCCAGATAGCGCGCCGGCTTCACGCGCAGCGGCATCAGATAGACATGCCCGCCGGCCGCGCGGACGGTCCGGATCGCGCGGCAGGCAAAGCCGATATTCGCCTCCAGCGTCGCTTCGAAATCATGCGGGAAGACGACATGGTTCGTCGTCTCCCAATAGGATCGCGATTTCGGGCCGATCACCGGCGACAGGCCCCAGAACACCGTCTCGCCGGCCAGCCAGCCCATGCACATCTCCAGCATGCGCGCATCGAATACCGGCTGGGTGAAGAACCCGGCGGCCCCGGCGTCCTTCTTGCGCGCGACGGCCTCCAATTCGCGATAGGGGGCGCGGCGATAGGGATCGAACGCCGCATAGACGCGCAGATGCGGGGCCTCGCGCCGATAGCGGCGGATCACGCTCTCCGACGTGTTGGGAAAGGTCCGGCGGCTGAGATCGGCGGGCGGGTCACCCTGCACGACCAGCACTTCCTCCAGCCCCTGCACCCCGATGCCGGGCAGCGGCCCGTCCGGATCGACGTCGATGGCGCGGATATGCGGCACGACGCGCGGCAGCACCGGTCGCAGCAACGGCACCGCATCCCAGCCCTGCAGCGCAAAGCGCATCAGGCTGGGCACGTTCAGCGTGTCGGCCATCGGAAAGGCCGCGCGCACCTCGGCCGAATCCGCCTTCAGGGTCTCGGCGTCGCGCGGAATCAGCTCGACGGAAATCCGCGTCATGGGGTACCGCCCGGCTCCGCCGCCGCCCCGACGATCCGGCGGGCGGCGGCGAGGGTGTTGTTCAGCAGGCAGGCGATCGTCATCGGCCCCACCCCGCCCGGCACGGGGGTGATGCGCCCGGCCCGCGCGACGGCTTCGTCGAAGGCCACGTCGCCGATCAGGCGCGTCTTGCCGCTGGGCAGGGTCACGCGGGTGATGCCCACGTCGATCACCGTCGCCCCCGGCTTGATCCAGTCGCCGCGCACCAGGGCGCCGACGCCGGTGGCCACCACCAGGATATCGCCCTGGCGCGCCAGGGCCGCGGGGTCGCGCGTGTCGATATGCCCGACCGACACGGTGCAGCCCTCGGCCAGCAGAAGCTGCGCCATCGGCTTGCCGACCAGGTTGGACGCGCCGATGACCACGGCATGCAGCCCGCGCAGATCGCCCAGCTCCGATTTCAGCAGCATCAGGCAGCCCAGCGGCGTGCAGGGCACGATCCCGGGCTGGCCCAGCGCCAGGCGCCCGGCATTGACCTCGCCCAGGCCGTCCACGTCCTTCTCGGGCCGGATCGCATTGGTCACCGCCACGGGGTCCAGCCCCGCCGGCAGCGGCAATTGCACCAGGATGCCGTGGATTTCCGGATCGTCGTTCAGCCGGCGGACCAGCGCCAGCAATTCGGCCTGCGACGTGGTGGCCGGCAGCATGTGCATGAACGAGCGCATGCCGGCCCGATGGGTCTGCAACGCCTTGTTGCGGACATAGACCTCGCTGGCCGGGTCGTTGCCCACCAGCACCACCGCCAGGCCGGGCGTCACCCGGTAGCGGTCATGGAACGCATGGACCTCCGCCGCGATCCTCTGCGTCATGGCCGCGGCGAACGCCTTGCCGTCGATCAGGCGCGCGGACATGCTGGGAGCGGGCGCGGGTACGGCGGACACTGGCTCGGTCATGGGCGCTCCGGAAGGCGATTGAATGACATGGCAGGGGACAACCCTTAAAGATGGGCCCTGAAAATGGGGGATATCGTGCAGGTGCAGATACGCAAGAATTTCAGCAGCGACAATGTCGTTCCGGCCTGTCCCGCCATCATGGCGGCGCTGATGGCGGCCAACGAGGGCACGGCGCCCGCCTATGGCGCGGATGCCTGGACCGCCCGGCTGCAGCAGGTCGCGGCCGACGTCTTCGAACATCCGGTCCAGGTCTTTCCCGTCGCCACCGGCACGGCGGCGAACGCGCTGGCGCTGGCCGCCACCACCCCGCCCTTCGGCGCCATCCTGTGCGATGAGAGCGCCCATATCGTGCAGGCCGAATGCGGCGCGCCCGATTTCTATACCGGCGGCGCGCGGCTGCTGCCCATCCCGTCGGAGGACGGGCGCATGCGGCCCGACGCTCTGTCCTATGTGCTCGACCGCCATCCGGCGCACAATGTGCTGAACAACCTGCCCACGACGCTCAGCCTGACCCAGGCCACGGAATGGGGCACGGTCTACGACCCCGCGCAGATCGCCGAACTGGCGGCCCGGGCCCGGGCGCGCGGCATGGCGGTCCATCTGGACGGCAGCCGGCTGGCCAACGCCATCGCCAGCCTGGGCTGCACCCCGGCCGAGGCGACCTGGAAGGCCGGAATCGACATCCTGGCGCTGGGCGCGACCAAGAACGGGGCGATGACCGCCGAGGCCGTGCTGGTCTTCGACCCCGCGCGGGCCGAACACTTCGCCCGCCGCCGCAAGCGCGGCGGCCATGACTGGTCCAAGCAGCGTTTCCTGAGCGCGCAGTTGCTTGCCTATCTGCAGGACGATCTGTGGCTGCAAAACGCGCGGCAGGCCAACGCCATGGCCCACAGGCTGGCCGGCGGCCTGTTCCGCCACCCCGGCGCACGGCTGGTGTATGAGACCCAGGCCAACGAAATCTTCGTCGCCCTGCCCGATCCGGCCGTCGCGCATCTGCGCGCCGCCGGCTATGTCTTTCGCGAATGGCGCACGCCGGCCGGACTCAACGGCACGGTGATCCGGCTGGTGACCAGCTACGACACCCACATCGCCGACGTGGACGCGCTGCTGGCCACCCTGGCCGCGATCTGACCTTGCCGGGCGGGGGCTCGGGGCCCGCCGACCCTGCCCCGGGATCGACAGGACAGGATCGGCAGGTCAGTTGTTGTCGTCGCCCGGGCCGCTGGCCCCGCCGTCATTGTCGTTGTCCGTGCCGGGCGTCACGGCGACGAAGATGTTCTGCCCGTTGCGCAGGATGCGCAGCAGCACGGACTGGTTGGCCTTTAGCGCCGCGCGCACGGCGGTGACGGTGGCGCCCGGATTCTCCACCGGGCGGTTGCCCACCGCCTGGATCACGTCGCCGGGGCGGATGCCGGCCTGATCGGCAGGCGATCCGGACTGGACGTCGCTGACGACGACGCCGCGCACCGACCCGTCCAGGCCGAGCTGCTGGCGCAGGTCGGGCGTCAGCGGCGACAGCGACACGCCCAGGCGCGGGCCGCCCTCGTTCTTCTCGCCCATCGCGCCGTCGGGCGTCTGCGCGCCGGACAGGTTGGCGATGGTCACCGTCGCGGTCTGCTCGGCGTTGTTGCGCAGGAACCCCAGCGTCGCCTTGGTGCCCGGCGTGATCGAGGCGACCTTGACCGCCAGGTCATGCGGGCTGTCCACCTTCTGGCCGTTCAGGGTGGTGATCACGTCGCCGGCCTTGATCCCGGCCTTTTCCGCCGGGCTGCCGTTGCTGACGCTGGCCACCAGGGCCCCGCTGGGCGGCACGCCCGGCGCCGCGGGCTTCAGCCCCAGCGCCTTGGCCATCGCCGGGGTGATCAACTGCGCCACCACGCCCAGATAACCGCGGGTGACATGCCCGGTCTTCTCAAGCTGATAGACGACATTCTTCACCACGTCCGACGGGATGGCGAAGCCGATGCCGATCGATCCGCCGCCGCCGGGCGACAGGATGGCGGTATTCACCCCCACGACCTTGCCGTCCTGGGTGATCAGCGGACCGCCCGAATTGCCGCGATTGATCGGCGCGTCGACCTGGATGAAGGAATCGTACGGCCCGTCGCCGATATCGCGCCCCCGCGCCGAGACGATGCCGGCGGTCACCGTGCCGCCCAGCCCGTAGGGATTGCCGACGGCGATCACCCACTCGCCCGGCTCGACCTTGTCGGACTCGCCCAGCTCGATGAAGCGCAGCTTGCTCTGCGTCGTCACCTTCAGCAGCGCCAGGTCGGTCTTGGGATCGCGGCCGACGATCTTGGCCGGCAGGGCGGTGCCGTCATCCAGCGTCACCGTCACCTTGGTCGCGCCCTTGACCACGTGGTTGTTGGTGACGACGTAGCCGTCCGCGGAAATGATGAAGCCCGATCCCCGCGCCTCGATCGTGCGGCGCTGGGGCTGCTGCGGCATCATCTGGAACGGGAAGGGGAACGGGAAGGGCATCTGCTGCTGCCCCTGCGCCCCGCCTTCCTCATCCTCGACGGCGTCGGCGCGCAGGTTGGCGGTGATGGACACCACGGCCGGCTTGACCTGCTTCACCAGGCTGACGAAGTTCGGCAGGGCCTGCTGCGTGTCCGGACGGATCACCCCGCTCTCATCGGCCCGTGCCGCCGGCGCCAGCCCGCCACAGGCCGCCGCGCCGCCCAGCACGGTACCCGCGACCAGCGCCGCCAGCACCCTCGCCGGCAGCACCCTCGCAGCCAGCACCCTGGCGCGCGCCGTCCCGGGCGCCACCCCGGCTGCCATCCCGGCGCGGGGCCGGCGAGCGGGAACGGAAGAAATCAGATCAAACGCGTCAGACATAGCATTCCTGATCGTTGACGGGCCGGCCGGCCGCTGCCGACGCCCGCGTCCTGTGTCGTACCCTGGCAGAATGCATCGGCATTCCGCACCTCTCCCATACCTGCCGATGAAAGATGCGTTAAGAAGAATGCGCCAGCCGCGCCGCTGGCGCAAATCACCGCGCGCGTATCATGGCCCGCGCCGCGCGGCGAAGAAATCGCGCAGCAGCGCCGATGCCTCGCGCTCGCGCACGCCACCCACCCATTCGGGGCGATGGAGGCATTCGCGCCGGTCGAACAGGCGCGGACCATGGTCCACCCCGCCGCCCTTGGGGTCATAGGCGCCGAAGACGATGCGCCCGATCCGGAAATGCACGGCGGCTGCGGCGCACATCGGGCAGGGTTCCAATGTCACCACCAGCGTGCAATCCACCAGGCGCGGCGTGCCCAGGCGCCGCGCCGCCGCGCGCATGACCAGCATCTCGGCATGGGCCGCCGCATCGTGCCCGGCCTCGACCGCATTGCCCGCGCGCGCCAGCACCGCCCCGTCCGGCCCCAGCAGCACCGCGCCGACCGGCACCTCCCCCCGCGCCGCGGCGGCGCGGGCCTCGTCCATCGCGATCCCCATCGGATCCCCCGGGGTGCCCATGGCGGGAACGACGGCGCCGGCCTTCCCTTCCTTTGTCATCGACCCTATCCCCCGCATCCCTGCAATCGCCCCATGCAACTCCCCCGGGACCGCCCCGTTCGGGCCATAGCGCGGGACGGGCGGCCCGCGCCATCCGTGCGTGCCATGCGATCACGGGATGTTACACCGCCTCACGTTTCCAGCCGGCCATGGGGCGGCACGGGCCGGCGGAAAAAGCAGCGAATTTAATGGACAGACAAGAATCCCGCTGCCACCGTGCCCCTCGAGCCTACAGCGTTCCCTGTAACATTCGACATCGATATGGGCAGGAGAAAGACGATGAACACGCTTACGCTGATCCTGGCCGCCGCGGCAATCGTCATCGGTTTTTCGGCGTGCGAGCCGGGGCTGGTCGGTCACCAGACCCTGACCGCCAACATCCAGACCGCGTTTTCCGACGGCTGATCCCGGTTTCGGCGGCGGGCCGCAAGCTCGGCGTTTCACGCCGCATTCCGGCGGTGCGCAGGAGGCTGCATCACAAGCCCTGCGACCGAGCGAGAGCGGCCCGCAGGGCTTGTGATGCAGCCTCTCGGATCTTTGACGGGCCGGCGTTCTGCTTTAGGCAGGCGGGATGAGCATGTCCCGCCCCCTGATCGGGGTCACCCTCGACAGCGAACCCGGCGCGCCGGACGGCGGCGCCTATTCGCGCTTTCCGTGGTACGCGCTGCGCCGCAACTACATGGACGCGATCGCCGACGCGGGGGGCATTCCCGTGGCCCTGTCCCACCGGCAGGACCTGGCCGCCGCGACGCTGGAGCGGCTGGACGGCCTGGTCGTCACCGGCGGCGCGTTCGACGTCGATCCGGCGCTGTACGGCGCCGCCACCCGCCATGACAGCGTCACCCTGAAATCCGGCCGCACCCGCGCCGAGCTGGCGCTGCTGCGCCTGGCGATCGCCCGGGACCTGCCGGTGCTGGGGATCTGCGGCGGCCAGCAATTGCTGGCGGTCTGCCTGGGCGGCACGCTGATCCAGCATATCCCCGACGCGCTGCCCGGCGCGCTGGCGCACGAACAGCCCAATCCGCGCGACCAGCCGGGGCACGAGGTCGCGATCGTTCCGGGCACCCTGCTGGCGCGGGTGACCGGCGCCGAGCGGATGGCCGTCAATTCCGCGCATCACCAGGCCGTCCGGACCCCCGGCCGGGCGGTCGTCTGCGCCTTCGCCCCCGACGGGGTGATCGAGGCGATCGAATATCCCGGCCATCCTTTCTGCCTGGGCGTGCAATGGCATCCCGAATTCGCCATATCGATGGGCGATGGACGCATCTTCTCCGCCCTGATAGACGCCTCGGGATCGCGATGACACAGCACGACGACACCCCCCTTTCCGATCCCGCGCGCCGCGGCGAGCGGATCGCCAAATGGCTGGCCCGATCGGGCGTGGCCAGCCGCCGCGACGCCGAACAGATCATCGCCGCCGGGCGCGTCCGCCTGAACGGCGAGCCGGTCGGCCATCCCGCGACCTTCGTCGCGGCGGGCGACATCGTGCAGGTCGACGGCGCCGTGGTGGAATCGCCCGAGCGGACGCGCCTGTGGCGCTATCACAAGCCCGACGGGCTGGTGACCACCCATCGCGACCCCGAGGGACGGCCGACCGTCTTCGCGTCCCTGCCCGACGGCATGCCCCGCGTCGTCAGCGTCGGCCGGTTGGACCTCAACAGCGAGGGATTGCTGCTGCTGACCAATGACGGCGAGCTGGCGCGGCGGCTGGAACTGCCGTCCAACGGCTGGCTGCGCCGCTACCGGGTGCGGGTCTTCGGCGTGGTGGACGAGGCCCGGCTGTCCGCCCTGGCCGGGGGCAGCGTGTTCGAGGGCGTGCGCTACGGCCCGATCGAGGCCGGGCTGGATTCCCGCAAGGGCGACAATGCCTGGCTGACCGTGGCGCTGCGCGAGGGCAAGAACCGCGAGGTCCGCAAGGTCATGCGCGGGCTGAACCTGCATGTCAGCCGGCTGATCCGCGTCTCGTACGGCCCGTTCCAGCTTGGCACCCTGCAGCGTTCGGAACTCGAGGAAGTGCCGGGCAAGGTGTTGCGCGAACAGGTGCCCGGCCTGGGCCCCGCCCCCCGGCCCGGCCGCCGGTCCTGACCCGGCCATGCGCATCGTCGCGGGCACCTGGCGCGGCCGCGCGCTGACCGCGCCCCCGGGGCGCACCACGCGCCCCACCGCCGACCGGGTGCGCCAGGCCCTGTTCGACATGCTGCTGCACGCCCCCTGGGCCGGCCGCGACCGCATCGCCGGCGCGCGGGTGCTGGACGCGTTCGCCGGCACCGGCGCCCTGGGGCTGGAGGCCCTGTCGCGCGGCGCCGCCCGGTGCGTGTTCTTCGAGACCGACCGCGCGGCGCTGGCCGCGCTGCGCGCCAATATCGCCGCCTGCGGCGCGGGCGATGCCGCCCTGGTCCGCCCCGCCGACGTGACCCGCCCGCCGCCCGGGCCGGCCTGCGACCTGCTGTTCCTCGACCCGCCCTATGGCAAGGGCCTGCCGGCGCGCGCCCTGGCGGCGCTGGGGGCCGCGGGCTGGATCGCCCCCGGCGCGCTGGTCGTGGTCGAAACCGCCGCCGACGAAGCCCTGCCCGAGGACGGCTCCCTGCTGTCCGGCTTCCTGCTGGCCGCGCCTCCGCTGGCCGAACGCCGCCATGGCGCGGCCAGGCTCTCGGTCTGGCGGGCCGCCCCCGGTCAAACTGCTACCGGTCAAACTGCTACCGGCCAAACTGCCACCGGCCGGGCTGCCACCGGAATGCCCGAATAAGCGCGCAAGCTCCCTTCTGTATTTCGCAGCGCGCAGGCTATACTTGCCCCGGTTCCGGAGCGGCCCGGCGTCTTCATCGCGCCTGTCCGCCCCACGGAAGCGCCCCTTCCGCGGGAAGGGCAGGCCCTTTTTGCAGGATCCGAACATTTGCCGAGCCTTGGCCGCTACATTCCGTCTTCCCTGGTCTCGCCGCGCATCCGTTCCGCCGCGCGGCAAAGGCTGGCCGAACTGGGCGGAATGACGCTGTGGCTGCTGGCCCTGGCCCTGGCTGCCTCGTTATGGAGCTATAATCCGCGCGATCCGTCGATGAACACCGCCAGCACCCAGGCCCCGACCAACCTGCTGGGGGTGGTGGGGGCCTATCTGGCCGACGCGCTGCTGCAGAATATCGGCATCACCTGCGCGCTGCCGGTGCTGGCCCTGGTGGCCTGGGGCTGGCGGGTAGCGCGCCATACCGGACTGGGCTCGGTGCCGGTGCGCGTCGTCGCGCTGCTGTGCGCCATGCCGGTGATCGGCGCGCTGCTGGGGGCCGTGCCGCTGCTGGTCCCGGCGCTGCCGGCGCCGCACTGGCCCACCGAATCGGGCCCGGGCGGCGCGTTCGGCCTGTCGATCGCCCGTACCGCGCTGCAGGCCGGGTCGTCGGTGCTGGGCCCGGCCGGCCGGCTGGCGGTCTGGTGCCTGGGCCTGCTGCTGACGGCGCTGCTGGTACCGCTGGCGATGGGCCTGTCCCTGGCGGAATGGGCGGCAATCGGCCGCACCCTGCGCGCCGCGGCCCGGCAGCCCGCGCGCCTGGCGCGCGGCATGCCCGGACGGCACAGCCCGCCCGACCAGCCGCCCGCCGCCCCGGCCGGGCGGTGGGCCGGCGGGCTGGGCAGGGCGCCGGACGGGATTCTGGACGGGGCGCTGGAGGGGGCCATGCCGCCCCCCCGGCCCGATTTGTCCATGCAGCCCCGCGCGCCGGAGCCGCAGATACGCAGCCTGCGCATCGAGCGGCCCGACGCCGCGCGGGCACCGGCCCGCCCATCCACCCGTCCCTCCACTCGTCCCTCCCTGGGCACCGGCTGGGTGCAGCCGCCCGGCGTCGAGGATGACGCGGCGGCCGATCCGCCCCCCCTGCTGCTGGGCGGTCCCCGCCAGCCGGACGGCCCGGCCTGGAGCACCGAGGAGGCTGCCTTTGCCCAGGCGGCTGCCGAGACGGCGCCGGCCGAACCGCCGCGCGAAGCCGCGGCCGAGCCCCCCCGCACCGGCTTCATGGGCCGGCTGTTCGGCAGCCGCGCGGCGGCGGACCGCCCGTCCGCCGACCTGCGCGGCGCCGCCGGCCGGACGGCCGGCGGGAATGGCGGATACCCCCCGCCGCCCGATGCCGGCGCGCCGTGGCAATTGCCGTCGGTCAGGCTGCTGAAGGCCGCGCCGCCGCACGGCCAGACCGGCCCGTCGCAGGACATGCTGCAGGCCAATGCCCGCCTGCTGGAAACCGTGTTGTCCGATTACGGCGTGCAGGGGCGGATCGGCGAGATCCATGCCGGGCCGGTCGTCACGCTGTACGAACTCGAACCCGCGCCGGGCATCCGCTCGGCCCGGGTGATCGGCCTGGCCGACGACGTCGCGCGCTCGCTGTCGGTGCTCAGCGTGCGCATCGCCACCGTGCCGGGCCGCAACGTGATCGGCATCGAGGTCCCCAATGCCCGGCGTGAGACGGTGTATCTGTCCGAGCTGTTCCATGACGCGGCCTGGA
This sequence comes from Nguyenibacter sp. L1, assembly GCF_035199985.1. GTDB lineage: Bacteria > Pseudomonadota > Alphaproteobacteria > Acetobacterales > Acetobacteraceae > Gluconacetobacter > Gluconacetobacter vanlangensis. The sequence goes on from NZ_CP127015.1 coordinate 2,373,735, forward strand.
CCCAGTCCATGTCGCGGCTCAGCCTGGCGCTGGGCAAGGATATTTCCGGCGCGCCGGTCTATGGCGACCTGGCGCGCATGCCGCACCTGCTGATCGCCGGCACCACCGGCTCGGGCAAGTCGGTGGGGGTCAACGCCATGATCCTGTCCCTGCTCTACCGGCTGTCGCCCGACGAATGCCGGCTGATCCTGATCGACCCCAAGATCCTGGAACTGTCGATCTACGAGGGCATTCCCCATCTGATGACGCCGGTGGTCACCGAGCCGGCCAAGGCGGTGGCCGCGCTGAAATGGACGGTGCGCGAAATGGACCGCCGCTACCGCGCCATGTCGCACCTGCAGGTCCGCAATATCGGCAGCTACAACGAACGCGTGGCCGAGGCCCGGATGCGCGGCGAGGTCGTCAGCCGCCGCGTCCAGACCGGCTACGACCCCGAGACCGGCCGCCCGACCTTCGAGGAACAGCAGCTCGCGCTCGACTCACTGCCCTATATCGTGGTGGTGATCGACGAAATGGCCGACCTGATGATGGTCGCGGGCAAGGAGATCGAGGCCGCGGTCCAGCGCCTGGCGCAGAAGGCCCGCGCCGCGGGCATCCATGTTATCATGGCGACGCAGCGCCCGTCGGTGGACGTGATCACCGGCACCATCAAGGCCAATTTCCCGACCCGCATCTCGTTCCAGGTCATCAGCAAGTTCGACAGCCGCACCATCCTGGGCGAGCAGGGCGCCGAGCAATTGCTGGGGCAGGGCGACATGCTGTACATGCAGGGCGGCGGCCGCATCACCCGCGTCCATGGCCCCTTCGTCGCCGACAGCGAGGTCGAGGACGTGGTCGCCTTCCTGCGCAGCCAGGGCGAGCCGATCTATAACGACGACGTCATCTCGGCCCAGGACGAGGATGGCGGGGGCGGCGGGGGCGGGGGCAAATCCTCGGGCAACGGGCTGAACGGCGGCGGCTTCGACGAGGAAACCAGCCTGTTCGACCAGGCGGTGGCCGTGGTGGCGCGCGAGGGCAAGGCCTCGACCTCGTTCATCCAGCGCCATCTGTCGATCGGCTATAACCGCGCGGCCAAGATCATCGAGCAGATGGAAAAGGAAGGCATCGTCAGCCCGGCGAACCATGTCGGCAAGCGCGAGGTGCTGCTGCGCCGCACCGACGACGACGAATGACCCGCCCCCCGGGACGCTCCCTGGGGCGCCCGCGCCCGGCACCGGGGGCCGCCGCCCCGAAATCCGCGCCGCCGTTTCCGATCCTGTTCCAGGACAGCCGCTTCCTCGTCATCGACAAGCCGGCCGGCCTGCCGGTCCATCCCGGCCCCGCCGGCGGCCCCTCGGTCGAAAGCGCCTTTCCCCTGCTGTCCCGCCGCGCGGACGGGCCGTGGCTGGCCCACCGGCTGGACCGCGACACGTCCGGCTGCCTGCTGATCGCCCTGCGCAAGCAGGCGCTGCTGGCCGCGCAGGCCGCCTTCGCCGCCGGCACGGTCGAGAAGACCTATTGGGCGGTGGTGCACGGCCGCCCCGCCGCCGAATCCGGCACGGTGCGCCTGCGCATGGCCCGCCGGACCAGCCCCGCCGGCTGGCGCATGGTCGAAGACCCGCACGGACAGGCCCCCCTGGGCCAGGTCCCTCGGGGCCAGGAATCCGAGACCGAATGGCGCGTCCTGGCCTCGGACGGGCGGCAGAGCTGGCTGGCGCTGCGGCTGCTGACCGGCCGCACCCACCAGGCGCGGCTGCATTGCGCCAGCCTGGGCTGCCCGATCCTGGGCGACCCGGTCTATGGCCGGGCCGACGGCCAGGTGCTGCATCTGATGAGCCGCCGCCTGGCGCTGAAGCTGACGCCGCCGGTCGCCGCCACCGCTCCGCCGCCGCCCCATATCGCCGCCACCCTGGCGCGCCATGGCTGGCCCCTGCCGCCCGACGCGTCCGGACCGTCCGGCTGACCGGACGCGAAACCTGTCAGGGGCCAGTCACGGGCCGGTCACGGCTTGGCCGGCTGGCGGGGCGCCGTGGCCAGCGGCTGCGGGTTATAGACCGCGTCCGCCGGCTGCGGCGGCACCGGGGGTGGCGAGAAGGCCGAGATCGGGCCGAACAGCCCGCCATCCACCCGGCGCATGGTCGCCTCCGGCTGGCGGATGCAACCCCGCACCACCGCCGCGCACACCCCGTCGGTGCCGACCATCCTGTCGTCGTCGCCGGCGTAATGCACCTCGGTGACCCGGTCATCGACCAGGCGGATCGTCACCGCGCACGAGATCCCGCTGCCGCCGTAGCTCAGAGTGGCCAGGTTCAGCGGGCTGATGGAGAAGGACCCGCTGGCCCCGGGCTTGTAGACGTAATGGAACAGGCTGGTATGCGCATTCAGCGCCACGCGCCCGTCGGGCGGCCCGGCACAGGCCTGCAGATCATTCGCAGTCATGCCGATCATGCTGAGCTGCGCCTGATGCGCCGCCCGCGAATCCCCATAACCGCAGGCGGCCAGGCAGACGGGCAGCGATAGCGCAACGAAGGGGTGACAGGACGTGTTCCGAAACAAGACGACTCCTTTCCAGGCCGCGATCCGTGCCCGTTCACCTGGCGGCGCGCGGCGAGGGGCGTCAATACCACGCGCGCGTCACCACGCACGCGTCAGCCCTGCGGCGCGGCGTGCAAGGCGCGCAGGCAGTCGCCGCCCTGGTTGATCAGATGGATGTCGTGCACGGCCCGCACCGCCCGGGTCGTCCGCGCGCGCCATGTCGCCGGCATCCCGTCCGGGCGGCAGATCGTCTGCCCGCCCAGCAGGGGCCCGTTCTTCGGATCCAGCGCCGCCAGGACCGCCCCGGGACTGCGCGGCAGCGCCTGGCGCAGCGCCCGCTGCAGGCCCTGCGCCGTCCGCTGATCGGCCTGGGGCAGCAGGTCGGGCATCGTGGCGATCCAGTTCTGCCACCCCGCCGCCACCGCACGGCGCACGCGCGGCCATTCGTGGTCGCGCGTCAGGGCCTCGGCCGTCTTTTGCGCCCCGTCCTGGCGGATCCGGTCGGCCAATGTCCGCGCCGTCAGGGTCGGCCCCGCCTCGACCGGACCGAACGGCGCGGTCACCGCGCCGGCATGGGTGACCAGCGCCATGACCAGCGCCGCCGCCACCCCCGGCACCAACAGACGCGCCATGCCGGCGAACAGGGTCGAATAGATCCGCAAGCCGACTCTCCTCACACAGTGCGACATCAAGGAAAATCCAGGAAAACGACGAATCATGGCAAGCTCCGGGCAGGAAGGGGATTTTTCACGGGCGGGATCCACGCGCGGCGGGCAGCGGCCGCGACCGCGGCCAAGGGGCGGTTGCGGGGGGCGACCCGAGTGCCTATAGCGGGCGGCATGTCGTTCGGCGCGCATCAGGCCCAGCCCGCCGCCGCCTTATCCTCCGACCCCGACCGGGAGCTTCGTATCATGAGCACCATGTCCACCTCCGAGATCGCCCGCCTGCAGGTGTGCCTGCGCCGCCTGCTGGGCTCCCCCGAACTGACGGTCAACCCGCCGCCGCGCGCGGGCCTGTCGGTCGAAGTCGCCGTGAAGGGCGAAATCATCGGCACCGTCCATCGGGACGAGGATGAGGGCGAAGTGTCCTACGCCCTGCATATCACGGTTCTGGAAGAGGATCTGCCGGCCGAGACCGCCACCGCGCGCGCGCGCCGCTGATGCCGACGATTCTTGTGATCTGATTCTCGTGATTCCGGCGTCGGTGAGTTCCGCGTCGGTGAATCCGGCGCCGATCGCGCGCTGACCGTCGCAGGGGTGGGGAATCGCATCCTGCCCCTGCCGCGCTCCTGGCCGCGCGCCCGGCGCGGCGCGGTTACCGCGCCAGGACGGCGGTCCGGACGACGGCCGGCCGGTCGACGGCCGCTTCGATGATCGGGTGGCCGTCCTGGCCGGACGGCAGGTCGATGCGGGTGATCTTCCAGCGCCAGCCCTGGATCTGCATCTGCAGATGCAGCTTGCTGTCGCGCGCATGGCCCGGCGCCTGGTCCGGCAGGGCGAGGCTGGCCTCGAACATGTTCAAGCGCACGAAACGTACCCTCACATGGCGCAGGATCCGCACCCGCGCGGCGCCCGTCACCGAATGATTCGGGGCCGGATGACCGGGGGCCGGCCGGCCGGCGGCCAGCTTGCCCGCGTCCGAGGGGCCCGCCGGCATCAACTGGTCCATCAGCGTCCCGAGATTGGCGGCATTCACGTTCGTGTCCACGGCGTTGGACACCGCCGCGGCGGCGAAGGACGACCCGAATTCCGGCAGATCGTCGTCACCGGCAGGCTGCGTCCCGACCAGGCCGGTGACGATCTGCGCCTTGAGGCCGGTCTGGACCGACCGCCAGTTGAGGTACGTCCCCAGCGTCCGCACGTCATGCGCCTGCATGGCCGACGCGACCGACCACAGCGTGACGAAGGGCGAGGCGACGAACAGCGACAGCGCCATGACCAGGGTCACCGCGCAGAGACGCCGTGCCTGCTGCCGACGAACGGCAACCATATGGCCGGCTGGCATCAGGCGCATGAAACGGTCCATCGAGAAATCGTCCCTGTCGTACGGTGCTAGCATACGATAAGCATGGCGGACATGCATGACCTTCATGGCAAAATGACACAAATTGTTACAAAAAGAGTGTCACGAAGCCATATTCGCCTGCACCGGTCAGGCCCATACCTGACATTGTTGTCCCGGACGTCATCATGCCTGCAACGTGCCGGGACGGGGAAGGATGCATGATCCCTGATTTTTCCGAAGCCGAGATCCAGCGCTACGCCCGCCATATCCTGCTGCCCGAGATCGGCGGCACCGGCCAGGCCATGCTGCGCGCCGCGAGCGTGCTGATCGTCGGCGCCGGGGGGCTGGGCGCGCCGCTGGGCCTGTATCTGGCGGCGGCGGGCGTCGGCCGGATCGGTTTGGTGGACGACGACCTGGTCGACCTGTCGAACCTGCAGCGCCAGATCGCCCATACCACCGGCCGGATCGGCATGCCCAAGGTCGAGTCCGCGGCCGAGGCGATGCGGGCCGTCAATCCGCTGGTCCGGATCGACCGCCATGCCGTCCGGCTGGATGCCGGCAACGCCCGGGCGCTGGTCGCGGCCTATGACCTGGTCTGCGACGGCACCGACAATTTCCGCACCCGCTACCTGCTGGCCGACGCCTGCGCGCTGGAGCGGCGCACCCTGGTCTCGGCCGCCGTGCTGCGTTTCGAGGGGCAGCTTTCCACCTTCCGCCCGCATCGCGGCGGCCCGTGCTATCGCTGCCTCTATCCCGAGGCCCCAGCACCCGGCACCATTCCCTCCTGCGCCGAGGCCGGGGTCTTCGGCGCGGTGACCGGCGTCATGGGCACCCTGCAGGCCACCGAAGTGCTGAAGGAACTGCTGCAGATCGGCGACAGCCTGGCGGGCCGCCTGCTGGTGTGGGACGCCCTGGCCGCGCGCGTCCATACGATCCGCCTGGCGCCCGATCCCGACTGCGCGCTGTGCGGTCCGCGCGCGACGATCCGCGACCTGTCGGCCCATGCCGCGCCATCCGCCCCCGCCGATGTCTCCGCCGATGTTTCGGCCGATCTCTCCGCCGGGGCCGGGCCCGGTCCGGCCCGGTGCGCGTCGCATGCCCACTGACCCCCCGCCCCTCGTTCCATCGCCGCCCTTCCCGCCGGCCGCGCCCGACGCGGCCGGGCTGGCGATCCTGCTGCTGGATGGCGGGTACGAACGCGCCCACTACGCCTTCATGCTGGCGGCCGGCGCGCTGGCGATCGACCGGCCGGTCCTGCTGTTCGCGGCGGGGCACGGCGTGCATGCCCTGGCGCGCGACTGGCGCGGCCTGCGCGACGCGGCGGCCGACCAGGCGGTGCAGGCCAGCGGCGTCGCCGGCTTCGAGACGCTGCGCGAGGCCGTGCGGCAGCTCGACGGCGCGCTGATGGCCTGTGAATCCGGCCTGCGCGTCGCGGGCCTGCCGGCCGGGGCCCTGCTGCCCGCGGTGCGGGTGGCGGGTATTCCCACCTTCCTGGACGCCGCCCGCGGGCGGCAGATCATCACCCTGTGATCGGCTTGGGGGGGCAGGCATGGATCCTTTGCCGCATACCCCCTTGCCGAGCGGCGCTGGCCTTGGCAGGGATGCAGCCATGACGCGTTCCGCCCCTTCCGTCCCTTCGCTGCCCGGCCCGCATGGCGACCCGCGTCGCCGCAACCGGGCGCTTGTCCTGGCCCCGGCCCTGGCTTTGACCATGCTGGCCGCGACGCTGGACGGGACGGCGGCGGCGGCGGCGCAGGTCAGCTCTCAGAGCGGCCAGCCGGCCGCGCATCATCGGCACCGGCACCATCATGCCGGTCCGGCGCATCCGCATCACCATGCCCATCCGGACCATCCTCGTCCGGCCGCCCGGCCGGTCCCGCATTCCCGCCATGCCGGCCTCGCGCCGCATCGCCACGCGATGGATCACCATTACGTGATGTCGCCCCGCCACGCGGCGCTGGCCGCCGGCGCCGCGGCGGGCGCCATCGCCGGGACAGCAGGGGCCGGGGCAACGGGGACCGGGGCTGGGACGCCTGCCGCTCCGGCCGCGCCCCCGGCCCCGCCCGACAAGGGCACCGTGACCGGCCTGCCGCTGCCGCGTTTCGCGGCGCTTCGCGCCGATGAGGTCAATATGCGCTCGGGCCCCGGCCAGCGTTATCCGATCGAATGGGTGTATCATCGGCGCGACCTGCCGGTGAAGATCGAGCGCGAATTCGATGTCTGGCGCCTGGTCGAGGATTCCGACGGCCAGAAGGGCTGGGTCCATCAGGCGACCCTGGTCGGCGCGCGCACTTTCGTGGTTCCCGGCCTGCCGCCGGTCGACCCTGCCCAGGCCCGGCCGGCGCATCCCGCCTCCGGCGACGCCACCCCGCAATCCGCCCTGCAATCCACGTCCCAACCCGCCCCGCAGCCGGCGCCGGGCGGCCATTTCGACACGCGGGTGGTCGCCCGCCTGGCCGATCCCGCGGCGGCGGCGGCGATTCCGGGCGCGATCGCGATCCACGCGTCGCCCGACGCGTCATCCGCCCTCGTCGCGGTGCTCCGGCCCGGGGCGGTCGGCACGTTTCGCCTCTGCGCGGCCGGCACCGAATGGTGCAAGGTCAGCGTGCAACATTATTCAGGCTGGCTGGACCGCAGGGCGGTCTGGGGTCTTCTGCCGCAGGAGACGATCCAGCCGTCCTGATTGACGCGCGGCCCGGGCAGGCGCCCGGGCCGGGAACAGCGACCAGCGATCCGGTCGCGGAAAAAATCTGCAAGGAGAAAGCGCCCAATGACCATCACCTCCGCCTTCCGCCCCCGGCGGACGAAAATCGTCTCGACGCTCGGGCCGGCCTCGTCCGATCGTGCCACGATCCGTGCCCTGGCCGAGGCTGGGGTCGATGTGTTCCGGCTGAATTTCTCCCATGGCGCCCATGCCGACCATGCCGCCCGGCATGAGGCCATCCGCTCGGTCGAGGCCGAGCTGGGCCGCCCGATCGGCATCCTGGCCGACGTCCAGGGCCCCAAGCTGCGCGTCGGCACGTTCGAGAACGGCAAGGTGACCCTGCAGAGCGGCGCCGCCTTCCGCCTGGACCTCGACGACGCCCCCGGCACCATCGAGCGCGTGCGCCTGCCGCACCCCGAGATCATCAGCGCCGCCACGGTCGGCAGCAACCTGCTGCTGGATGACGGCAAGCTGCGGCTGGTGGTGCGCGAGGTCGGGCCGACCTATCTGGACACGGTGGTGGCCGTGGGCGGCGTGCTGTCCGAGCGCAAGGGCGTGAACGTGCCGGACATCGTGCTGCCGATCCCGGCCTTGACCGAAAAGGACCGCAAGGACCTGGATTTCGCGCTGGAACTGGGCGTGGAATATATCGGCCTGTCCTTCGTCCAGCGCCCCGAGGACGTCCGGGAGGCGCGTGACATCGCCGCCGGCCGCGCCTGGATCATGACCAAGGTGGAAAAGCCGCAGGCGATGGACAATCTGGACGAGATCGTCCGCCTGTCCGATGCGGTGATGGTCGCGCGCGGCGATCTGGGCGTGGAACTGCCGCCCGAGGCCGTGCCCCTGGCGCAGAAGCGCATCGTCCGCCTGGCCCGCCAGTTGGGCAAGCCGGTGGTGGTCGCCACCCAGATGCTGGAAAGCATGATCCACGCCCCGACCCCGACCCGCGCCGAGGCGTCGGACGTCGCCACCGCGGTGTTCGACGGCGCCGACGCGGTGATGCTGTCGGCCGAGACCGCCGCCGGGGAATATCCGCTGGAAGCGGTCGGCATCATGAACCGCATCGTGCGCCGGGTCGAAGAGGATCCGATCTGGCAGTCGATCATGCGCGCCAGTTGCCCCGAGCCCGAAGGGTTCGTCGCCGACGCGATCGCCGCCGCCGCCGGGCAGATCGCCGGCACGGCCGCGGCGCGGGCCATCGTCGCCTTCACGCTGGGCGGCTCGACCGCGCTGCGCATCTCGCGCGAACGGCCCGAGGCGCCGATCATCGGCCTGACCGAAACCGACGAGATCGCGCGCCGGCTCTGCGTCGCCTGGGGCGTGCGCGCCCAGTCGGTCGGCCAGGAAACCCCGGTCCGCACGGTCGAAACCGTGGTCGACCAGGCCATCGAAGCCGCCGTCGCCAGCGGCCTCGCCCGCTCGGGCGACGCGATCGTCATCGCCGCCGGGCTGCCCTTCGGCGTGGCGGGCAGCACCAACACGCTGCGCGTTGCCCGCGTCGACTGACGCGCACGGACCGGCCCGCCACCCCCCGGGCCGGTCCCCCCTTCTATGAGGGGCTGACCGTCTCCAGCCGCTCCAGCAGCGGGTGGTCGCGCAGATAGAGCAGGAAGCCGGCACAGCCGATCGTCAGCCCCACCAGCACGATCGCGCCGGAGACCGAGACGCTGGACGCCACCGCCCCCAGCACCGCCCCGCCGAACAGGCCCAGAATCGCCGCCAGGCGCCGCCAGACCCCCAGCGACGGGCCGCCCGCCAGCCGGCTGTCATGCGCCAGCCCATGCAGCAGCAGGGTCGCTGCCGGCAGCGTCAGGTCCGTGACCTGCGCATGGCGGGTGGCCGAGGTCTGCAATCCCATCGCCACGGCCAGGATCGTCAGCACGGCGTAGTAATGCCACGGCGCATTCACCCACCAGATCAGCGCGGCCCCGGCGACCAGCACCCCCACGGCCATCAGCAGGTCGGCGACCGTGCGCCGCCGTGAATGCGACCGCCGCACCAGCCGGCCGCCCAGCGCCGCCCCGATCAGGTAAGAGGCGATCGCCACCAGCCCCGGCCCCAGGATGGACTGGCCCGACACCAGATGCACCGCGATCAGGATCACGGTCGCGGTCATATAGCCGGCAAAGACGTTCAGATGGGTCAGCGAAATGGCGTCCAGCGCGCCCATCGCCACCGTGACCATGATGATGGCGATCACCAGTCTCGGATCATGAGGCCCCGGGTCACGGCCGGGCGGTTTGTGTGTCTGGTTCATGACCTCATGCATGTCCGCGCCGCGCGAACAATTCCGTAAGCATCCACAAGCAACGCACCAACAAAAGAAGGGGGACACCGCGATGCGATGCCCCCTTTCACCTTAGTTCCCGAAGATTCTCGCCCTTCGGGTCTTCATCCCTGCGATCATCATGCCGCAGGTTTCTTGTTCTTGGGAGCGGGCCGTTCCGGTCTTCTCGCTCTGGTATCCTCTACATGAACCCTTTTTTTCTGTCCGTCAATCGAAATTCGCAAATAAACCTCCGTCGATGCTTTTGTTGCACTGCACAATACCTGAGAGCGCACAATAAAATCATCCGATCACACAGAAGTTTATTTCCCCTCGCGGAACCCTGCCGGGTGCGCCTCGGGCGCCGGTCGCCTTGCCCGAAACCATCGCGGTCCATCCGCATGTCCGAAGTCCCGGTGCGCGCCGGATCAATGGGGCGCGGACAATTGCAGGCGAAGCAGCCGCGCGGTGTCGCAGCCCCGCATCCGGCGAGCATCCGCGTCGAGACGATCCCGCACGCGCAGCCAGAATATGACTTCGTCGATATTGTTTTCTTCCAGGCACTGACCGATACGGCGCATGACGACCCGCCGGGCGGCCGCCCCGAACAGACGGACAAGGCCGCGCGCGGCAGCGGATGGATCAGGGAATGGACAAAGCCGGTGGTACGTGTCGGACGCCATGCCCCGCCCCGAAATGATGATTATAGTCCGCAACTCTATAGTCCGTGGTCGGTACACGGCAAGCCTGCTCATGGTGAATCATGAGCAAGAGTGCAAACGGGCCAACCCGGCAAAAAGCACCCCGCAAGCCGCGCCCCTCGATCCAGCCACCGCTGGAAACCCAAGATGGCGGAGACCCGCGCGCGGCGCTGGGGGAGATCATCTATACGGAACGCATGCGCCTGGGGATCAGCCAGGAAGAACTGGCAGCCCGCGCCGGCCTGGACCGGACCTATGTCAGCGGCATGGAGCGCGGCCTGCGCAATCCCACCTTCCTGGTATTGCTGCGCCTGGCCCGGGAACTCGCCATCGACCCCGCGATCCTGGTCCGTATCGAAATCCGGAAGGCTCCGACAAACCTTTGATCACACCGGCGATAAACGCCATCCGCGCGGTACCCGTCATCCTCTTTGTTACGCAACTATGTCGGTTCTCGTGCCGGGATCTGTTCGGTCGAAACATATCCATGCGGATCAATATTCGTCCGGCGCGACGTTAAGGAAAATTCCCTTTAAAAATCTTATATCTATCGAAATCGCGCTTTTGGAATCCCGGCATGCGATCTCTGGCGGCCGGGTTTCACGCGATCATGGTGTGCGCCCGCGACACCGGCCGGATATCGGCTGATTTTGACATCTCCCATGATATCCCGACGGATATTCCGATCGGGGCTTCATGTACGAAGAGCAGCAGGTTCTGTTGGGGCTTGAGTCGGCGGAAGGGGATGGTACGTAGGACCGCGTCACCTTGCCGAAGGCGGCGGCTTCCGCCCTCTCGGTCGTCATCCATACTGCGCTTCTTCCGGAGGTTTCCATGCGAATCGCTGTCTTCTGTGGCGCGTCTTCCGGACGCAGGCCGGTCTACCGCGATGCGGCGTTCGCCTTCGGGCGGCTGCTGGCCGAACGGGGCATCGGCCTTGTCTATGGTGGCGGGCATGTCGGGCTGATGGGCGCCGTGGCCGACGGCGCGCTGGAAGCCGGGGGCGAGGCGATCGGCGTCATGCCGCGGGCCCTCGCCGAGCGGGAAATCGCGCATCGGGGCCTGACCCGGCTTGATGTCGTCCCCAGCATGCATGTCCGCAAGCAGCGCATGGCCGAACTCGCCGGCGGATTCGTCACCCTGCCGGGAGGGGCCGGAACGTTCGAGGAGATTTTCGAGCAATGGACCTGGGCGCAGCTCGGCATTCATGAAAAACCCTGCGGATTCCTCAATATCGACGGATATTTCGACCCCCTCATGGCGATGGTCGATGCCGTCACGCGGGAAGGCTTCATGAAACCGGTCTACCGGCAGATGCTGGTGGTCACTCCGGACCCGGACGAGATGATCCGCCGCTTCGCGACCTATACGCCGCCACCCCGCAAATGGACCGAAGCACCGGCGCCATGAGGCCGCGCGCGGCGACAAAAAAAGCGGCCCCCGAAGGAGCCGCCCTTTCAGCATCGCGATGGAAAGCGCGCCAGAAGAAAATGCGCCGGAAAACGCACCGGAAACGGCCTGGCGATCAGCCGGCCCCCGGCACCGGCGCCGTGCCGTTCGCGGCCCGCGCGGTGGCCGGCGCGGTCCGTTCGTTCCAGCCGCCGCCCAGGGCGCGATAGACGGTGATCAGGTTCTGGTACCGCGCCTCCTGCACCGAGATCTGGCTTTGCTGCGCCGTATACAGCGCGCGCTGCGAATCCAGCGTGGTCAGATAGGAATCCACCCCGGAATCGAACCGCATCCGCGCCAGGCGATACGCATCGGCCGACGAACTTACCAGCGCGTCCAACTGCCGTCCCTGCTCCAGGTAGGTCGCGCGCGCCGCCAGCGCGTTCGACACGTCCTGGAACGCGGACTGGATGGCCTTCTCATAAGCCATCAGCCGTTCGTCACGCCGCGCCTTCGACACCTGCAGCGACCCCTCGGTCTGGCCCCAGGTCAGCAGCGGCACCTGCAATTGCGGATTGATCGACCAGGTCGTGGCGCCCGAGGTGAACAGGTTGCGGAACTGCAGGCTGGACACGCCGTCCGACGCCGTCAGGATCAGGCGCGGGAAAAACGCGGCGCGGGCCGCCCCGATATCGTCATTGGCCGATTTCAGCGCGAATTCGGCCGACAGCACATCCGGCCGCCGGTCCAGCAGGTCGGACGGCAGGCCCGCCGGCAGGTCCGCCAGGATCGTCTGCCGCCCGAACGGCGCGGGCGGCGGTAGGTCGGTCGGCATCGGCGCGCCCACCAGCAGCACGATCTGGTTCTCGTCCTGCGCGATCATGCGCTGATATTGCGCCCGGTTGGCCGCCGCCTGCTCGACCTGCGTCTCGGTCTGGCGCAGCGTCAACTGGTCGGTCTCGCCCCGGTCGAACCGGGCCTGGGTCAGGCGCAGCGTATCCTGCTGCGATGCCAGGGTCTGCTCGGTCACCCGCAACTGCTCGCAATCGGCCAGCCATGCGACATAGGCCGTCGCCACCTGCGAAATCACGCTGATCACCAGGGCACGCTGGTTGGCCACCTGGCTCAGCATCTGGTCGGATGCCTCGCGCGACAGGCTGCGGATGCGGCCGAACAGATCGATCTCATAGGACGAGAAGCCGATCCCGGCCTGATAGAATCGGAACGTGCCGACCCCGCTACGTCCCAGCCCGGGCGCGAAGGCGAAGCCGCCATTGTTCGACGGCGCCGTGTATATCGACTGCCCGGTCCCGTTGATCTGCGGGAACAGCGCGGCATGCTGCACCCGGTACTGGCCCTGCGCCTCGATCACCGACAGCGCGGCCGAACGCAGGTCGCGGTTCTCGCGCACCGCCAGCGCGATCAGCGCCCGCAGGCGCGGATCGACGAAGAAATCGCGCCAGCCCAGGTCCGATGCCGCGGTGCCGATCTGCCCGGCACCGCTGGCATGATAGGCCGCGCCGGTCGGCCAGGCCGGCGCCACCGGCAGGGATGGCCGCTTATAGTTGGGGATCAGCGTGCATCCCGGCAGGGCCGCCAGCAGCAGCAGCCCCGCCCACGAGCGCCGACGCACAGAAGGATAGGCTTTCATCGACTCAGCTCTCCTGCCCGGATGCGCCGGCGGCATGGGACGGATTTTCATACGGATCGACGCGGTCCTTGATCCGCGTCACGCGGAACAGCCGCAGCACCAGGACGAAGAACAGCGGCACGAAATAGACCGCCAGCAGCGTGGCCGAGAACATGCCGCCCACCACCGCCGTGCCGATCGCCTTGCGCGCGGCCGACCCGGCCCCGGTAGCAATCGCCAGCGGAAAGACGCCCAGCATGAAGGCGATCGACGTCATCAGGATCGGCCGCAGACGCTCGCGCCCCGCTTCCAGCACCGCATGTTCCAGCGTCTGGCCGTCCTCGAACTTCGCCTTGGCGAATTCGACGATCAGAATGGCGTTCTTGACCGCCAGCCCGACCGTCGTCAGCAGCCCGACCTGGAAATAGACGTCGTTGTCCATGCCCCGCCACAGGGTCGCGACGATCGCGCCCAGCACGCCCAGCGGCAGCACCAGCAGCACCGCCAGCGGGATGAACCAGCTTTCATACAGCGCGGCCAGGCAGAACAGGATCACCACCGCCGCCAGGGCATAGAGCGGCGCGGTCGACGACCCGGAAGCCTGCTGCTCGTACGACAGGCCCGTCCAGTCAAAGCCGATCCCGTCGGGCAGCTTGGCCAGGATCTTCTGGATCTCGGCGATGGCCTCGCCGCTGCTGTGGCCCGGCGCCGGCTGCCCCAGGATTTCGAAGGCGTTATAGCTGTTATAGCCCTCGACCTTCTGCGGGCCGTTGGTCCAGTTGCCCGTCGCGATCGCGTTGAAGGGCACCAGCGTGCCGGCGCTGTTGCGGATATACCATTTGGCCAGATCGCTCGGCAGCATGCGGCCCGAAGGCTCGCCCTGGATATAGACCTGCTTGACGCGATCATTGCGCAGGAACTGGTTCACGTAGATCGAGCCGAACGCACCCTGGATGGTCGTATTGATGTCGGCGATCGAGACCCCCAGCGCGTTGGCCTTCTCGCGGTCGATGTCCAGGTGATATTGCGGCGCATCTTCCATGCCGTTCGGGCGCACCGCGAACAGCACCGGATCGCGCGCCGCCATGCCCAGCACCATGTTGCGCGCCGCCAGCAGCGCCTGGTGGCCGACATGGCCGCGATCCTCCAGCTCCAGGTCGAAGCCGGTCGCGTTGCCCAGTTCCAGCACCGCCGGCGGATTGACGGCGAAGATCTGCGCCTCGGGGTCGCCCCAGAAATGCATCATGATCCGCTGCGCGATCGCCGCCGAGGATTGCGACGGATCGGGCCGCTGGCTCCAATCCTTCAGCCGGATGAAGAACGAACCGGCATTCTGCCCCTGGCCGGCGAAATTGAAGCCCGCGGGCGCGATGACCGAGATCACGTTCTTGCCCTCGGTCTTCAGGACATAGTCCGTCACCCGCTTGTTCACCGCCTCGGTCTGCGCCAGCGTCGAGCCCGGCGGCAAGGTCACCTGGCCGAAGATCAGGGCCTGGTCCTCGTCCGGCAGGAAGCCCGTGGGAATCCGGCCGAACAGATAGGCGACGCCCGAGGTGATGATGACGAAGGCCAGCAGCGACGGCACCATGTGCCGGACCATCCAATGCACGCCGCCCTGGTATTTCGTCGTCATCCGCGTGAAGTTGCGGTTGAACAGGCCGGGCAGGCCCTTGTCCTTGATGTGGACGCCGGGCTTCAGCAGCGTGGCGCACAGCGCCGGCGTCATGATCAGCGCCACCAGCACCGACAGCCACATCGCGCAGACGATGGTGATCGAGAACTGGCGATAGATCACGCCGGTCGACCCGCCGAACGCCGCCATCGGCAGGAACACCGCCGACAGCACCAGCACGATGCCGATCAGCGCGCCCGAGATCTCGTCCATCGACTCCCGTGCCGCCTGGCGCGGCGACAGGTTGCGCTCGGTCATCACGCGCTCGACATTTTCCACCACGACGATCGCGTCGTCGACCAGTAGGCCGACCGCCAGCACCATAGCCAGCATGGTCAGCGTATTGATGGCGAAGCCCAGCGCCGCCAGCAGGCCGAACGTCCCCAGCAGCACCACCGGCACCGCGATCGTCGGGATCAGGGTCGCGCGGAAATTCTGCAGGAAGACCAGCATCACGAAGAACACCAGCACGATCGCGGCCACCAGGGTCACGATCACTTCGTGGATCGACATCGTGATGAACGGCTCGGTATCCAGCGGATAGACGATCTGCAGCCCGTGCGGGAAGAATTTGGCCAACTGCGCCAGCTCTTCCTTGACCGCGGCCTCGGTCTTGAGCTGGTTCGCCCCCGGTGCCAGCTTCAGCGCCATCGCCGCCGCCGGATGGTTGTTCCAGGTCGCGATGAAGTTGTAGCTCTGCATGTTCAGCTCGACCCGCGCCACGTCGCGGATCCGCACCTGCGAGCCGTCCGGCTGCACCTTCAGCAGGATGTTGCGGAATTCCTCGGTCGTGGTCAGGCGCGCCGGACCCAGGATGGTCGCGTCCAGCCGCGCTTCCTTCGTCGCAGGCAGGCCGCCCAGCTCGCCGGACGACACCTGGATGTTCTGGGCCTGCAGGGCCGCCTGCACATCGCCGATCGTCAGGCTGTAGCTATACAGCTTGGCCGGGTCCAGCCAGATGCGCATCGCATATTCCGACCCGAACAGCGTATGATCGCCCACGCCGGACACGCGCGACAGCGGGTCGGACATGTTCGACGCCATGTAATCGCCCAGGTCCGCGCCGCTCATGCTGTTGTCGGTCGAGACGATGCCGACCACCATCATGAAGTTCTTCACGGCCTTGGTCACCGACAGGCCCTGGCTGACCACCTCGGCCGGCAGGCGCGGCTGGGCAAGCTGCAGCTTGTTCTGCACCTGCACCTGCGCGATGTCCGGATTGGTCCCCTGCTGGAACGTCAGGTCGATTTCCATCTGGCCGTTCGCATAGGACGAGGACTGGATATATTCCAGATGGTCCAGCCCGTACATCTGCTGCAGGATCGGATGCACCACCGTGTTGTTGACCGTCTCGGCCGACGCACCGGGATCGGTCACGGTCACGGCGATCATCGGCGGAGCGATGCTCGGATACTGCGCGATCGGCAGGTTCAGGATCGATAGACCGCCGATCAGCATGATGATCAGCCCGATCACCCATGCGAAGACGGGCCGGTCAATAAAGAAACGCGACATGTTCGCCTATCCTGCCCTTCAGCCCGCCTGACCCTGGCCCGCCTGGCCCTGGTCCGCGGCGGCCTCGACCGGCTTCACCACGGCGCCGGGGCGCACTTTCTGCAGCCCGGTCACGATCACCCGGTCGCCGTCGTTCAGGCCCTGATTGACGATCCAGTTGCTGCCCACCGCGCGGTCGGCTTTGACCTGGCGGACCTCCACCTTGTTGTCCGCGCCCACCAGCATGACGCTGGCCTGGCCGTGGACGTCGCGGACCAGCGCCTGCTGCGGCACCAGGATGGCGCGCGGGTCCGTCCCTTCCAGGATCTCGGCATGCACGAACATGCCCGGCAGCAGCAGATGGTCGGGATTGGCGAAAATGGCGCGCACGACGACGGTCGCCGTCGATTCATCGACATTGACCTCGGCGAATTCCAGTTTGCCGGCAACGGGATAGGGGCTGCCGTCCTCCAGCGTCAGCCCGACCGTCGCGGCATTGGCGTCGGCACGCTGCAACTGCCCGGCCGCCAGTTCCTGCTGCAGGCGGATCAGCGCCGACGAGGGGAGGTTCACATCGACATAGATCGGGTCCAGCCGCGTGATGGTGGCGATGTTCTGCGTCTGGTTGGCCGTCACCAGCGCGCCCACCGTGCTGATCGACCGGCCGATCCGGCCCGCGATCGGCGCATAGACACGCGTATAGGACAGATTGGTCGCGGCACCTTCCAGGTTGGCCTTGGCCTGTGCCACGTCGGCCTCGGCCTCGCGCTCGGCGGCCAGGGCATCGTCGTAATCCTGCTGGCTGACCGCATGCGCCGCCGCCAGCGGCCCATAGCGCCGCATCTTGGCCTGCGCGGTCAGCAGCGCGGCCTGCGCATGCAGCAGGGCGGCCTTGTCGGCGTCATAGGCCGCCTGGTACATGGCCGGGTCGATCTGATAGAGCTGCTGCCCGACCGTCACGTCCGCGCCCTGCGTGAACAGGCGCTTCTGCAGCACGCCGCTGACCTGCGGACGCACCTGGGCGATCTCATAGGCCTCGATGCGGCCGGGCAATTCGGTGTGAATCGGCGCCGGATGCGACGTCACGGTGACGAAGGTGACCATCTGCGGCGGCGGCGCAGGCGGGGCCGCCGGCTTGCGGTCGCAGCCGGCCAGCGCCAGTGCGGCGCAGGCGGCAAGAAGGGTGGCGCGGTGGGGGCGAGGGGACGTCATTGCGTGTTTTCAACCCAGGAGGACGTGATCGCCGGGACTGGACAGGAGGGAATCGCATGGCGATATGCATCGCGAAACCGACCCATGCATGACCGGCATAAGGAAACTGTTAGGTTTTCTTGATCGGAAACTATTTCGTTTCTAAATTCGGGTCAATAGCCCGCCACACCGTTCCGTGAAGGAGACCCGCGAATGCCCGCAACCGGGGCCACGATTTCGGACCTTGCGCTCTCTTCCCGCTCCGGGGAGCGAACAGGGCCCGGCGCCGAAAGGCGATGCCCCGGCCGCCCCCCGGTACTCGAGGGCGGCGAACGGCGCGAGCTGATCATCCAGGCGGCGTGCGAGGTGCTGCGCAACAACGGCTATCACGGCGCCTCGATGGACAAGCTGGCCCATCTGTCGGGCATGTCCAAGAAGACGATCTACCAGATGTTCGCCTCCAAGCTGGACCTGTTCCAGACCCTGATCCGCGAGCGCCTGTTCGACATGAAATACCGCGCCTGGTGCCCCTGCCCCAACGTGGGCCCCGAGGAGGAACTGGTGCAGATCCTGCTGTCGATCGCGGGCAGCATCCTGCAGCCCGACCGGATGAGCCTGACGCGCGCCATCGTCGGCGAGATCCGCGACGCCGGCGAGATCCGCAAGATCATGGAGGGCATCGAGATCAGCGGAAACAGCAACCAGGTCGAGGCCTGGCTGCACCGCCAGCGGGACGCCGGCACCTATGCGATCGACGACGTCGAGGACCTGGGGCGCGGCCTGTTCAACATGACCGTCGGCAAGATGGTCCTGGCCGAACTGTTCTATTGCAACAAGCCGCTCACCCGGCTGGAACTCGAAGCGAATATCCGCCGCTGGGTCCGCATCTTCCTGCGCGGCCTGCCCCCGCCGCCTCGCTGCCGCCATTCTCCGGCGGCATGACGGCCTGAACGCCACGGGCGGGCTTCCGCCCGCCGGGAAAGAGGCTATCATCCCGGCAATGACCGCAGGACCTCCCTCCAGGACCGCCGGCCGGACCGCCCGTTTCTGCACCGGCTCCATCATGCGCCACGTCGTCGTCATGGCCGGGACGGGGGCGATCGGGCTGATGGCGGTGTTCGCGGTCGACCTGCTCAACCTGTTCTACATCTCGCGGCTGCGCGATCCGGCCCTGACGGCGGCGGTCGGCTTCACCGGCGCGGTGGGCTATGTGCAGATCGCGGTGTCGATCGGCATGTCGATCGGGCTGGGCGCCGTCACCGCGCGGCAGATCGGCGCCGGCCGCCATGCGCGCGCGCGCCGCATCGCCTCGTCCTTCCTGTTGGTGATGGTGGCGGCCACGGCGGCGCTGGGCCTTGCCACCGCGCTGTGGGCGGCCCCGATCCTGCATCTGTTCGGCGCCACCGGCCGCGCCGCCGAGCAGGCGGAGCACTATATCCGCATCGTCTCGCCGGCCCTGTCGCTGATCGCGGTCGGCATGGGCTGTTCCAGCCTGCTGCGCGCGGTGGGCGATGCCAGGCGGTCGATGAACGTCACGCTGATCGGCGCCGTCGCCGCGGCCGCGCTGGACCCGCTGCTGATCTTCGCGCTGCATCTGGGGCTGGAGGGCGCGGCGATCAGCACCATCCTGTCGCGTACCGTCGTGGCCGGCCTGGGGTTCCTGGCGGCCCGGCGCCACGGCCTGCTGGCACTGCCATGCGCGCGCTATATCCTGCATGACGCGCGGCTGGTCGGCGGGGTGGCCATGCCGGCGATCCTGACCAACCTGGCCACGCCGATCGGCGGGCTGTTCGTCACCCATGCCATGGCCACGTTCGGCCTGGCCGCTGTGGCGGGCCAGGCGACGATCGACCGGATCGTCCCCGTCACCTTCGCCTTCGTCTTCGCGCTGACCGGGTCGGTCGGGCCGATCATGTCGCAGAATCTCGGGGCGGGGCACCTGGCCCGGGTGCGCGAAACCCTGGTCACGTCGCTGAAACTGGTGGCGGCCTGCGTGGCCGTCACCTGGCTGATCCTGCTGCCGGCGCAGAACCTGGTGGTCGCGGCCTTCGCGGCCCACGGCACCCAGGCGGCGCTGATCCGCCTGTTCTGCACCTGGACGGTCGGCGGCTACCTGTTCATCGGCATGCTCTTCGTGGCCAATACCGCGTTCAACAACTTGGGCTTTCCGCTCTATTCCACGCTGTTCAACTGGGGCCGGGCCACGCTGGGCACCGTGCCCTTCGTCTGGGTGGGCATGCGCTTCGGCCCCAGCGGGGTCCAGGTCGGCCAGGTGCTGGGCTGCGTGCTGGTCGGAAGCTGGGCGATGCTGACCGCCTTCGGGGTGATCGGGCGGCTCAAGCCCGGGCCCGTCGCCCCCGGCCTGGCGGCCGAACTGCCCGCCCGCACCGCCAAGAGCGCTCTGGCCGAACTGGACGAACTGGACGAGGAACAGCAGATCGCCGACGACCTCTCGGCCGACCGCCCGGCGCGCGCCTGAAATCGCATTTCCGGGGGGCCGCGGCGCCTTGCAGGACCGGCCAGCCGGCCGGCCCTTCTTTTCACAGCCTGTCCCGCTTCAGCCTGCCCCCCGCTTCAGCCTGCCTTGTCCAGCTCGGCCTCGAACTGCGGCAGCACCTCGAACAGATCGCCGACCAGCCCGTAATCCGCGACCTGGAAGATCGGGGCCTCGGGGTCCTTGTTGATCGCCACGATCACCTTGCTGTCCTTCATGCCGGCCAGATGCTGGATCGCGCCCGAGATGCCCACGGCGACATACAGCTCTGGCGCCACGATCTTGCCGGTCTGCCCGACCTGATAGTCGTTGGGCACGAACCCCGCATCCACCGCCGCACGCGACGCGCCGATCGCCGCCCCCAGCCGGTCGGCCAGCGGGTTCAGAAGCTTGAAATTTTCTTCGTTCTGCAGCCCGCGTCCGCCGGACACCACCACTCGCGCCGAATCCAGCTCGGGCCGCTCCGATTTCGACAGCGCGATCGACACGAATTCCGACACCGCCTGCCCCTCGGGTGCGGCCACGTCCTCGACCGGGGCGCTGCCGCCTTCGGCCGGGGCGGGGTCGAAGGCCGCGGCGCGCACCGTCAGCACCTTCTGCGCATCCGACGACCGCACCGTCGCCAGCGCGCTGCCGGCATAGATCGGCCGCACGAAGGTCTCGGCATCGACGATCGACACCACCTCGGGGATCGGCTGCACGTCCAGCAGCGCCGCGGCGCGCGGCAGCACATTCTTGCCCGACGCCCCGGCGGCTGCCACGATGTGGCTGTAGCCGCCCGCGAGCCGCACGATCAGCGCCGCCAGCGGCTCGGCCAGTTCATGCGCGCAGGCCGCGTCCCCGGCCCGCAGCACCTTGGCCACCCCCGGGATGGCGGCGGCCGAGGCCGCGACCGCCGCGTCGCCCGCCACCAGCACATGCACCTCACCCAGACCCAGGGCGCCCAGTTTCAGCCCGGCGGTCACCGCCGAACGCGACGCCTGCCTGATCGCGCCGGACTCATGATCGAGGAAAACGAGTACGGCCATGATCAGATCACCTTCGCTTCGTTACGCAGACGCGCCACCAGCTCGACAGCGGACGCGACCTTGATGCCTTCCTTGCGCGGCGGCGGCTCGGCCACCGACAGCGTGGCCAGGCGCGGCGTCACATCCACCCCCAGATCGCCCGGCGCCAGGGTTTCCAGCGGCTTCTTGCGCGCCTTCATGATGTTGGGCAGCGAGGCATAGCGCGGCTCGTTCAGCCGCAGGTCGGCGGTCACGATCGCCGGCAGCGCCAGCGACAGCGTCTCCAGCCCGCCATCGATCTCGCGGGTGACGGCGGCGCGGCCGTCGGCGATCTCGATCCTGCTGGCGAACGTGCCCTGCGGCCAGCCCAGCAGTCCGGCCAGCATCTGGCCGGTCGCGTTCATGTCGTCGTCGATCGCCTGCTTGCCCAGGATCACCAGCTCCGGGCTCTCCTTCGCCACCAGCGCCTTCAGCAGCTTGGCGACGCCCAGCGGCTCCACCGCGACGTCGGTCAGCACCAGGATGGCGCGGTCCGCGCCCATCGCCAGCGCGGTGCGCAGCGTATCCTGCGCCTGCTGCACCCCGATCGACACCGCCACGATCTCGGTCGCGACGCCCTTTTCCTTCAGGCGCACCGCTTCCTCGACCGCGATCTCGTCGAACGGGTTCATCGACATCTTCACACCGGCGGTCTCGACCCCGCTGCCATCCGCCTTTACCCGCGGCTTGATGTTGAAATCGATGACTCTTTTTACCGGGACAAGAACCTTCATGGATTTCTTCGCCTGTTATCTTTCGACAAAATCCGGCGTGGGACGGCCGTTCAGCACGCCCCATAGCGTATTTTGTCCGAAATTCACATCCCGCCCGGGTAATTCGGCCCGCCGCTGCCTTCGGGCGCCACCCAGTCGATGTTCTGCGTCGGGTCCTTGATGTCGCAGCTCTTGCAGTGCACGCAGTTCTGCGCGTTGATCTGCAGGCGCGGATCGGTCTCGGCGTCCACGACCTCATAGACCCCGGCCGGGCAATAGCGGCTTTCGGGCGCGCGGAACACGTCCCAGTTCACCGTCTTCCAGATCGCCTGGTTGCGCAGCTTCAGGTGGACCGGCTGGTCCTCCTCGTGATTGGTCGCGGACAGGAAGACCGACGACAGCCTGTCGAACGTGATCCTGCCGTCCGGCCTGGGGTAGGCGATCGGCGCCGACTGGCCGGCCGACAGCAGGTCCTCGTTGTCCCCGTGGCGGTGATGCAGCGTCCAGGGCGCGCGGCCGCGCAGCAGCATCGCGTCGATGCCCGCGTACAGCGCGCCCCCCTTCGTGCCGAACCGCGCGAAGGCCGGCCGGATATTGCGCACCCCGCGCAGTTCCTCCCACAGCCAGGACGAGCGCACCCGCGCGGTATAGGACGCAGGCTCGGCCCGGCCGCCCGCCATCGCCTCGGCCACCGCCTCGGCCGCCAGCATGCCGGACTTCATGGCGGTATGGGTGCCCTTGATCTTCGGCACGTTCAGGAATCCCGCCGTGTCGCCGATCAGCGCCCCGCCCGGGAAGCTCAGCCGCGGGATGGACTGGATGCCGCCTTCCGACAGCGCGCGCGCGCCGTAGGCGATGCGCCGCCCGCCCTCGAAATAGGGGCGGAAGGACGGATGCAGCTTCAGCCGCTGCATCTCGTCGAACGGCGAAAGCCAGGTATTGGCGTAGTCCAGCCCGACCACGAACCCGTACGACACCAGGTTCTCGCCGAAATGATACATCCACGCGCCGCCATAGGTCCGGTCGTCCAGCGGCCATCCGAAACTGTGCAGCACCAGCCCGGGGCGATGCTGCTCCTTGGGGATCTCCCACAATTCCTTGATGCCCAGGCCGTAGGTCTGCGGGTCCACGCCCTTGCGCAGATTGTATTTGGCCATCAATTGCTTGGTCAGCGAGCCGCGGCATCCTTCGGCGAACAGGGTGTAGCGCGCGCGCAGCTCCATCCCCGGCGCGTAATTCGCCCCCCTGGTGCCGTCGCGGGCGATGCCCATGTCGCCGGTGGCCACGCCGACCACCCGCCCGTCCTCGATCAGCACCTCCGACCCGGCGAAACCCGGATAGATCTCCACCCCCAGCGCCTCGGCCTGCGCCGCCAGCCAGCGGCAGACGTCGCCCAGGCTGACGATGTAGTTGCCGTGGTTGCGCATGTGCGGCATCACCCGCTCCAGCTTCGGCACCGCATAGCCCCGGCTCCGGGTCAGGAAGAGCATCTTCTCCTCGGACACCGCGGTGTGCAGCGGCGCCCCCTTCTCGCGCCAGTCGGGCAGCAATTCGTCCAGCGCCCGCGGCTCGATCACCGCGCCCGACAGGATATGGGCGCCGATCTCGCTGCCCTTCTCGATCAGGCAGACCGTGGCCTCGGGCGCCAACTGCCGCAGGCGGATCGCCGCTGCCAGGCCCGACGGACCGCCGCCGACCACGACAACATCGAATTCCATCGTCTCGCGCGCCTGTTCGGTCATGCCTCTCTCGTCTCGTTCTGCTGCGCGGCGGACGCCCCCGGGAGGTCATCGAAGGGGGCGCCCGGCGTCGGTAAGAAAACTCCAGGTGGCTTTCCTAGAACCGAAAGGGGCCCGAACGCAAAACAAGAGCTTGGGGTCACCCATGCCGGGGGCTCCCCAGGGCGGAACGTCAGGCGGCAGGGCCGAAGGCCAGTTCCTCGACCGCCCGCCAGTCCGCGCCGACGAAATTCACGATCAGCGACCGCCGCACCCCATGGATCGGCCGGCGGACGAAACCGTGCCAGGTCTGGGGCCCCGGTACGAACAGCAGGCCGGAATTGAACGCCCCGCTCGCCCGGGCCACCGCCCGGCCATCCGCGGTCATCAGGTCGGTGCCCCAGCCGCCGGCCCCGGGACCCATCGACAGCGACACCAGCAGGGTCAGCCGCTTGGCGCCGATATCGGTATGCGGCGCCAGCCAGAACCCGTCCGTATCCAGGCACAGTTCCAGCCGCAGCGCCGTCCCCGCCAGCCGCGCCCCGCACAGCGCCTGCAACGCGGCGCGGGTCGGCGGCGCGTCGAACAATGCGGCCAGCGCCGCCAGTCCCGCATCCCGGCGCCGCCGCGCGGGCGTCACGAATATCCGCCTGCCGTTGCGCGCCGCGCGCCGCCCGTCATTCTCCCCGCCCGCCGCCGCCGGGCCCGGATCCCATGCCAGCAGGGCGGCACGGGGTTCGGGCGGCAGCATGTCGTCCAGAATCCAATGGGGGAATGGCCAGGACCCGGCCCGCGCCGCCGCCAGCGACCGGTCCAGATGTCCCTGGTCCGGATGCCGCTCGCCCCGATGCCCCTGGCCCCGATGCCCATCCGGATTCCGGCTCATGGATCACAGCGCCGCGGCATGCCGCCCGGTTCCGGGGCGATGATAGGCGTCGAACAACGCGGCGATATGGCGCAGGAACGGCCGCCCGGCCTCGGTCACGCGGATCATCGAACCGTCCAGCGTCACGAACCCGTCCGCCGCCGCCTGGCGCAGGGCGGGCCCGGCCTGCGCGAACCACCCGGCCGCCTGGACCGACGCCGCCTGGCCGGATCGCCCCGCCAGGGCCAGCGGATCGACGCGCAGGTCGCACATCAGCCGCTCGATCACCTCGCCGCGCAGCCGGTCCTCCGCGCTGCGGCACAGGCCCCGCGCCACCGGCAGGCCGTCGGGCCGCGCGGCCATCCGCCGGATATAGGACGCGGTCGAGACGTCGTTCTGCGTCATGCCCTGGGGAAAGGCCGAAATCGCCGAGGCGCCCACCCCCACCAGCACCGGCGCCGGATCGACGGTATAGCCCTGGAAATTCCGGCGCATCGTCCCGGCCTCGGCGGCGCGGGCCAGCATGTCGTCCGGCCGGGCATAATGGTCCAGCCCCACCCCGCGATAGCCCGCCGCGCGCAGCACCGCGTCGATCCGCTCGCGCTGCGCCAGCCGCTCGGCCGGCCCCGGCAAGGCATGTTCGGGCAGCAGTTCCTGGCGCTTCTGCTTCCACGGCACGTGGGCATAGCCGAACACCGCCAGCCGGTCGGGCCGCAGCACGCCGGCCACGGTCGCCGCCGTCTCGCCCACGCTGCCGACCGTCTGGTAGGGCAGGCCATAGATCAGGTCGATATTGACCGAGCGGATGCCCGCCCGGCGGATCTGCGCCACGCACTCTTCGGTGCGCGCGCGGCTCTGTATCCGGCCGCAGGCCATCTGCACCACGGGGTCGAAATCCTGCACGCCCAGGCTGGCCCGGTTGAACCCCTGCGCGCGCAGCACGTCCGGATAATCGTCGGGCAGGGCGCGCGGATCGAGTTCGATGGCGATTTCCGAATCCGCCCGCACGGCGAACAGGCAGCGGATCGTCTCCATCACCATCCGCATGGACTCGGCCGGCAGGGCGCTCGGCGTGCCGCCGCCCCATTGCACGTGCCTCACCGGATGGCCCGGCCCCAGCAGGGCCGCGACCCGGCGCAACTCATCGGCCAGCAGCGCGGCATAGGCCGCCCGCCCCGCCGCATCGCGCATCACCGACGTGGTGCAGCCGCAGAACAGGCACAGCGAATCACAGAACGGCACATGCAGGTACAGCGAAACCGGCATTCCCGCCGGCACCGCGCGCAGCCAGTCCTCGGCCTGGGCCGCGCCCACCGACGCGTCGAACTGCGCCGCGGTGGGATAGCTGGTATAGCGCGGCAGGCTGCCGCCGTAGCGCAGCAGGATGTCCGCGGAAAGCGCCGTTCCCATCGGGTCAGAACCGATATTCGATGCCCGCGCCGACCACCGTCGGGTCCAGCGAATCATGCGCCTTGATGAACGGACCGTTCGCCCCGCCGCGATCATTCGCCCAGGCATGCATGTTCATGAAGATCTGCTTGACATCGAAATTGAAAAACCAGTTCCCGACCAACTGGTAATCGAAACCGGCATTGATCGACGGCCCGCCCGTCACCCCGACGTTCAGCTTCTGCACCAGCCCGCCGGCCGGCGAGACGTTATGGAACCAGGCCAGCGTGCCGCCCACGCCCAGATAAGGGTTGAACCGCTTGTGCGGACGGAAATGCCACGCCAGTGTCAGGGTCGGCGGCAACACCCAGGCACTGCCGACATCGACATGCGCCACCCCCAGCACGCCGTCGGCCGCCACTTCGTGCCGGCTGCTGGCGGCGATCAGGTCCACCGACAGATTGTCGGTGAAGAAATATTCGAACGTCAGTTCCGGCGTCGCCTGGCGCGTAGTCGAAATCCGCCCGGCCACCGCCGCGCCGTTGATCCATAATTTGCTGTCGCGATCCTCGGGCATCACGCCGATCGCCGACAGGCGAATCAGGAAATCCCCTTTCCCCAAGCCGATCTTGGTGTCGGCACAGGTCTCGAACACGCCGCAGTGCCCATGCGCGGGCGGCGGCGTCAGGCCCGGCGCCACCACCGGCGCGTTGACATAGGCCGAGGACGCCGCGCTGGCCCCGCCCTGGGCATGCCCGGCGGCCGGCGCCAGCGCGGCAGCACCGGCCATCAGCGAAAAGCCAAGAGTACGGGCCAAACTCATCATATGCGCCTTTCCGATCACCATCGTTCTCAGCCGCAAAGATCACGCGTTCGTTCCCGTCGCCTTGACATATGTCAAGTCTTCAAAAACCAGATTCTGAAAGGAAAAGTCGAAAGTCCGTCTTCTTTTTCTGAAGAAAAAGAAGCAAAAAGACTTTTATTCGTTAAAGGACTTTGGATACGGCCGGCAAATCGTCCCCGAACGTCCGGAAGTTTTTTGGTTCTTTTTTTCAAAAAAGAACGCAACGGCGACATCCCGGGCCGCCATCATCCGCCCAGCGCGCAGCTCAGCATCTCGCCCGCCTCAGCATGTCCGCGGGCGGCCAGCGCCGCCCGCAGCCGGGCCGCGCGGCGCGGCAGCAGCACCCTGACCGCGCCGCATCCGGCCCGGCGCGCCACGGCGTCCAGCACCGGCAGGAAGGCCTCCAGCACCGCGCTTTCGTCCCCGAAGGTCAGGGCGACGAAATGTTCGGCCGTCAGCACCCGCCCCAGGCGCATATCAGGGTCGCAGTGAAAGGATATCACGCCGCAGGGCCGCCCCGCCGCGCCATGCCGCGCCACCAGCATGCCCTGCCGCCCGTACCGCCCCGCGCGGAGGGCCCGCCGGGCCGCGCGCATCCACAAACCCCGCTCCAGCGCCGGAAAGATCATACGGACCAGCGGATAGACCAGGGCCGCGTCATCCGGCCGCAGCGGGCCGGCGGCGATGGCGGGATGCGTCGTCATGACGATATCGGCACAGTCCTTCTTTTTCGCCTTTCGCACGTAACGCTCGCGAGCGTTGCACGCAGAGGCATTGATTCAGGTCAATTCCGCCCGCATTCTGTGCTAGCGTTCATTTTCCTGGCCGCCGGGCTTCGGCGGCATGAGCGGCCGCCACGCCCGGGGGCCCAAACCGGGAGGACCCGGCCGACATGCCCGACCCGACCCCTTGCCAGCGCGAGGCTCCGCCCCGCCGCGCCGTGCTGTCCGGCCTGCACCGCCAGCCGGGCTATTGCCTGACCTGCGGGGTACGGGCGCACAGCGTCTGCAGCGCCATCGACGATCAGGACATCGCCCGCCTGGCGGAAATGGCGGTCGAGACGACGGTGCTGCCCGGGCGCACCTTCATCGAGGAAGGCGCGCCCGCCACCGACTTCTTCAACGTCACCGCGGGCAACGTCAAACTGTTCAAGGCGCTGCCGGACGGGCGGCGACAGATCACCGGCTTCGCCGGCACCGGCCATTTCCTGGGGCTGGCGGTCTCCGACCGGTATGCCTTCGGGGCCGAGGCGATGGACACGGTCCGGCTCTGCCGGTTCTCGCGCACCCGCATGCGCCAGATGATGGACGATTTCCCCCGCCTCGAACGCCGCCTGCTCGCCGAGGCGTCGAACGAACTGGTGGCGGCGCAGAGCCAGATGCTGCTGCTGGGCCGCAAGACCGCGCGCGAGCGGGTGGCCAGCTTTCTGCTGGACCGCGTGGGCGACGCGCCATGCCCCGGCCAGGACAGAAGCAGGGGCCAGGGTCAGGGCCAGAGCCAGGGTCTGAATCAGGGTCAGGACGTGCCGCTGCCGATGACCCGCGCGGACATCGCCGATTATCTGGGCCTGACGATCGAAACCGTCAGCCGGACGCTGAGCTGGATGCGCACCGAACGGATGATCGCCATCGGCAAGGGCCATGCGGTGCGCGTCACCGCGATGGACCGGCTGGAAATCCTGGCCGGCGGCGAAGCCTGACCCGCCGCTATTCGTCCAGTTGCCCGGGCCGGGGCAATATGGCTGACCGCACGGTGCGCGCCCGGTTGGGGCCGCCGACCACGTGGCCGATGGGCGTCAGGACGTCGACATGGTCGCAGATGATCTTGAACACCGCCAGCAGCGGCACCGACAGGAACGCCCCCCAAACGCCCCACAGCCAGTCCCAGAACATCAGCGAGCCCATGACCAGCACCGGATTGAGGGTGAAGCGCCGCGCCAGCACCATCGGCGTGATCGTCTCGCCCTCCAGCAGGTGGATGCCCAGATAGACCAGCGGCGGCAGCAGCGCCTGCAGCAGGGACGGCAGCACGATCACGCTGACGACGAAATAGACCAGGATGCCGGTCAGCGGCCCGATGATGGGGATATAGTTCAGCAGGAACGCCACCACCCCCCACAGAAGCGGGTTGGGCAGGCCGAACACCCAGCATTGCAGCATGTTCGCCAGTCCGACCAGCAGGTTGATGGCGGTGATCGTGGTCAGATAGAGCGAGATGTTGCGTTCGACCTGCGATGCGATCTGCACCGCGCGGCGCTTGTCGGCAAAGGTCGGCATGATCTCGACGACCCGCCGCAGCAGGCTATCCCCCTGCGCCAGCAGGAAGAACAGCATCAGCATCATCGTGAAGGCCTGCCCGACGAAGGCCCGCGTGCCCAGCAGCACGCTGGAGCCCAGCGAGCTCAGCCCCCCGCCCGGCGACGCGGACGCCACCACCACGACCGGCGCGCCGGCGGCACGATGCTCGCCGCTGACCACGGTCAGGAAATTCTCGATCCGCTCGTTGGCGGCCTGGATCATCTGGATCGGGCCGTGCATCAGCGCCAGCCGCGTCTGGATCGCGGTCATGGTCTGCGGCGCCCGCGCGATCCAGCCGGCGGCCGGCACCGAAATCGCCGTGCCGATCGCCCCCACCACCCCGAACAGGCACAGGATCAGCAGCAGCGCCGCCAGCGTCTTGGGCAGGTGCAGCCGCATATGCAGCACGCGCATGGGCGCCGACAGCAGCAGATTGACCACCAGCGCCAGCACGATCGGCAGGATGATCGCGGCCGCGAAATACAGCGTATAGAACACCGCCAGGACCGCCAGGATCAGCAGGCAGACGGTCTGGGGCTGGAAACGGCTGCGGCGGATGATCTCGGCCGCCCGTTCCCGCCGCGCGGCCGCTTCGACATCGTCCAGTTCCGACACAGGCGGCATGGCCCACTCTCGCCCAAGGCAGCGCGGCCACCGGACCGGCCCGTCACCCGGGGGTAATCCGCCGCTTGCCGGCGCGCAAGGCACAAAAGACGGCGCACGCCGCCCCGCGAATGCCCCGCGCGAACGAACGCGATCACAAAAACGTGAGACACCTGCCTCCCCTCGCGCGCCCCTATGCCGCGATCGGGGGTTGAAAGGACGGGTCAAGCGGTCGCACATTGGCCCGAGCGCGGCCAGCCGGAGAACGGGCAGCACCCGTTTTTCGCCGGCCGCCCGTTTTCGCAACCGATGGAGACCGTCATGGCCTGGACTGCCCCGAAGATCACCGAAGTTCCGCTGGGCGCGGAAATCAACAGCTACGTCTGCGGCCAGAAGAAATAAGCCGCATGACGCCGCCCGCCTCGCGCGGGCGGCGTTTTTCCCCTAAACCTCCGGCCATGATCGACATCATCGTTCTCGGCGCGGCGGCGGGCGGCGGCTTTCCGCAATGGAACTCCAACGCCCCTTCATGCCGACGGGCCCGCGCCGGCGATCCGGCGGCCCTGCCCCGGACCCAGGCCTCGATCGCCGTCAGCGGCGACGGCACGCACTGGTTCATCGTCAACGCCTCGCCGGACCTGCGCCAGCAGATCGGCCGGACCGAGGCGCTGCATCCAAACCACGGGCTGCGCTCCACCCCCATCGCCGGGGTGGTCCTGACGGGCGGCGAGGTCGACACCATCACCGGCCTGCTGACCCTGCGCGAACGCCAGCCCTTCACCCTGCTGGCCACCGCCCCGGTGCTGGCGCTGCTCGACGCCAACCCGATTTTCGAGGCCCTGGACCGGACCATCATCCCCCGCCGCGCGCTGGCGCTGGACGTGCCCACGGCGCTGGCCCTGCCGGACGGCGCGGCCGCCGGGCTGACGGTCACGGCCTTCGCCGTGCCCGGCAAGGTCCCGCTCTATGCCGAATCCGGCCCCGACCCCGCCGCGATCGTCGAGAACGGCGAGACGATCGGCCTGGCGATTTCGGACGGCACGCGCCAGGCCCTGTTCATCCCCGGCTGCGCCCGGATGACCGACAGCCTGCGCGCGCGCCTGCGCGGCGCCGACCTGGTCTTCTTCGACGGCACGCTCTGGACCGACGATGAAATGCTGCGCGCCGGTGTGGGCCAGAAGACCGGGCGGCGCATGGGCCATATGTCGGTCAGCGGCCCGGACGGCACGATCGCCGCCTTCGCCGCGCTGGACGTCCGGCGCAAGATCCTGATTCACATCAACAATACCAACCCCATCCTGCTCGACGACAGCGCCGAGCACCAGGCCGCCCGCGATGCGGGGTGGGACATCGCCTTCGACGGCATGAGGATCCAGGCATGAGCACGCCGCCCCTTTCCCCCGACGGGCTCGAGGCCGCGCTGCGCGCCATCGGCGCCGAACGCTATCACAACCTGCATCCGTTCCATCGCGCGCTGCATGACGGCCGGCTGACCCGGGGGCAGGTGCAGGCCTGGGCGCTGAACCGCTATTACTACCAGTGCCGGATCCCGGCCAAGGACGCGACCCTGCTGGCTCGCCTGCCGACGGCGGAGCTGCGCCGCGAATGGCGCCGCCGCCTGGTCGATCACGACGGCGACGCGCCCGATACGGGCGGGGTCGCGCGCTGGCTGAAACTGACCGGCGGGCTGGGGCTGGACCGCGCCTATGTCGAATCCCTGCACGGTCTGCTGCCGGCCACCC
Organism: Nguyenibacter sp. L1; assembly: GCF_035199985.1. Lineage (GTDB taxonomy): Bacteria > Pseudomonadota > Alphaproteobacteria > Acetobacterales > Acetobacteraceae > Gluconacetobacter > Gluconacetobacter vanlangensis. The sequence goes on from NZ_CP127015.1 coordinate 2,405,011, forward strand.
GCTTCGCCGTCGACGCCTATGTCCATTTCGTGCGCGATCGCTCGATCCTGGAAGCCATCGCCTCGTCCCTGACCGAACTTTTCTCGCCGACCATCATCGGCGAACGCGTCTCGGGCATGCTGCGCCATTACGATTTCGTCACCCCCGACACCCTTGCCTATTTCCAGCCGCGCCTGACCCAGGCCCCGCGCGATTCCGATTTCGCCCTGGCCTATGTGCGCGACCATGCGCGCACCGCCGAACAGCAGCAGGCGGTGATGGACGCGCTGCGTTTCAAATGCGACGTGCTGTGGTCGATGCTGGACGCGCTGGACTATGCCTATGTCGCGCCCGGCCGCATCCCGCCCGGCGCCTTCCGTCCCGACCCCGCATGACCGGCGACCCGCGTGCCGCGCCGTCCGAGGCCGATATCGTCCGCTTCCTGCGCGGCACGCGGCTGCAGCACGACCGGGTGCGCGACCAGTGGGTGATCCAGGCGCCCGAACGCGCCTTCATCGCCGATCCGGTCGCGGCCGAAATCCTGCGCCTGGTGGACGGGCAACGCCCGGTCGGCGCCATCATCGACCTGCTGGCCGCCCGTTTCGACGCGCCCCGCCCGGTCATTGCCCGGGACGTGCTGGCCATGATCGCCGACCTCGCGGCCCGCCAGGTCCTGACGGCATGACGACCGCCCCGCCGCCGATGAGCCTGCTGGCCGAGCTGACGCATCGCTGTCCGCTGCAATGCCCGTACTGCTCCAACCCCCTGGCGCTGGACGGGCGCGAGCGGGAACTGACCACCGCCGAATGGACCGGCATCCTCGACCAGGCGGCCGAACTGGGCGTGCTGCAGGTGCATTTCTCGGGCGGCGAGCCGATGGCCCGGCCCGACCTGCCCGATCTGGTACGCCACGCGGCGGGGCGGGGGCTGTACACCAACCTGATCACCTCGGGCGTGCTGCTGACCGAAACCAGCTTCCGCACCCTGGCCGATGCGGGGCTGGACCATGTCCAGCTCTCTTTCCAGGACGTCGATGCGGCCTCCGCCGAACGGATCGGCGGCATGGCCGGCGCGCAGGAGCGCAAGCTGGCGGCCGCCCGTATCGTCGTGGCCGACGGCATGCCGCTGACGCTGAATTTCGTCGTCCATCGCGCCAATATCGCGCGCATCCCGCACATGCTGGACCTGGCGCTGTCACTGGGCGCGCGGCGGGTGGAAATCGCCCACACGCAATATTACGGCTGGGGCCTGGCCAACCGCGCCGCCCTGCTGCCCAGCCGCGCCCAGCTCGAGGACGCGACCCGCGCCGTCGCGGACGCGCGCGCCCGGCTGGGGACGGCGCTCGCCATCGATTACGTCACCCCCGATTATTACGCCGACCAGCCCAAGCCCTGCATGGGCGGCTGGGGACGCCGCTTCGTGAATATCTCGCCCGCCGGCCATGTTTTGCCCTGCCACGCGGCCGAAACCGTGCCCGGCGTGCCCATGCCCGACATCCGTACCGCCGGCCTGGCCGAGATCTGGGAAAACGCCCCGCTCTTCCGGCTGTTCCGCGGCACGGACTGGATGCCCGAACCCTGCCGCGGCTGCGACCTGCGCGAACAGGATTGGGGCGGCTGCCGCTGCCAGGCGCTTGCCCTGCTGGGCGATGCCGGCGCCACCGACCCGGTCTGCACCCGATCGCCCCACCATGGCCGCATCGCCGCGATCCTGGACGGCCTGCCGGACGATCCGCCCGGCTATATTTATCGCCGGTACGGAAATTCACCGCAATGAGCGAGTGCCTTTGCGTTCTTTTTTGAAAAAAGAACCAAAAAACTTTTGTACGTCGGGAGCTATGTGCCGGCGCGCACGGAAACCCCTCAGGCCACCCGCGGCAGGCTGACGACGAACCGCGCGCCGGTCACCTGGCCATCGGGGCCGATGCGGTTTTCCGCGCGGATCGTGCCTTTCAGGGTCTCGACGATCTGCCGGCTGATCGACAGGCCCAGCCCCGAATGCTGGCCGAAATTCTCGCTGGTCGGCCGCTCGGAATAGAAACGGTCGAAGATGCTGTTCAGCTTTCCGGGCGGAATGCCCGGCCCTTCGTCCGTCACCGCGATCTCGACCATTCCGCCGGCGGCCGGCACCGCGCTCAGCACGATGCGCCCCTCGGGCGGCGAGAACGAGATCGCATTGCCGATCAGGTTGCGCAGCACCTGCACCAGCCGGTCCTCGACCGCCATCACCGCCAGCCGGCGCTCGGCCGTATCCCCGCTGCTGGCCACGCTCAGCACCGGCTGGCCCGGCTGGCGCGTCGCCTGGTGGATCTCGGCCAGCACCGACAGCATCGGCACCACCGCCACCGGCTCGGTGCGTGCGCGCGACAATTCCGCGTCCACCCGGCTGGCATCGGAAATATCGGTGATCAGCCGGTCCAGCCGCCGCACATCCTCGTTGATGATCGACAGCAGCCGCCGCTGGCGGTTCAGATCCTCGATCCGCAGCAGCGTCTCGATCGCCGAGCGGATCGACGAGAGCGGGTTCTTGATCTCGTGGCTGACATCGGCGGCGAACCGCTCGATCGCGTCCATCCGCGCCCACAGCGCCCGGGCGCTGTCCTGCAGCGCCCGCGCCACCTCGCCGATCTCGTCCCGGCGGGCCAGCAGGCGCACCGGCACCGGATCCGACCGGCCGGTGCTCTCGCGCATCACATGGGCCGACGCGGTCAGCCGCAGCAGCGGACGCGCGATCGTCAGCGACAGGTACCACGACAGCAGCACCGTCACGGCCAGCGCCACCAGGAACAGCGACAGGATCGACGAGCGCACGGCGAACAGGGACCGGTCCACGTTGCCCGCCTGCCGCGTCAACTGGATGATGCCGATCGTCTGGCCCTCATGCATCACCGGCTCGGCCACCGTGACGATCAGGTGCCGGCGCGCGGTCCGGCGGATATAGGGGGGCATTTCCGGCTGCGCGGCGCCGTCCGCCCCGGTCATCGGCTGCACGCTGGGGTCGGTATCCGGCGTGTCCAGGGTCACGATCCGCCCGCCCGACAGGATCGGCAGCAGGGACAGCAGCCGGTCATAGAACCGTTCGGCCAGCCCCAGCTTGGCCCCGGCCGCCGCCCGGGGCGCGCGATCATCGCCGTCGTCGGCGGCGGGCGAGGGCAGGGGCTGCATGGCGATCTGCCCCCGCGCCCCGCGATGCTGCACCGCCGCCGCGGCCTCGACCCGGCTGTCGGCCACCAATTGCCCGTCGGGGGCGAACAGCCGCGCATGGGCGCTGGGGCTGGGCTCGGTCAGGCGCAGCAGCAGCGGCCGGGCCAGCGGCGCGTCCAGGATCGGCGCGCCGCCATGGCCGAACACCACGGCGCTCTGCCCCAGCGCGCCGGCATAGATCCGCGCCTGCTCGCGCAGGGCCATGACCTCGGCTTCCAGCAGGCTGTTCTGGAACTGGCTCAGATAGAGCAGCGTCACCGCCAGCACCATCAGCGGCAGCACGTTGACCAGCAGCACCCGCCGCATCAGCGGCGAGACCAGGCGCGTGCGATATTCCCGATAGGCCGCCGCCGCGTCGCGGTTCAGGTTCTCGCCGCCGGTCTCGGCCCCCCGGCGCAGCCAGGTGAACGGATCGGGCAGCGCCGTCACCAGGTTGCCGATGCGCACTCACTCCTCCTTGTAGCGATAGCCGATCCCGTACAGCGTCTCGATCTGGTTGAACTCCTCGTCCACCTGGCGGAATTTCTTGCGCACCCGCTTGATGTGACTGTCGATGGTGCGGTCGTCGACATAGATGTTCTCGCCGTAGGCGGCGTCGATCAACTGGTCGCGCGACTTGACCAGCCCGGGCCGCGCCGCCAGCGCCTTGACCAGCAGGAACTCGGTCACCGTCAACTGGATGTCCTTGCCGCGCCACAGGCACTGGTGCCGCGTCTCGTCCAGCGACAGGTCGCCGCGCACCATCGTGCCGCCGCCGCCCGCTCCGCCCGCCTCGTTGCGGGTGGCGTCGTTGCGGCGCAGCAGCGCGCGGATGCGCTCGAGCAGCAGTCGCTGCGAGAACGGCTTGGTGATGTAGTCGTCCGCCCCCAGGCGCAGCCCCATCAACTGGTCGACCTCCTCGTCCTTCGACGACAGGAAGATCACCGGCAGGTGGGACCGGCTGCGCAGGCGCTGCAGCAGTTCCATCCCGTCCATGCGGGGCATCTTGATATCCAGCACCGCCAGGTCGACCGGCCGGGTCGTGATTCCGTGCAGGGCGCTCTCGCCGTCTGTATAGGTGCGGACGCAGAAGCCCTCGGCCTCCAGCGTCATCTGCACCGAGGTCAGGATGTTCCGGTCGTCGTCGACCAGGGCGATCGTGTGTTTCGTCGGCTCCATCGCGGCGTTCTCGCTCCCTGCCGACAACCCCGCCGGCCTTGCTGGTCACATCGTCCGCGCCATCATAGCGCCAGGAACAAGGCGCTGTCATGGCAGGCGCCGATGACCATCCGTCCATGTCCCTCTACAGGAGACGGACCACGAGGTCCCGGGCAGGGAACAGGGACGCGGAAACGTCATGGTCGGCCATGCCGCAATGCCTTGTCCAACGGCGCGCGGTGACCTACTTCAAGACGCATGAGCCACGATACCGACCCGACCGAAGCCACTGGCCATACCCCTGGCCAGGCCACCGGCAACGACCAGGATACAGCCCGGATGGACAGTGAAGAGATGGATACCGCCCAGACCGCGACGGCCGACGCCTCCCCCGAAACCGGACCCGAAGCCCGGATCCAGGAGCTGGAAGCCGCGCTGGAGGACATGCGCGAACGCTGGATGCGCTCGGAGGCCGAGATGCAGAACCTTCGCGCGCGCACCAAGCGCGAACTGGACGATGCGCGGCAATACGCGACGCAGAAATTCGCCCGCGACGTGGTCGAGGCCGCCGAGAACCTCAAGCGCGCGCTGGCCAGCCTGCCCCATGCCACCGAGGGCGAGGACCGGCTGATCGCGCGCATGCGCGAGGGGATCGAGAGCACCGAACGGTCCTTTATCGGCATCCTGGAACGGCACGGCATCTCGGCCACCGACCCGGCCGGCGCGCCGTTCGACGCCAACCACCACCAGGCGATGGCCGAGCAGCACAGCGAGGAGCATCCACAGGGCACGGTCATCCAGGCCTGGACCCCGGCCTGGAAGCTGCATGGCCGCCTGCTGAAGCCGGCGATGGTCGTCGTGTCCAAGGGCGCGCCGCCCGCCGACACGCCCGCATCCGACAAGACCAGCGCCTGATTCCCGGCGGCGCCCGGACCGGCGTCCCGAGCGGCATCCGGGATCGCCCCGGATTTGCGCCGGAATTGCCCTTGAAAGGGATACCCGGTCTGAATACATGCTGGACAGATCCGGCGGTGCGGGCGCCAGCACGCAGTGTGGCGGACAAGGCAGATCATCAGGTGCGGCGGACCATTCGCGCCACCTGCCGGGCCATAATGGGTTCTAGGGTCCTTTCCGGTGCTTCGGGCCGGTCGGGACCGCTGAAAGGAGAATATGAATGAGCAAGGTTATCGGCATCGACCTCGGCACGACCAATTCGTGCGTCGCCATTCGCGAGGGGGATGAGACCCGCGTCATCGAGAACAGCGAAGGTGCGCGCACCACCCCGTCGATGGTCGCCTTCACCGATAGCGGCGAAATGCTGGTCGGCCAGGCCGCCAAGCGCCAGGCCGTCACCAATCCCGCCAACACGCTGTATGCGGTCAAGCGCCTGATCGGCCGCCGCTATGACGACCCGACCGTGACCAAGGACAAGGCCCTGGTCCCTTATGCGATCGTCCCCGGCGACAACGGCGACGCGTGGGTCGAGGCGCAGGGCAAGAAATACGCCCCGTCGCAGATCGCGGCCTTCGTGCTGGGCAAGATGAAGGAAACGGCCGAGTCCTATCTGGGCGAGAAGGTGACCCAGGCGGTCATCACGGTGCCGGCCTACTTCAACGACGCGCAGCGCCAGGCGACCAAGGATGCCGGCCGCATCGCGGGGCTGGACGTGCTGCGCATCATCAACGAGCCGACGGCGGCCGCCCTGGCCTATGGGCTGCAGAAGAAGAACAGCGGCACGATCGCGGTCTACGACCTGGGCGGCGGCACGTTCGACGTGTCGGTCCTGGAAATCTCGGACGGCGTGATCGAGGTGAAGTCGACCAACGGCGACACCTTCCTGGGCGGCGAGGATTTCGACGCGCGCATCATCGCCTATCTGGCCGACGAGTTTAAGCGCGAGCAGGGCATCGACCTGCGCGCCGACAAGCTGGCCCTGCAGCGCCTGAAGGAAGCGGCGGAAAAGGCGAAGATCGAGCTGTCCTCCTCCAAGGAGACCGAGATCAACCTGCCCTTCATCACCGCCGACGCCTCGGGGCCGAAGCACCTGGTGCTGAAGCTCAGCCGCGCGAAGCTGGAAAGCCTGGTCGACGACCTGATCCAGCGCACGATGGATCCGTGCCGCGCCGCGCTCAAGGATGCATCCGTCTCGGCGGCGGAAATCGACGAGGTGATCCTGGTCGGCGGCATGACCCGCATGCCCAAGGTCATCGAGGCGGTGAAGCAGTTCTTCGGCAAGGAGCCGGCCCGCAACGTGAACCCCGACGAGGTCGTGGCGATCGGTGCTGCGGTGCAGGGCGCGGTGCTGAAGGGCGACGTGAAGGACGTGCTGCTGCTCGACGTCACCCCGCTCTCGCTGGGGATCGAGACGCTGGGCGGCGTGTTCACCCGCCTGATCGACCGCAACACCACCATCCCGACCAAGAAGAGCCAGACCTTCTCGACCGCCGAGGACAACCAGAGCGCGGTGACCATCAAGGTGTTCCAGGGCGAGCGCGAGATGGCGGCCGACAACAAGCTGCTGGGCAATTTCGACCTGACCGGCATCGCCCCCGCCCCGCGCGGCATGCCGCAGATCGAGGTGACGTTCGACATCGACGCCAACGGCATCGTGTCGGTCTCGGCCAAGGACAAGGCGACCGGCAAGGAACAGCAGATCAAGATCCAGGCATCGGGCGGCCTGTCCGACGCCGACATCGAGAAGATGGTCAAGGACGCCGAGGCGAACGCCGCGGCCGACAAGGCCAAGAAGGATCTGGTCGAGGCCCGCAACCATGCCGAAGGGCTGGCGCATCAGGTCGAGAAGTCGCTGGCCGAAGCCGGCGACAAGGTCCCGGCCGGTGACAAGGCGGCGGCCGAGGCGGCGATCGCCGATGTCCGCAAGGCCCTGGAAGGCAGCGACGCCGCCGCGCTCAAGAGCGCGTCCGATGCGCTGTCCCAGGCGGCGATGAAGATCGGCGAGGCCGTCTACAAGGCCGGCCAGGCCGAGGCGGCGCCCGGTGCCGGCCCGTCGACGGGGACCTCGGGGGCGCATGGCGAGAAGGTCGTCGACGCCGATTTCGAAGACGTGGACGACAAGAAGTCGGCCTGATCGTCCGGCGGCGCGGTCGTGGCGGCCCGGTTTCGGCCGGTGCCGCCCGCCACGGGCTCCGCCTTTGGCCGCCGCCTCTGGTTCCCGCCTTTGGCCGAAGGCGCCCCCTTCTGCCGAAGGCGGGCGCTTTTCCTTGACCGACCCTGTTCATTTCATGATCGACGGCCGCGGCACCGCCCTGAACGCGGCCCCCAATGAGGACCGTGATGGCCACCAAGCTCGATTACTACGCCGTGCTCGAAGTCTCCCGCGATGCGAATGGCGACGAGTTGAAAAAGGCGTATCGCCGGCTGGCCATGCAGTACCACCCGGACCGCAATCCCGGCGACGCGTCGGCCGAATCCCGGTTCAAGGAAATCAACGAAGCCTACGACGTCCTGAAGGACGATCAGAAACGCGCGGCCTATGACCGCTTCGGCCATGCGGCGTTCGAGGGCGGCGGCCCCGGCGCCGGCGGGTTCGATTTCGGCGGCGGTCTGGGCGACATCTTCGAGCAGATGTTCGGCGACATGATGGGCGGCCGGCGCGGCGGCCGCCGCTCGGGCAGCGACATCCAGATCCAGGTCTCGATCTCCTTCACCGAGGCGTTCTCGGGCGTCAAGAAACCCGTCACCGTGCCCACCCGGGTCATCTGCGAATCCTGCGACGGCTCGGGCTCGGCCGACCGCGACCAGGGGGCCGAGACCTGTCCGACCTGCCATGGCGCCGGCAAGGTCCGCGCCCAGCAGGGCTTCTTCCTGGTCGAACGCGCCTGCCCGACCTGCCACGGCGCCGGCAAGGTGGTGCGCAATCCCTGCCCGGCCTGCCGCGGCACCGGCACCGTCGAGCGCCAGCGCACGCTCGACGTCCCGATCCCGGCAGGCGTCGAGGACGGCACGCGCATCCGGCTGTCCGGCGAGGGCGAGTCCGGCGGCAAGGGCGTGCCCCCGGGGGATCTGTACGTCCATGTCGCGGTCGAGCCCCACCCGATCTTCCAGCGCGACGGCGCCAACATCTATTGCCGCGTGCCCCTGCGCATGACCCAGGCGGCCCTGGGCACCGAAATCGAGGTCCCGGTGGTCGACGGCTCGCGTGCCAAGGTCAGGGTTCCCGCCGGCACCCAGACCGGCGAGAATTTCCGCCTGCGCGGCAAGGGTTTCTCGGTCCTGCGCTCGGCGGCGCGCGGCGACATGTATATCCAGGTCTCGGTCGAGACCCCGCGCCACCTGACCAAGCGCCAGCGCGAACTGCTCGACGAATTCGAAGGCGACGGCGGCGACCACGAGCGCGCCAATCCCGAAAGCGCCGGCTTCTTCGGCAAGGTGCGCGATTTCTTCGAAGGCAAGCTCTGAACGCGGCGATCCGCCGCCGCGGTTGAAAGGGGTGCCGGTTAGGGGTAGAAATCGAGGGTCCATGGTGATCCCCCCAACTCGCACCGTGGATAGTCCAGGCGGCGCGATCCCCCGGTCGCGCCGCCATCCGTATTTTGGGCCCCGGATATGACGACAGAAACGGTCCGCATCGGCATCGCCGGCATCAATGGCCGGGTCGGACGCCTGCTGCGCGAGGAAGTGGCGGCCGGCGGCGGCAGCCTGGCCGGCGGCACGGCGCGCGACGCCCAGGCTGCATCCGGGGCCGCGTCCGGCCAGTTCGCCACGCTCGGCGAGCTGGCGCCGCGCTGCGACGTGGTGATCGATTTCACCCATGCCGCCACGGTGCGCGCCCACGCCGCCATCCTGGCCGAGGCAGGCGTCGCCTGGGTGCTGGGCACCACCGGCCTGTCGGACGAGGACCTCGACGCCGTCCAGGCCGCCGCGCAGCGCATCCCGGTGGTGCATGCCGCGAATTATTCGCCCGGCGTCACGCTGGTCACCCGCCTGGCCCGCCAGATGGCCGCTGCCCTGCCGTCCGCGGCCTACGACGCCGAAATCCTGGAAATGCACCATCGGCAGAAGGTCGACGCCCCCTCGGGCACGGCGCTGGCGATCGGCCAGGCGGTCGCGGACGGGCGCGGCATCGATTTCGCAAGCCATGTCGAGGACGCGCGCACCGGCCATACCGGCCCCCGCCGGGCCGATGCGATCGGCTTCGCCGTGCTGCGCGGCGGCCAGATCGTGGGCGAACATACCCTGACCTTCACCTCGGCCGCCGAACAGATCACGCTGGCCCACCGCTCCTTCGACCGGCGCATCTACGCCACAGGCGCGGTGCGCGCGGCGCTGTGGCTGCGCGGCCGCACGCCCGGCCTCTACGACATGGAGGACGTGCTGGGCCTGCGCGCCCCTTGATTCTCGGGGCCTGATTTCCCTCGGCGCGAGCGTGATATGCCCTGAAAATACTTGACGCTGTGCGGGTATTCCGTCACATCGTCCCGCCCCCCTGCCTCCGCATGAGCGGCGGCACCCCGTTTCATCGTGCGAGGTCAGCAGAACCATCATGCGCAACAAAGGCGATTTTCTGTTCACATCGGAATCGGTGTCCGAAGGCCATCCCGACAAGGTCGCGGACCGGATCAGCGACAGCGTTCTGGACGCCTATCTGGCGGCCGACGGGGAATCGCGCGTCGCATGCGAAACGCTGGTGACGACCAACCGCGTGGTGCTGGCCGGCGAGGTGCGCGGCCCGTCCTCGGTGACGACCGAGGCGCTGATCGAGGGCGCGCGCGCCGCCATCCGCGATATCGGCTATGACCAGAGCGGCTTCTCGTGGAAGAACGCCGCCATCGAATCCTATCTGCACGCCCAGTCCGCCGACATCGCGGTCGGCGTGGACAGCGCCGGCAACAAGGACGAGGGCGCCGGCGACCAGGGCATCATGTTCGGCTTCGCGACGCGTGAGACCGAGACGCTGATGCCGGCGCCGATCCATTACGCGCACGGCATCCTGCACCGCATCCGCGACCTGCGGAAGGCCGGCGACGCGCGCGTCGCCGGCCTGCAGCCCGACGCCAAGAGCCAGGTGACCCTGCGCTATGTCGATGGCCGCCCGGTCGGCGCGACCTCGGTGGTGATTTCCACCCAGCACGACGAAGGCGCCAGCCAGCCCGCGATCCGCGACGCGCTGCGCGAGGTGGTGCTCGAGGTGCTGCCCGAGGGCTGGATGTGCCCGGACGACGAATTCTACGTCAACCCGACCGGCGTGTTCGTCATCGGCGGTCCCGACGGCGATTGCGGCTTGACCGGGCGCAAGATCATCGTCGACACCTATGGTGGCGCGGCCCCGCATGGCGGCGGCGCCTTCTCGGGCAAGGACCCGACCAAGGTGGACCGTTCGGCGGCCTATGCCTGCCGCTACCTGGCCAAGAACGTGGTCGCCGCCGGCCTGGCCGATCGCTGCACGCTGCAGATCTCGTACGCGATCGGCGTGTCGCATCCGCTGTCGGTCTATGTCGACCTGGACGGCACCGGCAAGGACGTGGACGAGGCGAAGCTGGGCGATGTCCTGCGCGAGGTCATGAACCTCTCGCCGCGCGGCATCCGCCGGCATCTGCGCCTGAACCGCCCGATCTATACCGAAACCGCCGCCTATGGCCATTTCGGCCGCACGCCCGACCCGGCCCGCGACAATTTCACGTGGGAACAGACCGATCTGGTCGACGCGCTGCGCGGCGCCTTCAACCGCTGAGCGCATGACGGTCCGGCAGGCATCGCAGGCGGTCCCGGGCCGCCCCCGCGACCCGGCGCAGCCGGTCGCGGTCAAGGCCCCGCCGGACCGGCTCTATGGCCGCCAGCGCGGCCATCCGCTGCGCCCGCGCCAGCAACGCCTGCTGGACCTGACGCTGCCGCGCCTGCGGCTGGCGGAATCGGCGCTGGCCGATCCGGCGCGGGGCTTCGGCCGCGCGCCGTCCGAAATCTGGCTGGAAGTCGGTTTCGGCGGCGGCGAGCATTCGCTGGCCCAGCACGCGTCCCATCCGGATGTCGGCTATATCGCCAGCGAGGTCTTCGAAAACGGCCTGTGCTCGCTGCTGTCGCGCCTGGTGCCCGACGGGCAGGAGGACACGGCCCCCGTCCCCGACCGGTTGCGGCTGTGGGACGAGGACGCGCGCATCCTGCTGCGCGCCCTGCCGGACCGGTCGCTCGACCGGATGTTCCTGATGTTTCCCGATCCGTGGCCCAAGGCCCGGCACGCCAAGCGCCGCTTCGTCCATCCCGAGACGATCAGGCTGGTGGCCCGCGTGCTCAAGCCGGGCGCCACCTGGCGCGTCGCCAGCGACGACCCGACCTATCAGGCGTGGGTGGAAGAGGTCATGGCCGCCCAGGACCTGTTCGACACCGCACCGCCCGCCACGATCCGCCCCGAAGGCTGGCCCCCGACCCGCTACGAGGCCAAGGCCCTGCGCGCCGGGCGGCAACCCTTCTACTGGGTCTTCACCCGGCGCTGACCGCGCGCCCGGCCACAGCGCGGCCGGTCAGGACAGCGACACCCCGGTCAGCCGCTCGGACACCGCCCACAGCCGCCGCGCGGCGGGCAGGCTGCGCGCCTGGGGCGGTATCCGCGCCTCGGCCACCGCGCCACGCCGCTCGCCGCGCCCGGCCGGGCCGTAATAATGGCCATCCGCCGCCTCGCGGCCGGCGGCGGCGAACAGGATCGGCCGCGCCCCGGCCTCGGCCGACTGGCCCATCAGCCGGAAGGCCACCCGCACCATGCCCCGGATCGCCCGTTCGGCCGCGTTCGGCGCCTCGGGCACGCGACTGGCCATGATGTCGGTCACCGCCCAGCCCGGATGGGCGGCGAGGGAGTGGAGGTTCCACCCCCCGGACTGCGCCAGCCGGTCCAGTTCCAGCGCGAAGATCAGGTTGGCCAGCTTGCTCTGCCGATAGGCGCCGAACGGCGTATAGCGATGCCGCGCCTGCAGATCGTCGAATACCAGCCGGCCGCGCCACGCCGCCAGGCTGGCGACGCTGACCACCCGCCCGCCGTCCGGGGCGCGCAGCAGCAGCGGCCGTAGCCGTCCGGTCAGGGCGAAATGGCCCAGGTAATTGGTGCCGAATTGCAGTTCGAACCCGTCCTCGGTCTGCGCGCGGCGCGGCGCGCCCATCAGGCCGGCATTGTTCACCAGGATGTCCAGCCTGTCGGTCCGCTCCCCCAGCGCCTGGGCGAAGGCCGCGACCGAGCGCAGGCTGCCCAGGTCCAGCATCATGAAGTCCGCCCTGGCCTCCGCCCCGCCGGTTTCCGCCACCCGGGCCCGCAGCCGATCCAGCGCCGCCTGGCCGCGCGCCGCGTTGCGCCCCGCCAGGATGGTCGTGGCCCCGCGCGCCGCCAGGCCGCACGCGGTCTCATAGCCCAGGCCGCCGCTCGCCCCCGTCACCACGGCGACCCGCCCGGTCAGGTCCGGGGCGCGCGCGATCGTCCATTTCGCCGGCACGGCCATCATGCCTGCTCCCCTTCACGGTGCCGACCCGCATGCTGCCGGTCCCTGTGGTGCGCGCTGCTGTGCTGCTCCCGCTCGGCCGCCTTCGTGGCTTCCTCGGTCAGGCGCACTTCGTTGCGTTTCAGGAAGACGAAGCCGCTTCCGATGACCAGCAGCGCGATCGCCCCCAAGGTCAGCCCGACCGGGCCCGAGATGTTCAACACCTGGTGGCCCAGATAATAGGTACCGAACGCATAACCGCCGGCCCAGCCGATTCCGCCCAGGGCATTGTAAAACAGGAACGTATGCCACGGCATGCGGTTCGCCCCCGCCAGCAGGGCCGCGAAGACGCGCAGGATGGCGATGAAGCGGCCGAAGAACACCACCTTGCCACCATGACGGCGGAACAGATAGCGCCCCAGCAGCAGCCGGCGCGGCGTCAGGCAGACCTTGGCGCCGTGCCGCTCCAGCAGGCGGAAGCCGAAGCTCCGCCCGATCAGATAGCCGAAATTGTCGCCCATGATGGCGCCGGCGATCGCCGCCACCGCCACCCAGCCGATATCCAACTGATGGGTCGCCGCGCAATAGAGCGCCGAGGAGATGATCAGGGTTTCGGCCGGCAGCGGCAGGCCCATGCTCTCGAACATGACGACGACGCCGATGACGCCGTACCCATATTGCATGACGAGGGATTCGAACTGATGAACCAGCGGATTGGACCTGTCCTGTTGCGCGAAGAGGCTGAGGAACCGTCTGGCCAACGCCGTGTCAAGTCAATAGGACGGGACAGCGCCCCCAAAGCAGGACCCCCCGCATGACCGCCCCCCACGCCGGCACCGGATCCGCCCCCGAGATTTTATCCTACGGCACCTGGCCCTCCCGCATCACGCCGGACCTGGTGGCGGGCCGGACGCTCGGCCTGTCCGAGCTGCAGACCGACGGCGACGCGGTCTATTGGCTGGAAAGCCGCCCCGCCGAAGCCGGCCGCACCGTCCTGGTCCGCTGGACCGAACGAGACGGCATGCGCGACGTCACCCAGGCACCCTTCGATGTCGGCACGCGGGTCCATGAATATGGCGGCGGCGCCTATGCCGTGTCGGGGGGCCGCATCGCCTTCAGCAACCGGCCGGACGGCAGTCTCTGGCTGATGTCCGACGCGCCGGGCGCCGTCCCCCGCGCCCTCAGCCATGCACCCGGCCTGCGCTTCGCCGACCTGGCCTTCGCCCCCGATGGCGCCACCCTGTTCTGCGTGCGCGAGGACCATACCGCGCCGGGCGAAGCGGTCTCGACCCTGGTGGCCTTCCGCACCGGCGACGCCGACGGCGGCGATCCCGCGACGCAGGCCGGCACGGTGCTGGCGGCGGACGCGGATTTCGTCAGTTCCCCCCGCCCGTCGCCCGACGGCACGCATCTGGCCTGGATCGAATGGGACCACCCCGCCATGCCATGGGACGCCACCCGGCTGCGCCTGGCCCGGCTGGCGGGCGACGGCGCCCCGTCGCTGGCGGAGCCGCGCACCCTGCTCGATGACGGGTCCTCGGTCATCGAACCCGCCTGGGCCGACGAGCGGACGCTTCTGGTCGCCTCGGACCGCGACGGGTGGTGGAACCTGCTGCGCGTTGCCCTGCCGGACGGGCAGGCCACGCCGGTCGCGCCGATGCGCGCCGAAATCGGGCTGCCCCATTGGGTGTTCGGCCTGCGCAGCTACCGTCCGCTGCCCGGCGGCTCCATCCTGGCCATCGCGATCGAGGACGGCGCCCCCCGGACGATCCTGATCGCCGAAGACGCGGTCCACCCGGTGCCGCTCGGCCATCCCGCCGCCTGCCCGTCGCCGCTGGCCGACGGATCGCTGGCCTGGATCGACATGCCGCCCGACGGGCCGCCCGCCATCCTGCATGCCCGCGCCGACGCGCCGCCGCGCACCCTGCGCGCCGCCGCCGCCCCCGGCCTGGCGCCGGACGACATCGCACGGGCCGAGACGATCCGCTTCCCCCTGCCGGCGGGATCGGGGCAGGACGGCCACGCCTTCTTCTATCCCCCCGCCAGCCTAAGCTATCGCGGTCCGGCGGACGAGAAGCCGCCGCTGATCGTCATGGCCCATGGCGGCCCCACCGGTCGCGCCGGCACCGCCTTTTCGTACAAGATCCAATGGTGGACCAGCCGGGGCTTCGCGGTGGTCGACGTCAACTACGGCGGCTCGACCGGCTTCGGCCGCGCCTATCGCCGGAGGCTGGACGGGCAATGGGGCGTGGTGGATGTGGCGGACTGCATCGCCGCCTGCCGCCACCTGGTGGCGACGGGCCGGGTCGATCCCGCCCGCATCGCCATGCGCGGCAGCAGCGCCGGCGGCCTGACCGTGCTGCTGGCCCTGGCGCAATCCGACCTGTTCGCCGCCGGCGCCAGTCTGTATGGCGTGACCGACCTGCGCGCCCTGGCGCAGGAGACGCATAAATTCGAATCCCGCTATCTCGACCGCCTGGTCGGCCCCTATCCGGCGGCCGAAGACCTCTATCTGGCGCGCTCGCCGCTGGCCCGGGCCGACGCGATCCGCGCCCCGGTGCTGTTCCTGCACGGGCTGGACGACGCGGTGGTCCCGCCCGGCCAGGCCCGCGACATGGTCGCGGCGCTGGCCGCCAACGCCGTCCCCCATGCCCATTACGAATTCGCGGGCGAGGGCCATGGCTTCCGCCGCGCCGAGACGATCCGCCGCGCGCTGGAACTGGAACTGGATTTCTACGGCAGGGTGTTCGGCTTCACCGTGCCGGACGTGGCCGAACGCGTCATCCTGCGCCCGGCCGACGAAACGCCGTAGTCACAATTGGTCAGCCTGGTGATCTGTCTCCGAAATGCGCAAGCGGATTTCGGAGACGGAATAGAGACAGGATATCAGCGGGCCACGATGGCGGTATCGCCCCGCCGCGGGCGAAAGCGGCCGGCATGCAGCGCCGCCTCGATATCCTCCAGCGACGCGCCGCGCGTCTCCGGCACCAGGAAGAAGACGAACAGCACCGACGCCAGGTTGACCCCGGCATAAAACCACATCGTCCCGCCCAGCGAGATCAGCTTGACCAGGCTCAGCGCCGTGCTGGTCACCAGCAGGTCGCTGCCCCACAGCGTCGCGGCATGCAGGCTGGTCGCGGTGCCGCGCATCGGCAGCGGGAACATTTCGGCACCCAGCAGCCAGCCCACGACCTGGATGCCACCGGAATTGAACATCATGAACAGCAGCAGGAAGACGATGATCATCCAGCTTCCGACGCTGCCCTTGTCGGGATGGATCGCGAACATCAGCCCCAGCCCCAGCAGGCTGAGGACCGAGCCCGGACCCATGATCAGCATCAGCCGCCGCCGCCCGACATGATCGACGATCATCGACCCGCCGAGCGTCATCGCCAGATAGACGATCGAGACGCCCAGGCTGGCCAGCAGCGCCGAGGCATGGCCGAACCCCGCATCCGACAGGAAGGTCGGCGCGTAATAGATCATCATCTCCAGCCCGCCGCACTGGGTGAAGAACGCCACCCCCAGGGCCGCGACCAGCGCCGGCCGCACCCAGGGCTGCATCAGCCCGCGCCAGCCGCGATGCGCGTCCGCCACCCCGTCCGATGCTTCGTGAATCTTGTTGATTTCACGGTGGATTTCCCGATGCGAGGTCCGCACCCGCGTCAACTGCGCGATCGCGGCGTCCAGCCCCTCGTTCTCGGCGGTCCAGCGCGGGCTCTTGGGCAGGAAGAACATCGCGACGAACACGCACGCCGCCGGCAGGGCGGCGATCGCGATCATCGGGCGCCAGCCCCAGGCATCGCGCGCCGCGAAACCGATGACGTTGGCTGTGAAGATGCCGATGCCGATCGCGACGTTGAACAGGGTCACCAGCCGCCCGCGCCGCGCCGCCGGGGCCAGTTCCGAAATATACATCGGCACCACCTGGGTGGATCCGCCGACCCCCAGCCCCAGATAGACCCGCGCGATGATCAGCGTCCAGACGTCGGGGGCCATGGCGCAGGCGGCCGCCCCCGTCACGAACAGGGCCGTCACGACCATGACCGAGGCCCGGCGGCCGAACCGTTCCGACAGCCATCCGGTGCCGAGCGCGCCGATGACCGCGCCGGCCAGGATGGCCGAGGCCACCAGTTCCTGCGCCGTGCTGCCCAGGTGGAAATCCTGCGTGATCAGCAGCAGGGCACCCGAAATAATGCCGGTGTCGTAGCCGTAGAGGCCGCCGCAGATGGCGGCCACGGCGGCTGCGAGCCAGAGCGTCAGCCGCGCACTGCCCGAAATCTCATGCCGGGATATCGCGGCGAGGCTTGCCGCCTGTGGTGAGAAATTCTGCATCCTGTTCTCCTTGTCCGGAAAATGGGTTTCGGAAAATGGGTCGGCTCCTTCCCCGATGATGCGTACCGCCCGCGACGCCGCTCCGGTCAGGGCCCGTCCGGGACCGCGCGCCGGTGGCGGTCCCGGGCAGGCTTTCCCGGGATCAGGCAGGCGACAGGGCGGCCTTCATGTCCCGTATGACGCCCAGCATGTCGTGAAACAGGCTCCAGTCGTCTCGGGCTGCAATGGGCTGCCATATCTGCTCCACCGTCTCGATCAGCATCGTGCAGGGTACGTCCCGGGAAAGATATGGGCTGGAAAGATCCAGGCCCGGCCGGGGGGCATGCGCCTCGAGCCGTTGACGCAACGGTTCGAAATCCGCACCCGCATAGAGACCGGCACAGGGGCTTTTCGCCGCGCGATGCCTGCTCTGTGTTCCACCATACCAGTCGAAGAACAAAGATTCAAATCCTATGGCCGATCGTTCCAGAAATTTCCAAATCTCCTGCGACAGCGCACGGTCATCTTTTTCGGAAACCGACGACACGCCCAGGCGTTTTATCGTCGTCGCATTCATCTCTTTTTCATAACGATCTGGAAAATCGTCGAAAATCCGTTGCAGATCATCAAGATTCGCCAGAGGAATCAGGCATTCCGCCAGCCTTGCCAGGTTCCACATCAGCGTCTCGGGCTGGCGGCCGAACGCGTACAGGCCCGAATGGTCGAAATAGGCCGCGACGAAGGACGGATCGTAACGCGGCAGGAAGCGCCACGGGCCGTAATCGAAACTCTCGCCGGTGATATTGATGTTGTCGGTATTCAGCACCCCATGCACGAAGCCTGCCGCCATCCATTGCGCCCCCAGCCTGGCCACCCGCGTGCATACGATGTCGAACAACGTGGCGGCCGGATCGCGTGTGCCGTGCCGGTCGGGGAAATAGGCCGCCAGCACATATTCGACCAGCCTGGCCAGGTTCGCCGTATCCTCCAGCGCCGCCAGGCGCTGGAAGGTGCCGATACGGATATGCGAATGGCTCAGCCGCGCCAGCACACACGACCGGGTGGGCGACGGCTCGTCGCCGCGCTGCAGGCTCTCGCCGGTCTCGATCACGCTCAGGCTGCGCGAGGTCGCGACCCCCATCGCGTCCAGAAGCTCGCTCGCCAGCACCTCGCGCACCCCGCCCTTCAGGGTCAGCCGCCCGTCGCCGCCGCGCGACCACGGGGTGCGCCCGCTGCCCTTGGTGCCGATATCCAGCAGCCGCCCGTCCCGCGCGTCGCGCAATTGCGCGAACAGAAAGCCCCGCCCGTCGCCCAGGTCGGGGTTGTAGACCCGGAACTGGTGCCCGTGATAGCGCAGCGCCAGCGGGGCCTCCATCCCGCCCGGCAGCGGGACGAAGCGGCCGAAATGCGCGGTCCATTCATCGTCCGTCAGACCGTCCAGCCCGACCCGCGCCGCCGCGTCCTGGTTGCGGAAGCGCAGGATATGGGCGGGAAAGCGCGCCGCCTCGACCGGATCATAGAACGCCGCCCCCAGCGTCAGGTGGTCGCGGGCGGGGCGATAGGCGGCGGAGACGGGCATCGACGGACCTTCCTCGGACATGGAACCCTCTCAAGATGAGGGCCCGGCACGCACGACGCCACCCCCGCCCGCGCGGTCAGTCCGCGCCGGCGCGCGCCGGCGACAGGTCCAGCCCGTCGGCGCGCGGCGCGAAACAGGCCGCTGCCGCCCGCGGCACCTGGTCCGGGTCCAGCCAGCCCGGCGCCTGGTCCTTGTCCAGTATCCTGGCCCGCACGCCCTCGGCGAAATCCGGCTGCCGCACCAGATTGGCCACCAGGCGATATTCCTGTTCCAGCACGCTGTTCAGGTCCGGCAGGCGCCGCGCCGCGAAATAGGCCCGGAACGTCACCTCCAGCGCCAGGGGCGAGGCCCGTTCCAGCGCCGCCAGGTCCGCCGCCGCCCAGGGGGCCGCACTGCCGGCCAGGCGCCGCCTGATGGTCGCGACGTCCGGCGCGTCATACAGCCGGTCGACCGCCGGATCGCCGTCCGCGCCGCCTGCCGCCCCGGCCGGGCCGGCGGAGGGTCCAGGAGAGGCAAACATCGCCACTCCCTCGCCGGCCGGCCGCCGCGCCAGTTCGCGGGCCAGCTCGGGCAGGCAGCCGGCCGGCAGCACCCGGTCGGCAAATCCCATGGCGACGGCTTCCTCCCCGCCCATCCGGCGGCCGGTCAGGGCCAGCCGCAGCCCCGACAGGCCCGGCGCGCGCGACAGGATATAGGACCCGCCCGCATCCGGCGTCAGGCCGATCGCCGTCTCGGGCATGGCCAGCATCGTCCGCTCGGTCACGACGCGATGGCGGACATGGCCGCCCAACCCCACCCCGCCGCCCATGGTGATCCCGTCCATGAACGACACCACGGGCTTGGGATAGGCGGCCAGCAGCGCCACCAGCCGGTAGCATGCGCGAAAGAAGGCCGCCGCCGCGTCCGGCCCGTCCCCGACCAGGATCGCGCGGATGGCCCGCAGGTCGCCCCCGGCGCAGAACGCCCGGGGGCTGGCGCTGTCAATCAGCACCGTGCCCACCGCCGGATCGTCCCGCCAGGCCGCCAGGCAGGCGGCGATCCGGCGGCATGTCGGGCGGTCCAGCGCGTTCAGCACGCCGGGCCGGTTCAGCGTCAGACGGGCCAGCCGCCCCTGCCGCGCCGCCAGCAACGTCCCGCTCTCCAACGCTCCGCCATCCGTCATCCGTGCCGCCCCGCCTCGGTTTCTCCCTGTTTTCCCTTGTACGATAATATGACAGAAGCAACAGGACGATGAGATGCCGCCCGGGTTGACGCCGCCAATCCCGGTGGGCGGGCGGCAGGAAGGGCGCAGGAATGACGGTCGATTCCCAGACCTATCGGGATGCAATGGCGCGGCTGGGCGCGGCGGTGAACGTCGTGACCACCGGCACCCTGGACGACCCGGTGGGATTCACCGCCTCGGCGGTCTGCTCGGTCACCGATGCGCCGCCCACGCTGCTGGTCTGCATGAACCGCGCGGCGCGGGCGCGCGCCGCGTTCCGCACCGGCGGCGCCATGTGCATCAACGTCCTCTCGGCCAGCCAGCGCGACATTTCCGGTTCGTTCGCCGGGCCGATGGACATGTATGAACGCTTCACCTACGGCCATTGGACCACGCTCGGCACCGGCGCCCCGGTGCTCGAGGAAGCGGTGGCCTCGTTCGACTGCCATGTCGACCAGATCGTCGAGGTCGGAACCCACAGCGTGATGTTCGGCGTGGTCGAAGCCATCCGCATGGGCGCGGGGCAGGGCGGGCTGGTCTATTTCAACCGCGCCTATCACGCGCTGCCGCACGGCCAGGACGAGCTCTGACGCGTCCCTATCCGCGCTTCCCCAGATATGTACCCACATAGGCCGCCGTACTCAGCGCGCTGATCCAGAACGAGGCCGGGCAATCCGTCCACCAGGACAATGCCAGCCCGCCCCACCCCTCGGCCGCCGCCAGCAGCACCGACAGCACGATCCCCCGCCCGGGCGCCGCCGTCAGGCGCTGCGCCGTCGCGGCCGGCCCGACCATCAGGGCGAAGACCAGCAGCACCCCGGTGATCTGCACGCATTCCGCCGTCGCCACCGCCACGATCGCCAGGAACAGGGTGGAGACCAGCCGCACCGGCACGCCCCGGGCCTCGGCCGTCTCGGGCTGGAGGCTGGCGAACAGCAGCGGCCGCGACAGCACCGCCATGGCCAGCACGCACCCCGCCGCCAGCAGCGCCAGCCAGGCCAGCATCGCCCCGTCCACCCCCAGCACGTTGCCGAACAGCAGCGCGGTCGCCCGGGCGGCGGACGTGGTCAGGAAATGCAGGAACAGCAGCCCGAACCCCAGCGTGCAGGACAGGACCAGCCCGACCGCGACATCCCGCCCCTGGGTGGTGCCCCGGCCGCCGGCCCCCATCGCCAGCCCGGCCGCCACCGTCAGCGCCATCAGGCCCCATAGCGGCGGCATCCCCAGCAGGATCGCGCCGGTCGCGCCGGCAAACCCGACATGCGACAGCGCATGGCCGGCGAAGCTCTCGCCGCGCAGCACCATGAAATATCCGACCAGCCCGGCCAGCACCGCGACGATTCCGGTCGCGGCAAAGGCATGGCGCATGAATTCGAAGGCCAGCATCGCGAAACCGGGCCCTCAGCCGTCGGTGACGACGAAGATGCGGCCGCCGCCGCGGATCACCTCGACCCGCGTGCCGTACAGCGCGCTCAGCACCGGATCGGTCACCACCTCGTCCACCGGGCCCAGCCGCGCCGCGCCGCGTCCGACATACAGCACCATGTCCATCACCCCCAGCAGCGGATTCAGGTCGTGGGTCGAAAACAGCACCGCGATGCCCAGCCGGCTGCGGATCGCCTGCACCAGCGCCACGACCTCACGCGCGCGCAGCGGGTCCAGGCTGGCCAGCGGCTCGTCCAGCAGCAGCAGGCGCGGCCGCCCCAGCAGCGCCTGCGCCAGCAGCAGGCGCTGGCGCTCGCCGCCCGACAACTGGTCGAGCGGCCGCCGCGCCAGATGCGCCGCCCCCACCAGGTCCAGCACCCGGTCGATCTCCGCCGCGTCATGGCGGCGATGCCGCCCCGGCCGCCAGTCGCACGGCAGGCCCCAGCGCTCGCCATGCAGCGCGGCGGCGATGAAGCTGCGCCCGTCCAGGCGCGGCACCGGCCGGCCGTGGAATTGCGGCATGTAGCCGATATCGTGGCGCCCCCGCCCGGCCGGCCGGCCGAACACCGAAATCCGCCCCGCCGTCACCGGCACGATGCCCAGGATCGCCCGCATCAGGCTGGTCTTGCCCGCCCCGTTGGGGCCCAGCACCCCCACGAACGCCCCGGCCGGAATGGTCAGGCTGGCCTCGGACAGGATCGTCCGCGCCCCGATCCGCACAGTGGCGCGGTCCAGGCGGACCGGCGGCGCCTCCCCGGCGGGCCCCTCGGCGGACACCGTCACGCCGCCTTCCCCGCCAGCGCCCGCGCCAGCCGGTCCAGCGTGCCCGCGATCCAGTCCTGGTAGCGCATGCCCGGCGGCAGGCATTCCGCGACCTGCAGCACCGGAATCCCCGCTTCTCCCGCCAGCGTCTCCAGCCGGTCCGTCGCCGGCCCCGCCGTCTGCGCGTTCACGATCAGCACCCTGACCCGCCGCCGCGTCAGGTCCTCCTCGAATCCCGCCACTTCCGAGGGTGCGGGGTCGGTGTCGTTCATCACCGCGTGCTGGAACCCCTCGTCGCGCATCGCCAGCCCCGTCCCCTGCGCCATCAGGCCGAAGATCGGCTCCGACGCCGCGACCGGCGTGCCGCCATAGCGCGCCCGCAGCGCGTCGATCCGCGCCTGCAGCGGCGCAAGCGTGCCCAGGAACAGCGCCAGCCGCGCCTGCAGCGCCGCGCGATGCGCGGGCACGATCTCTGCGCACGCGGCGGCGAAGGCGGTGGCAAAGGCCCGCACGTCCGCCAGGTCATACCAGAAATGCACGTTCTCGCCGTCGCGCCAGCCGGCCAGCCGCGCCACGTTCAGCATCACGGGGCGGGCCGGGCCGTCGCCGGCGGCCAGCCGGTCGATCCAGCCGTCATAGCCCGCGCCGTTGGCGATCACGATCCGCGCGGCCCCCACCCGCCGCCCGTCCGACGGGCTGGCCTCGAACAGATGCGGATCGGTGGCCGGATTGGTCAGGATGCTGCCGACCGCCACGTCCGGGCCGCCGACCTGGCGCGCGATGTCCCCCCACACCGCCTCGGCCGCCACGACCGCGACCGGCTGCGCCCGCGCCGCGCCCGCCCCGCCCGCCAGCAGCGCCAGCAGGATTGCACAGAACGAACCGGCACGACGGAAAGGGGCAAGACAGGCTGGCACAGCGGGCGACCGAACGGGTGAGGGGGTTGAATATGTTATAATGTAACAAATATCCAGTCTTCATATAGCGCGCTTTCCGGCGTATGGAAACCGGGGGCACAGGAGGCACAGCGCGAACCGGCATGACGGAACGGATCTTCGCTGAAAAAACCGAGGCATGGCTGGACGTTGCGGCGCATATCTGCGCCGCGCGCGGCTCGCGGCTGACCGATCTGCGGCGGCAGGTCCTGGGGCTGGTGCTCGAGGCCGCGCGCCCGGTCGGCGCCTATGAATTGCTGGACGGGCTGCGCACCGACAAGAAGGGCGCGGCTCCGCCCACCGTCTATCGCGCACTGGATTTCCTGCTGGAACAGGGGCTGATCCACAAGATCGAACGCCTGTCGGCCTTCGTCGGCTGCACCCATGCGCTCGACGCCGACCACGACGGCGCCTGCCACCTGCATGCCGCGCAATTCCTGATCTGCACCGGCTGCGGCCAGGTGACCGAGCTGGACGACCGCCAGATCGTCGCCGCCCTGGTCGCGGCGACGCGCGCCATCGGCTTTACGGTCCGCCATTCGACGGTCGAGGCCGAAGGGCTGTGCGCTGCCTGCCACGGGTGACTTCCCGGCATATCCGGCTACAATCGGCGACATGGTGAGACACGGCTTCAAGGCAAGGCCCAGCGTCCTTGCACCTTCCGACAAGACCCGCACGCTGTTCCGGATCGAAGACACGGACGGACGCGTCGTGGCGCGGATCGCCGCCCCCGACGCCACGCGCGCCATGGCCCTGTTCTGGCGCCGGCAGGGCTGCCGGGACCTGGCCGCCTATCTGCCGGCCCCGGCCCCAACGGCCGCGCCGCCTCATGCGGCCGCGCTGCAAGGAAGCATCGACATGGCACGTACCCGGCTTGGCCCCCGCCTGGGCCCCCGCCTAGGCCTCGACCAGTTGAAACTGCCCGCCATCGCCGAGCAGCAGGCCGCCCGTTCCCCCCGGCCGCGGCGCGGCGCCGCCCCCGTCCCCGGCCCCGTCCCCGGCCAGGACGACCTGTTCGCCCGCCCGGCCGCGCCCATGCCCGTGTCCGTGCCCGTATCCGATCGCGCCCCCGACGGCCCGGCCGAGCCGCCCGCCCCCCGGCGGCAGGTGACGCATCTCGACGCCGACACGGTCCAACTGACCCGCGTGCATCATCGCGGCCTGCAGCCCTCCGACCCGCCGGATTCCTTCCTGTACCACATCGCCGGCGCGCAGCGGGCCGACGCGATGCTGCGCGACGGGCTGACGCTCAGCCGGCGCGATCCGCTGCTGCTGACCGAACGCGGGGGCGTGCCCTATTGGCTGTCGCTGCTGGCAGACGATGCCGACCTGCTGGACGACGCGGCTGCCGGCATCGTGGTGCTGCGGCTGAAGCGCTTCATGGTCGACGACCTGATCGAGGACGACCCGGACTCGACCCGCAGCTCCGGCACGCCCTGCTATTTCCTGACCGGCGGCTGACCCCGCCGTCCGACACCAGAGGATCTTCCGGATGGACACGATCATCGCCGAGGCCACGCGCGGGGACCGCGTGGAATCCCGTCATGCCGGCAGCGCCGTCGTCGTGGACGCGGCGGGCCGGGTGGTCTTCGCCCTGGGCGACGCCGAGCGCCCGACCTATCCGCGCTCGGCGGTCAAATCCTTCCTGGCCCTGCCGCTGGTCGAAAGCGGCGCCGCCGCCCGGCTCGGGCTGGGGGACGAGGAACTGGCCCTGGCCTGCGCGTCGCATACCGGCGAGCCCGCCCATGTCGCGGCGGCGTCGCGCATGCTGACCCGCGCCGGGCGCGACGCGGCCTGCCTGGAATGCGGCGTCCACTGGCCGGTGGACGACGGCGCCGCCCGCGCCCTGGCCGGGACGGGGCAGGGCCCGTCGGCCCTGCACAATAATTGTTCGGGCAAGCATGCCGGCTTCATCTGCCTGGCGTGCGACCGGGGCCAGGACAGCACCGGCTATATCCACCCCGAACACCCGATCATGCGTGAGGTCACGGCCGCCCTGGCCGACGTGACCGGCGCCCCCCACGGGCCCGACAATCGCGGCATCGACGGCTGCTCGATCCCCACCTACGCCATCCCGCTGCGCGCGCTGGCCCACGGCTTCGCCCGGTTCGGCAGCGGCGTCGGCCTCGGCGCCGAACGCGCGCGCGCGGCGGCGCGGCTGCGCGCGGCGGTCGCCGCCGCCCCGTTCATGGTCGGCGGCACCAACCGCTTCGACACGGTACTGATGCAGGCCCTGGGCCCCGCCGTGTTCAGCAAGATGGGGGCCGAGGGCATCATGGCCGCCGCCCTGCCCGAACAGGGGCTGGGCATCGCGGTGAAATGCCATGACGGCGCCCCCCGCGCGGCCGAGGTCGCGATGGCCGCCCTGCTGATCCGCTTCCTTGGGCCCGAAAATCGTGACAATATGGTGTTGGCCGGCCTGACACGGCACAGCATGCGCAACTGGAACGGCATGATCGTCGGAGAAGTGCGCGCCGCCTTCGCCTGATCGTGTCCGCCCGATCACGCCGAATTGACACGCCAGGGCCACACGCCTGTACGAAACTGACAAACAAAAACGTTAACAAGACCAACAACAATTCAACGATAATAAACTAAACGATAATAGATAAGAAACGTTAGTAAATAATAAACGTAAGGAACCGTCCGGCATGAATGCTTCCGCGCCGTCCCCGCGGCACGCCCCGTCCGAGTCCGTCCATGTGCGCTCGATCGTCGTCGGCTGCCTGGCCGCCCTGGCCGGGCTGATGTCCGGCCTGGATATCGGCGTCATTTCCGGCGCGCTGGATTTCGTCACCCGCGAATTCCACGCCTCGCTGATCGCGCAGCAATGGATCGTCAGCGCCATGATGGCGGGGGCCGCGGTCGGCGCCTTGATGGCCGGCTGGATGTCCCACCATATCGGGCGCAAGCGCTCGCTGGTCATCGGCGCCGCCGTGTTCGTGGCCGGCTCGCTGGCCTGCGCGCTGGCCTGGTCCACCGCCACCCTGATCGCGGGCCGCGCCGTCATGGGCCTGGCGATCGGCATCGCCGCCTTCACCGCGCCGCTCTATCTGTCCGAGATCGCGGGCGAGAAGGTGCGCGGCGCGATGATCTCGACCTACCAGCTCATGATCACGGTGGGCATCTTCCTCGCCTTCCTCAGCGACACGCTGTTCAGCTATTCCGGAAACTGGCGCTGGATGTTCGGCATCGTCGCCGTGCCCGCCGCCCTGTTCCTGGTCGGCGTGCTGTTCCTGCCCTACAGCCCGCGCTGGCTGATGATGAAGGGCCGCCGGCAGGAGGCGCTGGACGTCCTGCGCACCCTGCGGTCCAACCCGCAGGACGCCTCGCGCGAGGTCCGCGACATCGGCCTGCAGCTTCAGCAGAAGCAGCGCGGCTTCGAGATGCTGCGCCACAACCGCAATTTCCGCCGCTCGGTGGCGCTGGGCATCCTGCTGCAGATCATGCAGCAACTGGCCGGCATCAACGTGGTCATGTACTACGCGCCGCGCATCTTCGCGCTGGCCGGCTTCTCCGGCACCGCGCAGCTCTGGTGCACCGCCATCGTCGGGTTGGTAAACATGCTGGCGACCTTCGTGGCCGTCGGGCTGGTCGATCGCTGGGGACGCAAGCCGATCCTCTATACCGGCTTCATCGTCATGACCCTGGGCATGGGCACGCTGGGCCTGGTCATCGGCCACGGCGTCGCCAGTCAGACGACGCAGATCCTCGCCGTCTTCATGCTGCTGGTCTACATCACCGGCTTCGCCATGTCGGCCGGCCCGCTGATCTGGGTCCTGTGTTCCGAGGTCCAGCCCCTCAAGGGCCGCGACCTGGGCATCGCCTTCTCGACGCTGACCAACTGGCTCAGCAACATGGCGGTCGGCGCGACCTTCCTGTCGCTGCTGCACGCGCTGGGCGGGGGCATGACCTTCGGCCTGTTCGCCGCCTTCAACGCCCTGTTCATCGTCCTGACCTGGCTGTTCGTGCCGGAAACCAAGGGCATGACGCTGGAAGCGATCGAACAGCGCCTGATGGCCGGCGTACCGCTGCGCGACCTGGGCCGCGCCCGGCATCACGCGCCGTGACGAACGGGGGCGGCGCCGGCACCGCGCCGCCCCGTTCATTCCCGATCGGATGACGCTCCGGCAATCTAGTGTCCTGCGGAAAGAGCACTCTTTCCGGTTTCGTGACAAAATTTTGCCGACATATTTTGTAACGGATAAGAAACAATATCTGTTTGTTTCTATTTTACATTATGTTGCGAAAGTTTCAGGAAACGCACATAATGGAACAAACGTCCCTCATATCTGTTCGGCGTCGGAATATTTTCCTTCTGGCCTTCACGGCAATGAGCGGGACACTCTCTCCCGCCTTCGCCCAGAACGCGGCGACGCCGCCGCATGCGCATGCGGCCCGCACGCACCATGCCAAGCCGGCCGTGAAAGCCCAGAAATCGGCTGCGGTTGCGCAACCTGCTTCCGTCGTTCCGCCCCCACGGTCGGCCAATGCGGTGGCCATGGTGCAGACGGCGGCCATACCGACGGTCCCGGCCGAGGCCGAAAATGTCGTCGTGACCGGCTCTCTGATCCGCGATCCGAACTTCCGCAGCGCCTCCCCCATGACGCACCTGACCACCCGCGACCTGCAAATGCGCGGCATCACCACGGCGGCGCAGGCTTTGCAGCAACTGGCTTCCAACGGCTCGGGCAATCTGCCGGCCTCGTTTTCCTCCAACGGCGCCTTCGCGGCAGGCGCATCGGCACCGTCGCTCCGTGGCCTGACGACGGACTCGACCCTCGTGCTCATGGACGGACAACGCCTGGCCTACTATCCGCTTTCCGACGATGGCGAACGTAACTTCGTCGACGTCAACTGGATGCCGATGTCGATCATGCAGGCGGTCGACGTCCAGAAGGACAGCGCGTCCGCCACCTACGGCGCCGATGCCGTCGCGGGCGTGATCAACTTCATCACCCGCAAGGAAATCAAGGGTTTCGAAGCCAATGCCGAAGGCGGCTTAAGCGGCCAGGGCGATGCCGGCCACCAGCGCCTCTACGCCACCTATGGGCATGGCGACCTCGATCACGACAACTACAATTTCTACGTCAATGCCGAATACCAGAATGACGACATGCTGTACAACCGGCAACGTGGCTACCCCTATGACACCGGCGATCTGACCGGCATCGGCGGCTATAACGCCAATCCCAACGCGATCCAGGCCGATGGCTCGGTCGTCGGCATCGGATCGACCACCACGGCGCTCGTGCGCCCGGTGTCGGTCGGTGCGGGGGGCGCCCTTACACCGCTCGGCGGGCTTCAACCCCTCGGCGGCAGTTGCGGAAACCTGATCACCCACAATGTGGCGGCCGGCGCCTTCCCCGGCAGCACCGGCAATTTCGCAAACACCGTGTGCGAACAGAACCTGGTGGGCAACTACCGGGTGATCGACCCCGAAGATCGCCGCATCAGCACGACCGCCCATTTCACCACCCGTCCGTGGGAACGCGCCGAACTGACGGCGATGTTCACTTATGCGCAGAACACAAGCTATAATACGGGCGCGGGCAGCAGTGGGGCGCCGGTCAGCATCCGCTCGCAAAGCCGTTCGGGCGACATCAGCTTCGCCAACATCACGCTTCCGGCGATGCTGTCCAACGGACAACCGAATCCGTACGATCCATGGGCCGCGCAGGGCCAGCCGGCGCAGATCTTCTATCTGTTCGGCGACCTGAACCCCAGTTCCACCCAGTTCAACCAGGCCTATCGCGGCTCCGTCCGCCTTTCGGGGTGGGAGCCGTCGAACTGGGGATCGGACTGGAAATATAACGCATCGTTCGTCGGCATGACGGATGACCTGGAATATGACCGGAACGGCTATCCGATCTTCAGCCGCGTCCGGCAGGCGATCAACGATGGCAGCTATAATTTCCTCGACCCGTCACAGAACTCGGCTGCCATCCGCAACTGGATCGCGCCGCGATCGGTGCAGCATTCGGATTCCTCGGAATATTCGGGCGAGGCGACCCTGCAGAAGGGCCTGTTCCGCCTGCCGGGCGGCATGGTCAACCTGGTCATCGGCGGCAACATTCGCTACGAATCGCTGAACAACCCCAGCGCCAACCCCGACGACCCGAGCAATCCGAGCGCCCAGTACATGGGCATCAACGGATTTTACGCGAAGGGCAGCCGCTGGGTCGAATCCGGCTTCTTCGAAACGAATATCCCGGTCGTCAAATATTTCAGCGCCGACGTATCCGGCCGTTACGACAATTACTCGGTCGGGTACGACCATTTCTCGCCCAAGGTCGAAGCCCTGGTGAAGCCGGTCAAGGAATTCACGCTACGCGGCACCTTCTCGAAGGGCTTCCGCGTGCCGAGCTTCGCCGAGACCAACAGCCAGACGATCGGATACATCACCTACAACCCGGCCGGCGATCCGAACGCGGCGGCATTCCTTGCCCAGCACCCGAATGCCTCGGGCACGGGGCCGGACGCCTATGCGCAGTCATACAGCCTGGCGCTCAACACGGTCGGCAATCCCGCCGTCAAGCCCGAACTGTCGACCAGCTTCACCGGCGGTGCCGTCGTTCAGCCGACACGCTGGCTCAACATGAGCGTCGATTATTATTACATCAAGAAAGACAATTATATCACGACCGCAAACCAATCCACGGCCCTGGCGGCGTATTATGCCGGCGCCGGCATGCCGTCGGGCATCTCGGTCATACCGGACGTTGCCGATCCGGACCATCCCGGCGCGATGGCCCGTCCCGGGATCGTCAATCTCGGCTACATCAACGGCGCCACCCTGGTGACCGACGGGCTGGACCTCGCGCTGGACGCCAATGTCCCGCTCCCGGGCAAGCTGTCGAAGATAAAATGGTACAGCAAGGGCGAGGCCACATACGTCTTCCGCTACAACATCACCTATCCGGGTCTCGGCACCGAACGTTTCGCGGGCACGCTCGGACCGGCCAATACGACCTCGGCGTCGGGAACCCCCCGCTGGCGCGCCAACTGGGCCAACACCTTCACTTATGACAAGCTGTCGCTGACCACGACCGTCTATTACACCAGCGGCTACAAGCTGACCGCCGAGGACTATACCGGTCCGGGCACGCGCAACGACTGCGCGCAGGCCGCCACCGGCTTCGCGGGCGAAACGACATTGGACGGCAGTCCGATCCGCTGCAATGCCTCCCATTTCTGGGACATCGACCTCACGCTGGCCTATCGCTTCAACAAACGGTTCACGGCCTATGCCAACATGTACAATGTCGCCAACTGGAGGCCCCCGCTGGATCTGGGTACCTATGGCGGATATCTGTACAACCCGGCCTGGGCAGGAGCCGGCATGCTGGGCCGCGCCTTCCGCTTCGGCGTCAACGTGACGCTCTGAGCCAGGTCTTTTCCGGCATCTTCACCCCCGTTCAAACGATTCCATTTGAACGGGATCTGCTTGCATAACGGCTGCCCTGTCGCTGTATGCGAGGCAGGACCGTCGAGCCGGGGGCCCCGTCAGACGCCGAACGTCTCGGCATACAGCGTCAGCGCCCCGGCCGCGTCGACATCCACCGCCACCGCCTGCGCCGGATGGACGTCCCAGGCCGGCAGGGGCGGGCAGGGCACGCCGTCCGGCTTCTGGATCGTCTGGCCGTCGGCGATTCCGCCGCACGCCACGCGGACCGGCCCCCGCCGCAGGGTGAAGAGATGCGGCGCCATCACCTGGATCACCGCCAGGCTGTCATGGGCGAAGATCCCGGCCAGCCCGCGCGACCGCTCGTGGAATGCCTGGTAGAAGCGCGACACGGCGCGCAGGAACGCCCCATCCGCGCCCGCCGCCCCCAGCCGGTCCAGATAGGCGGCGTCCATCACCACATGCTGCGTCACGTCCAGCCCCAGCATCGTCACCGGCCAGGGCGCGGTCACCACCCGGTCCGCCGCCTCGGGGTCGGACAGGATGTTGGCCTCGGCCACCGGCGAGACGTTGCCCCGATGGCCGCGCGTGCCGAACGCCCCGCCCATCAGGCTGACCCCGGCCACCAGCCCGGCGATCTCGGGATCATGCGCCAGCGCCAGCGCCAGGTTGGTCAGCGGCCCCACGGCGATCAGCGTCACCTCGCCCGGATGGGCCCGCACCAGCTCGACGATCACCTGCCAGGCCGGGCGCGGATCGGCCGCCCGGACCGACGGATCGGCCAGCAGCCCGGTCAGTGGCCCGGTCAGCGGCCCGGTCAGCGGAATATCGCCCAGCCCGTTCGCGCCATGCACGTGCGGCGCGCCATGTCCGCGCGCGCGGGCCAGCGGCGCCGCCGCCCCCCGCGCCACCGGCACCGACAAATCCATCCGGTCGGCCAGCCACAGCGCGTTGCGCGTGACGGTGCCGATATCCAGGTTGCCGAACACCGTGGTCACCGCCAGCAGGTCGAATTCCGGCCGCCGCGTCAGGAAGCGCAGCGCCATCGCATCGTCCACACCGGGATCGGTGTCGAAAATCACCTTGTGCCGCCGCATCATGCCCTCCTCGGCAAGTCCCGTCAGCGGGCCGTCCAGCCATCCTGGCGCAACGCCACGCCGGCCAGATACAGGCTGCCGCAGATCACCACCCGCCCCGGCCGCGCGTCCGGCGCGGCCGCCAGACGCTCCAGCGCCGCGCGGATCGTCGGGCCCGGTATCGCCCGGCCCGACGATGCCGCGATGATCGCCTCGATCGGCAGCGCCAGATGCTGGTCCTCTTCGGCCACCGCCTGCACGCTGGCGGCATGAGGCAGCATCGGCGCCAGGAAGCCCGCTACATCCTTGGTCTGCTTCATGCCGACCACCAGATGCACCGGCCGGTCGGACCAGCGCGACAGCACGTCCGCCAGCGCCTGGCCGGCCCCGGGATTATGCCCGCCATCCAGCCACAATTCCCAGTCGGCGGGCAGCAGCCCGGCCAGCGCGCCGTGCAGGCGCTGCATCCGCGCCGGCCATTCCGCGCGGGCGATCCCGCCCCAGCCGGCCGCGGGCACCGCCAGCCCGCTGGCGCGCAGCGCCGCCACCGCCAGGCCGGCATTGTCCACCTGGTGCGCGCCGGACAGCGCGGGCGGCGGCAGGTCCAGCACGCCTTCGCCGTCCGCATAGCGCAATCCGCCCGGCACGGACGCGACCGACCAATCCTCGTCGCGCACCAGCAGGCGGGCGCCGCGCTCGGCCGCCACGGCGCGCAGCACCGCCATCGCCTCCGGCGCCTGACGGCCGGTCACCACGGGCACGCCCGGCTTCATGATCCCGGCCTTCTCGCCGGCGATCGCCGCCAGACTGTCGCCCAGGAACGATTCGTGATCCATCGAAATCGCGGTGATCGCGCAGGCGGCCGGACGCGCCAGCACGTTGGTGGCGTCGAAGCGCCCGCCCAGCCCGACCTCGATGACGGCCAGCCGCGCCGGATACCGCGCGAACAGCACGAACCCCGCCGCCGTCAGTACCTCGAACACCGTGATCGGCGCGCCGTCATTGGCGCGCTCGATCTCCTCCAGCACCGCCACCAGTTCGTCGCTCGACACGATGCGCCCCGCCACGCGGAACCGTTCGGTCACGTCCACCAGGTGCGGCGAGGTCATGACATGCACCGGCCAGCCCGCCTGTTCGCCGATGGCGCGCAGGCAGGCGCAGGTGCTGCCCTTGCCGTTGGTCCCCGCGACATGGATCACCGGCGGCATGTGCGCCTCGGGGTGGCCCAGCCGCGCCAGCAGCGCCTCCAGCCGGCCCAGCGACAGGTCGATCAGCGCCGGATAGAGCCGGTTCAGCCGCTCCAGCACCACCCCGGCGCGGCCGACGAATTCCGGTCCCAGGACGGGAGAGACGGACGTCGAAGAAACGGACGTCGAAACGGGGGCAGGGGGCATGGCGATCCCGCGATCAGGCGGCCGGACGGGCCGGCTCGGCGGCCTGGCGATGGTTCAGCAGCCCGATCAGCCGCCCCAGCATCTCCGGCAGGTCGGCACGCTTGACCACCATGTCGATCATGCCGTGCTCCAGCAGATATTCCGCCCGCTGGAACCCGTCGGGCAGCTTCTCGCGCACCGTGTCCTCGATCACCCGCGGCCCGGCGAAGCCGATCAGCGCGTTCGGCTCGCTGATCTGCACGTCGCCCAGCATGGCGAAGGACGCGGTCACCCCGCCGGTGGTCGGATGGGTCAGCACGACGATGTAGGGCAGGCCGGCCTCGCGCAGCATCTGCACCGCCACCGTGGTGCGCGGCATCTGCATCAGGCTGATCAGCCCTTCCTGCATCCGCGCCCCGCCCGAAGCGGTAAAGACGATCAGCGGCGTCTTCTGCAGCACCGCCAGCCGCGCCGCCGCGACGAACGCCTCGCCCAGCGCCGCGCCCATCGTACCGGCGATGAACTCGAAGGCCATCACCGCCACCACCGCGTCATGGCCACCGATCCGGCCGTGCGCCACCGCCATCGATTCGTCGAGCTGCGACTTGGCGCGCTCGTCCTTCAGCCGCTCGGTATAGCGCTTGCGGTCCCTGAAGGTCAGTGGGTCGACCGGCGCCTTCGGCAGCTCGATGCGCGTGCATTCTCCCTGATCGAACGTCCAGGCGAACCGCTCGGCCACCGAGGCCCGCATATGGTGGCCGCAATGCGGACAGACATTCAGCCCCTTCCGCAGATCCTTGACCAAGATCATCTGGCCGCAGGATTCGCAGTTGGTCCACAGATTGTCCGGTACTTCGCGCTTGAGCAGACCGCGGATCTTGGGGCGGACATACTCGGTCAGCCAGCTCATGCCACCTCTCCATGACGCGGGGCCCCCGGCCCCGGAAAACTGCCCTCATACAATCTGGGGGCAGGGAACGCCAGAGCGCGCCCCGGCGCACACTCCGATACGGGGGGCCGGGACCGGCGCGGCGTCAGCCGCGCGCGCCGCGCACCGCCTCGGCCAGGGCACGCAGTTGCGCCAGCACGCGCGGCAGCGTCTCGCCGGTCGCGCGTCCCTCGGCATCCAGCGTGCCCTCCAGGGTCGCGATCAGCGCCGAGGCCACCACCGCCGCGTCGGCCACCCGCACCGCCGCCGCCGCCTGCTCGGGCGTGCGGATGCCGAACCCGATCGCCACCGGCAGGCCGGTCGCCGCCCGCAGCAGCGGCAGCGCCGCCGCCAGTTCCTCGGTGCTGGCGGTGCGCGTGCCCGTCACCCCGGTGATGCTGACATAATAGATGAAGCCCGTGGCATGGCCGCACACCAGCCCCAGCCGGTCGCCGACGGTGGTCGGCGCCACCAGCCGGATGATATCCAGCCCGTGCGCGGCCGCAGCCCCCTCCAGCAGGTCGGCCTCTTCCGGCGGCAGGTCGACGACGATCAGCCCGTCCACCCCGGCCCGCGCCGCATCGGCGCAGAACCGCGCCGGGCCATAGGCCTCGATCGGGTTCAGATAGCCCATCAGCACGATGGGCGTCTCGTCGTCCTCCGCACGGAAGCGCGCCACCATGTCCAGCACGCGCGCCATGCTCGACCCGGCCTTCAGCCCGCGCCGCGCGGCGGCCTGGATGATCGGCCCGTCGGCGCTGGGGTCGCTGAACGGCACGCCGATCTCGATCAGGTCCGCTCCGGCCCCCGGCATCGCCCGCAACAGCGCCAGCGACGTCTCGCAATCCGGGTCGCAGGCCTGCAGGTAGGGAATCAGGGCGCCGCGTCCCTGCGCCTTCAGGGCGGCGAAGCGGCGGGCGATACGGCTCACAATGTCACTCCAAGATGTGCGGCAACGGTAAAGATGTCCTTGTCCCCCCGGCCGGAGATATTCACCACCAGCAGCGTCTCGGGGCTCAGCGCGGGCGCGATCCGCGCGGCATGGGCCACCGCATGCGCCGATTCCAGCGCCGGGATGATCCCCTCGGTGCGGGTGCAGAGCTGAAAGGCCGCCAGCGCGTCATCATCGGTCGCACCCACATATTCGACGCGGCCGATATCGTGCAGCCAGGCATGTTCCGGCCCGATGCCCGGATAATCCAGCCCGGCGCTGATCGAATGCGCCTCGTCGATCTGCCCGTCCGCATCCTGCAGCAGATAGGTCCGGTTGCCGTGCAGCACCCCCGGCCGCCCCCGCAGGATCGACGCCGCGGTCTCGCCGGAATCCAGCCCGCGCCCGGCGGCCTCGACCCCGATCAGCCGCACCAACGGCTCGTCCAGGAACGGGTGGAAGATCCCCATCGCGTTCGACCCGCCGCCGATCGCGGCGACCACCACGTCCGGCAGCCGCCCCTCGGCCTCGTGCATCTGCGCGCGCGTCTCCTCGCCGATCACCGACTGGAAGTCGCGGACCATCTGCGGATAGGGATGCGGCCCCGCCACCGTGCCGACCAGGAAATAGGTGTCGCGCACATTGGTCACCCAATCGCGCATCGCCTCGTTCATCGCATCCTTCAGCGTGCCGGCGCCGGCGGTCACCGGCACGACCTCGGCCCCCAGCAGGCGCATGCGGAACACGTTGGGCTTCTGCCGCTCGACGTCGGTGGCGCCCATGTAGATGACGCACGTCATGCCGAACAGCGCGCAGACCGTGGCGGTCGCCACCCCATGCTGGCCCGCCCCGGTCTCGGCCACGATACGCGTCCGGCCCATCCGCCGCGCCAGCAGGATCTGACCCATGACGTTGTTGAGCTTGTGCGAACCGGTATGGTTCAGCTCCTCGCGCTTCATGTAGATCCGCGCCCCGCCCAGTTCCTCGGTCAGGCGCCGCGCGAACCACAGCGGGCTGGGCCGGCCCACGTAATCCCGCAGATAGTAATCCAGCTCGCGGCGAAAGGCCGGGTCGGCCTTGGCGGCCTCGTAGGCCGCATCCAGCTCCAGCACCAGCGGCATCAGGGTCTCGGCCACGAACTGGCCGCCGAAGATGCCGAACCGGCCGCGCGCGTCGGGGCCGCCGCGCAGGCTGTTGGCGCCTCCCGGCATGCCGGCCGTGCCGCGCTCGGTTGCGCTGGGATCTGCTGCGCTCACGTCGTTCTCCACAAGCCTTGGATACGGAATGTCCCGTGTTCTGGACCGCATGGCCGAAAATTACCAGCTTCCTGGCGATTTGACAGCCCGCCCGCCCCCGCCGATACCGGATCGGGAACAGCAGGAATGACGCGCCGCCATGTTTCTCGCCCATCCGCCCGGCGAACCGGCCCGGACGGTGACCGACGCCGCCGACTTCGCCGGGGCCGCCTGGCTGGACCTGATCGACCCGACGCCCGAGGAGCAGGCCCTGGCCGCCCGCCTGACCGGCCAGCGCATTCCCACCCGCGAAGCACTCGAGGAAATCGAAAGCTCCTCGCGCCTGTTCATGGAGGATGACGCGGTCTATCTCTCCACCCCGCTGATACGCCGCACGCCCGACGATTTCTTTGTCTCTCCGGTCGGCTTCGTGCTGATGCGCGACCGGCTGCTGACCATCCGCTTCACCGCCTTCTCGGCCTTCGAGACCGTCGCCCGCCAGATCGAAGACCAGAAACGCGCCGACGGGCACGAAGCCCCGACGTCCGACGAGATCGCGATCCGCCTGATGGAAGCGGTGGTGGACCGCCTGGCCGACATCCTCGAGCATCTGGGCCAGGCGCTCGACGTGCTGTCGCGCGACATCTTCCAGGCCGGGGGCCCGCAGCGCGGCGCCGGCCAGCTCGACCGCACCCTGCGCGCCCTGCTGCGCCGGGTCGGCCGCTCGGGCGACCTCGCCTCGTCGGTGCGCGACAGCCTGCTGGGGCTGGAACGGGTGGCGATCTTCATCAGCGAGAACAAGCGCCACACCGTGTCGGACCGGCTTGCCGGCCGGCTGGCGACCGTGGTGCGCGACATCGCCTCGCTGAACGATTTCGTGGCCCAGACCACCAACAAGGTGCAGTTCCTGCTCGACGCCACCCTGGGCTTCATCAGCATCGCACAGAATAACGGCATGAAGATCCTGACCGTGGTCAGCTTCATCGGCGTGGCGCCCACCCTGGTGGCGGGCATCTACGGCATGAATTTCCACGATATCCCCGAACTGGGCTGGCGCTACGGCTACGGCTATGCGCTGGGACTGATCGCGGCCACGATCGTCCTGCCGCTGCTATGGTTCTGGCGGCGCGGCTGGCTGGGCGACGGCATGTAGCAGCCCGCCCGCAGCGCCCGCCTGCAACGCCCACCTCCAACGTAAGTGTGATGCCACGGCCACGGCCCGGCCCCCCGCCACGCTTGACCTTCAGGGCACGACTACCTAAAGTAGCAAGCATCGCAGGCGGAATTCTTCTGCCCGGCGCTCCCTCCGTCTGGAACGTTGTCGACCGTCTGCCGGCACCCCCGGCCTTCTGGCAGGCGCGCATGCGCCATATCCGTGGTCAACCTGTTCCCTCCCGTACGTGACCTGCCCATTCAAGGCATCCTGAATGCATCTCGCCGAACTCAAGGCCAAAACTCCCGCGGATCTTCTGGCGTACGCCGAAGGCCTGCAGATCGAAAACGCGTCGTCCCTGCGCAAGCAGGACATGATGTTCGCCATCCTCAAGACGCTCGCCGACAATGACCAGGCGATCCATGGCGAAGGCACGCTGGAAATCCTGCCCGACGGGTTCGGCTTCCTGCGTTCGCCCGAGGCGAACTACCTGCCCGGGCCCGACGATATCTATATCTCGCCCAGCCAGGTCCGCCGCTTCGGCCTGCGCACCGGCGACACGGTCGAGGGCCAGATCCGCGCCCCGCGCGACGGCGAGCGCTATTTCGCGCTGCTCAAGGTCAACACGATCAATTTCGAACCGCCCGAGGCGGTCCGCCACCGCATCAATTTCGACAATTTGACGCCGCTCTATCCCGAACGGCGCCTGAAGATGGAAGTCGAAGCCAACGCCGTAGGCGGCGAGCCCGAGAAAATCGAGAAGGGTGGCAAGGGGTCCAAGGGCACGCCCAAGGATTTCACCCCCCGCGTGATCGACCTGGTCTCGCCGATCGGCATGGGCCAGCGCGCGCTGATCGTCGCCCCGCCCCGCACCGGCAAGACCGTGATGCTGCAAAGCATCGCCTCGTCGATCTCGGCCAACCATCCCGAAGTCTTCCTGATCGTCCTGCTGATCGACGAACGTCCGGAAGAAGTCACCGACATGGCCCGCTCGGTGCGCGGCGAGGTCGTGTCCTCGACCTTCGACGAACCGGCGACCCGCCACGTCCAGGTCACCGAAATGGTGCTGGAAAAGGCCAAGCGCCTGGTCGAGCACAAGCGTGACGTCGTCATCCTGCTCGACTCGATCACCCGCCTGGCCCGCGCCTACAACACCGTCGTCCCCTCGTCGGGCAAGGTGCTGACCGGCGGCGTGGACGCCAACGCCCTGCAGCGCCCCAAGCGCTTCTTCGGCGCCGCCCGCAATATCGAGGAAGGCGGCTCGCTGACCATCATCGCCACGGCGCTGATCGACACCGGCAGCCGCATGGACGAGGTGATCTTCGAAGAGTTCAAGGGCACCGGCAACTCGGAACTGATCCTCGACCGCAAGCTCGCCGACAAGCGCACCTTCCCGGCCATCGACATCACCAAGAGCGGCACCCGCAAGGAAGAATTGCTGGTCGAACGCTCCGAGCTGTCCAAGATGTGGGTGCTTCGCCGCATCCTGGCCCCGATGGGCACGATGGACGCCATGGACTTCCTGCTGGACAAGCTGAAATACAGCAAGACCAACCGGGATTTCTTCGACGCGATGAATACCTGATCCGCCTCGCCCACCGGCCCGCCTTGTGGGCCATGGGCACCGAAGGCACCGGAAACGCGCGCAGGATCGCCGCCAGCGCGCATTTCCGGCCAGGCTTTCAGCAGCCGTCGCCACGCATCGTCCAGGCCGTCACCTTGTCGTTGAACAGTTCGAAGGTGGTCTGGCACGTGCTTACATAGGCGCCATCCCACCACGGACCGCCCCAGCCCCAGCCGGGCCCCCAGCCCGGACCGCCCCACCGGCCGTACCAGCCCCAGCCGCCGCCGGTATAATAGTAGTTGGTATCATAACTGATATAGGCGAGGAACGTGTGCCCATCCGCCTGATACACGCGGGTCGGCACGCCGAACTGGCGCACCACGTCCACCGCGGGACGGTCGAGCATCGCATTCAGCAGCGCGCGTTGCTCGGGGCTCGGAACCTCACAGGCCGTAAACGCCAGCAGCGCAGCCAGCGGAAGAAATCTCGCGTATGTCATGGTGGCAATCTCTTCCAGCCCATGGGGGCACCCCCTCATGGATGCAACCCATGCGCGCAGCCTAGGTAGGGACCTGCACCGCCAGAACAATCGCCCCCATGGCGTATGACAAATATTTCAATTCTCTTCCGAGATCGGTCGCGGCTCTCCTGGGAGTATTCCCCGGCCGGCACCATCCGGGCGCTGCCCGGACCCGGCAGGGGCCTCGGGTCCCCGCACCCTGGTCTGCAAGCAGATGCTCCCTCAATCGTCGCCGATCGAACGAATGATTCGCGCCGGATTCCCGCCGACGAGCGTATTCGCGGGAACGTCCCGGGTGACGACCGCCCCCGCCGCGACGACCGAATTCTCGCCCACCGTCACGCCGCCGATGATGGTCGCGCCGGCTGCGATCCACACGTTTTTCTCAATCACGATGGGCTTTCCGATTATGGCGGTGCGTCGCTGCGCAGGCTCGACCGGGTGGCCGGTGGTGATAAGGCTCACATTCGGCCCGATCATCACATCGTCCGCGATGTCGAGGCCGCCCAGATCATAGAACGTGCAGTTCTGATTGACGAAGACACGGCGCCCGACCCGGATTTCATTTCCGCCGGCGGTATAGAATGGCGGGATCAGCAAAAAGCTCTCATCCACCTTTGTACCGATCAGTTCGCTGAACACGGCCCGAATCTCGTCCGCATCGTCGAACGTCAGACGGTTCAGTCTGGTGGTGATCGCCATGGCGCGTCTGACATGTGCCAACATGGCGGCCGATTCCGGCGTCCGGCTGTAAATAACCCTGGCGTGATCGTCAGTCGGCATGCGTCATGGTCCTCGGGCTGCGGTCGCAGCATGCGTTTCGGCGCGCAAGGGGCACCGGGGGTTCTCGGAATATAACCACCGGCCACGGCAGACCGGACACGGAAAAATCGGCGGTTTTCGTCTTGCCGCCGCCCTGTCGCGACAGGCATGATCGCCGCCATGCGCCGTATCCTGCCGATCTTCGCCTTGCTGCTCCCGACCATGGCGATCGCGGCGCCCGGCCCGTCCGAAATCGTGGCGCATGCGCCCGACACGGCCTGGGCCGACGTGCCGGCGGACCGGCTGCTGGTCATGACGCTGGGCGACGGCAGCCGGATTCCGATCGAACTCGCGCCGCAATTCGCGCCGGCGCATACCGGCAATATCATACGGCTGGCCCGCGCGCACCGATGGGACGGCGGGGCGATCATCCGCGTGCAGGACGATTACGTCGTGCAATGGGCCCCGCACGACGAAAAGGCCAGCCTGCCCACTGGCTTCATCGCCCATCCCCCGGCCGAATACGACCGCCCGCGTCAGGGAATCGCCGTTCGTCCGCTTGGTTTTTCCGATCCCTACGCACCGGCGGCGGGCTTTGCGGCCGGGTGGCCGGTGGGGATGGACCAGGACCGCGTCTGGCTCGCGCATTGCTACGGCATGATCGGCGTCGCGCGCGACATGCCGCCCGATACCGGCGACGGGCAGGAACTCTACGCGGTCAACGGCGAAGCACCGCGCCAGCTCGATCGCAATCTCGCGCTCGTGGGCCGGGTCCTGACAGGCATGGATCATCTCGGCGCGTTGCCGCGCGGGACGGGTACTTTGGGATTTTATACCAATAATACCGGCAAAATCGCGATCCGCACCATAATGCTCGCCACCGACCTGCCCCCCAGGCAACAGCCGCATCTCCAGGTGATGCGCACCGACAGCCCGGCCTTTTCGGCCTATCTCGACGCCCGCGCCAACCGCACCGATCCGTTCTATGTCCATCCCGCCCACGGCGTCGCGCTGTGCAATGTCCCGGTGCCGACGCGCGCGAAGCCGTAAACGGAAGATCACGTCTTCGTAGTTTCAACCGGTCATGCTCGATGCCAGAGGCGGCTTTCGCCCTCATCCGAGACATTCAGTGGACTAAGACAGTATCTCAAAGCGGACGTTCCACTGAACCGGGCATCTTCACCCGTTCAAACGATTCCGTTTGAACGGGATCTGCTCTAGCTCGGCAAGGAGCGCATGAACGCGACCAGTCGGATCACGTCGCCGGGGACGAGGCGGCCTATGGCTCGGGTCGAATAGACGGCATTCACGATCGATCCGTCCGGCGCGAGGACAAAGCCGGTCGTTTCCAGAAAATGTCCGCGGCCGGGATGCCGCATGTCATATGCGCCGGTGCGTGCGACGATCGTGTCGACGTCAGCCGAATGCCCGAGCGGAAACGGCCAGTCATGCCTGGCAGCGAATGCGGCGGACGCGGCCTCGTCGTCGACCGAGAATGCCATGACTCGGATCGCCGCTTCCGACAACGCGTCGGCGGCGTGCGCGAATGCGGCAATCTGTTCGTTGCAGAACGGGCACCAATGGCCGCGGTAAATCAGGATGACCCTGTATTCTCCGTCGAAATCGCGGGCCGGATGAAGCGTTCCGCCGCCGACTTGCGGGATTGTGAGATCCGGAAATTTGTCGCCGTTCTTGAGTTGCTCGGCCATCTGTTCCTCAGCAATCTGGATTGTGTCGGGCAGGCATGCGATTTCCATAGTGGACTGTCCAGTCCATTATGTGAAAGCACGAAGCCATGGGCCGCGAAACCACGATCATGAACCGTCCTCTGACCCCGCGCGGAGCCGCGACGAAGCGGCGCATCGTCGCGGCCGCGGCCGAACTGGTCTATGCGCGCGGTGCGGAGCACGTGAGTCTGGACGAGGTGATGGACATCACGAACACGAGCAAATCCCAGCTCTACCATTACTTCGCCAACAAGGAGGCCCTGGTTCGCGAAGTCATCGAACTGCAGACCAGCCGCATCGTGGAAGCCAATGCGGCCTATCTCGGCGCGCTCGATTCCTTCACCGCGCTCCGTGCCTGGGGAGACATGATCGTCGCAGCCTACCGGGCCAGCGGCGGCGTGGGCGGATGCCCTGTCGGCTCGCTCGCAAACGAATTGTCGACCCGTTCGGAGGATGCCAGGCTGCTGCTGAAACAGAGTTTTTCGACCTGGGCCACGGTGATCGCAAACGGCCTGCGTCGGATGCTGCAGGATGGCCAACTCCGCCCCGATACCGATGTCGACGGGGTGGCCATTGCCATGGTGGCGGCGGTTCAGGGGGGCATACTTCTGGCAAAGACGGCTCGCGACGCCCGGTCACTGGAATGCGCGGTCGATATGGCGCTTGCCTATGTGGAACGGCATCGCTCATGCCGGACATGATGGCTCCGCCGCCGTCGCAGTTTCAGCGAAGCGGCTCACTCACTCGGGCGGTCTCATGATCTCTTCGACGAACGATGCGAACTGGCGCGCTTTCGCCGTCATCATGTGCCCGACGGGAAACACGGCCCAGAGATCGATCGAGGGCAACGACCAGGCCTTCAGCACCCTGACGACGGCGCCGTTTTCCAGTTCCGGGCCAAACATCCAGTCCGAGGCGATCGTCAACCCCATATCGGTCAGGATCGCGGCACGCAGTCCTTCAGCGGCGCTGACGCGCAGACGTCCGGTGACGGAAACCGAAACCGCCGCACCATCGCGCGTGAACGACCATACGCTCGGCAACTGGCTGTAGACGATCGCCTCGTGATTGGCGAGATCCGCAGGGCTTTGCGGCATTCCGGCCCGCGCGAGATAAGCCGGCGTTGCCAGTACCGATCGGCCGCCGGTGGCGATTTTCCGGGCAACTGCCGTGGAATCCGAGAGCGCACCCAGGCGCAGCGAAATATCCACGCCCTCGGCCATAAGGTCGATCATGCGATCGTCGAGAATGATATCGACGTCGAGATGCGGGTGAGCCGCCAGGAATTGCGGCAGCCTCGGGATGACATGCAATCGCGCGAATGTCGTCGCGGCGGAAACGCGCAGTCGTCCGGACAGGCCCGCCCCCGCCCCCTTCGCGGCAAGCTCCGCCTCGTCCGCTTCCTGGAGGGCGTTTCGTGCCCGCTCATAGAAGCGTTGTCCCGCCTCAGTCGGCGTCAGCCCATGTGTGGAGCGGATGAGCAGACTGA
This sequence comes from Nguyenibacter sp. L1, assembly GCF_035199985.1. Taxonomy (GTDB): domain Bacteria; phylum Pseudomonadota; class Alphaproteobacteria; order Acetobacterales; family Acetobacteraceae; genus Gluconacetobacter; species Gluconacetobacter vanlangensis. The sequence continues at coordinate 2,448,126 of NZ_CP127015.1, forward strand.
CCTGAAGCCGGGATTCGAGCTGTGCGATGGTCTTGGATACGGCCGGCTGCCCGACATTGAGATGACGTGCGGCTGCCGAAAACGAGCCGCTCTCCACCACCCGCACGAACGTCGCCATCGCCTGATATCGATCCATGCCATTCCTCCTGGGAATGGTGCTTATCACCTCGACATACCTGCCATGTCGAGCGGCAAGGAGACATGTCTTTCACATGCCCGGGCAGACCGGGCCAGAAGGAAGGCGTCTCGATGCCCGGTTCATTCATACGCGCGGCGGCCGAAGACGCACGGCCGCTGTTTGATGTTTATACGTTCGCGACGCCGAACAGCGTCAAGGTGCCGATCGCGCTCGAGGAGCTTGGTCTTTCCTATACGCTGCATGGCGTCAATGTCCGCAAGGGCGAGCAAAAGACGCCGGAATTCCTGGCGCTCAATCCCAACGGCAAGGTGCCGGTCCTGCTGGATCGGACCGTGGAGAACGGCCCCTTCGTCCTGACGGAATCCGCCGCGATCCTCGTTTATCTTGCCGAGAAGACGGGTCAGCTTCTACCCGCCGGCGGCGATGCGCGCGCCCGCGTCTTCGAGCAGCTCTTCTTTCATGCCTCCGGCCTGAGTCCGGCTTTCGGCCAGTCCGGCTTCTTCCAGCGTTTCGCCGCCGAGCCGCAGCCCATCGCGATAGAGCGCTTCTCCAGCGAAGCGAAACGCACCCTGGGCGTACTCGACGGCGTGCTGGCGAACCGCCCATTCGTTGCCGGCGAGGTGTTCACCATCGCCGATATCGCCCATTTCGGCTGGTTGTGGCGGCGCGCTTTCGCGGGGGTGTCGTTCGAGGACGCGCCCAACGTCGCGCGCTGGTACGGAACAATCGAAGCGCGTCCGGCCGTGCAGCGCGGCATTGCCCGCGTCGAGGCGCTCGTCCCCCAAGACTGACACCCTTTAAGACTGGCACCCTTTCCAGACAAGGAACCCCTCATGTCCATGCTTTTCACGCCGTTCGGGGCGGGCGCGCTGTCGCTCGACCATCGGGTCGTCATGGCGCCGTTGACCCGCCTGCGTTCGGAACCCGGCGACATGCCGGGGGCGCTGATGCGGGAATACTACACGCAGCGCGCGTCCCGCGGCGGGCTTATCGTTTCGGAAGCGACCCCCGTTGCGCGGCAGGGGTACGGCTATGCCGGCGCGCCCGGAATTTACGACGACGCCCAGATCGCGGGCTGGCGCACGGTCACCGACGCGGTGCATGCCCACGGCGGCAGGATCGTCATGCAGCTCTGGCATGTCGGGCGCCAGTCCCATCACGACCTGCAGCCGGACGGCGCCGCACCCGTTGCCCCGTCCGCGATTCAGGCGGAGGGATACGCCTATACCGCAAACGGCCCGGTACCGTTTTCCATGCCGCGTGCCCTGGAACGCGACGAAATTCCGGCAATCATCGAGCAGTTCCGCCAGGGTGCCGCGCGTGCGAAAGCGGCCGGTTTCGACGGCGTGGAGATCCACGGCGCCAATGGCTACCTGCCGGACCAGTTCCTGCAGGACGGCACCAACCATCGCACCGACGAATATGGCGGCCCGATCGAAAATCGCGCGCGCTTCCTGCTCGAAATCACGCAGGTGGCGATCGACGTCTGGGGGGCCGGTCGCGTGGGCGTACGGCTGAGCCCAAGCGGCACCTATGGCGCGATGTCCGATAGCAATCCACAGAAAACCTTCGGCTATGTCGCAGAGAAACTGAACGGGATGGGCATCGCCTACCTGCATGTCGTCGAGCCGCGCATCAGGGGCACGGAATTGATCGCCGAGGGCGATGCGGTCGCGGCCAGGACTCTGCGCGGTGTGTTCAGCGGCACGCTTATCGCCGCCGGCGGCTTCGACGGCGCGGGCGCGGAGGCGATCATTCGGGCGGGTGACGCCGATGCGGTCGCATTCGGGCGGCATTTCATCAGCAATCCCGACCTGCCGGAACGCCTGCGGCACGACCTGCCGCTTACCCCTTACGACCGGTCGACCTTCTACGGCGGCGGGGCACAGGGCTATGTCGACTATCCGCAATACGAAACCGTCGCCTGACCCCCATTCCGGCGCGGAATGACGGATAGTCGTCCGCGCCTTCATCCCCGGGATAACGGGTCGTTCCATTTTTATCCCGTCACGACCATCAATAAAGGAAACAACGATGTCTCTGCAAGCGAAGCTCGATGCGTTCAAGGCCGATTTCGAAGCCGGCAAGCCGCCCTATAACGTGCCGTACTCGGTCATCGAGGTGATGCACCGCGCCACCGCGGAACTGGTCGCGTCCGGCGCCGCCGAAAGGGCGCTCAAGGCGGGTGACAAGGCCCCTTCCTTTACACTGAACGATCCGGACGGCAACCCCGTCTCGTCCGCCGGCCTGCTGGCGAAGGGCCCGCTGGTCGTCAGCTTCTATCGCGGCGTCTGGTGCCCTTATTGCAACATGGAACTCCAGGCGCTTGAAGCGGCGCTGCCGTCGTTCCGCGAACTCGGTGCCAGCCTGATCGCCATTTCGCCGCAGACGGCGGTGAACAGCCGCAAGTCGGTGCGCCAGAACGAACTGGATTTCCCGATCCTGTCGGACACGCACAACGATGTGGCCGCGAAGTTCGGCCTGCGTTTTGCGCTGCCCGACTATCTGGTCGAACTCTACCAGAACCTGAAGAACGATCTGCCGGGCTTCAATGGCGACGATAGCTGGACGCTGCCGATGCCGGGCCGCTTCGTCATCGGCCGGGACGGCGTGATCCTCTATGCCGAGGTGAACCCGGATTACACGCGCCGTCCGGAGCCTGAAGACATGCTTCCGGCCTTGCGCAGGGCCTCGATTGTTACCGTCTGAGGCGGATCGCTATTTCCGAAAAACAAGGCAGGCCGGGCCTGGGCATTAACCCAGTCCCGGCTGTTCGAGACTGTAGATCCACGGCCTGCCGCCGTCCGTGCCCGGCAAATCGGTACGGAGTACAGTCTCAAGAGCGGCTATAACGAAAAAAGCCGGCCCGCGCTGTTTCCATCCAACTATCCGCCGCCCATATAACCGACGTTCTGGAGAGCATCTGATGACCGACGATACCGATTACATCCCACCCAGGGTCTGGACCTGGGACAAGGCCAGCGGCGGTACCTTCGCCAGCATCAACCGCCCGATCGCCGGGCCGACCCATGAGAAGGCGCTTCCTGTCGGCCGGCATCCGCTGCAGCTCTATTCGCTCGGCACGCCGAACGGACAGAAAGTCACCATCATGCTCGAGGAGTTGCTGGCGCTCGGGCATGCAGGCGCCGAATACGATGCGTGGCTGATCCGGATCGGCGAGGGCGATCAGTTCGGGTCAGGCTTCGTCGATATCAACCCCAATTCCAAGATTCCGGCACTGATGGATCGCAGCGGCGCGACGCCGGTTCGCGTCTTCGAATCCGGGGCGATCCTGCTCTATCTCGCGGAGAAGTTCGACGCCTTCCTGCCGAAGGAGCAGCCCGCGCGTGCCGAGACGCTGTCCTGGCTGTTCTGGCAGATGGGGTCGGCACCGTTCCTGGGCGGCGGGTTCGGCCATTTCTACGCCTATGCGCCGACGAAGCTGGAATATCCGATCAACCGCTATGCGATGGAAGTCAAACGTCAGCTCGACGTTCTCGACCGCCGGCTGGCGGAAAACGAATTCGTCGCCGGTGCCGAGTATACGATCGCCGATATGGCGATCTGGCCGTGGTATGGCGGCCTGGTGAAGGGCTGGCAGTACGGCGCGGCGGAGTTTCTCTCGGTACAGGATTACAGGAACGTGCTGCGCTGGGCCGACCAGGTCTTCGCCCGTCCAGCGGTCCGGCGCGGTCGCAAGGTCAACCGTACCAGCGGGGCGTTATCGGACCAGCTTCATGAGCGGCACGACGCCAGCGATTTCGATACGAAAACTCAGGACAAGCTCACGGACGCGCGCTGACGCGCATCCGTGTGGGGGCACATCTGCTACCACCGCGTCAGCAATGGCAGGACAAGACGTGTCGCAAGGGTGACGACGCCGCCGGCCGACAGGTACCATACCGCCAGATAGAGCGGATCGTCGAACGGGCAGGCCAATGCGAAGGTCAGCGCACCGAAGGCGGACGCGGCGATTCCCGCGGCCCATGCCGTGCCGCGGGAATCGGTCGGTGCGCCACGCCTTGCCAGCAGGCCGAGCGCCAGGGCGACGGGCAGGGAAAGCTCCACGATCTTGCGCGCGCAGACCAGGCCGTGCGCCGGGTCCAGCCGGTGCCACAGAACGGCCGGACCAGCCTGCAGGGCATCGACCAGCCACCCCAGACCCAGCAGGACGAACGCCACGCCGCCGACGACGCGCAGACCGCGCCGCGGCGAGTGCGTCGGGCTGAGCGAGAGCAGCGCGGTGACGCCGCTGATGGAAGCGAGCGCCGCAAGACCGGCGGTTTTCCACCAGAAGCTGGGCATATGCATCGCATGCGGCATATCCGGGCGCATCAAGCCCGTCATTATCACCCAGGCGACCTCGCTGATGCCGAGGACCAGAAGTATGGCCGCGTCACGCCAGGGCGTCCGCCGCCTGACCGGATGCAGGTCGGTCGCGAGCCGGTCGATCAGGGGATCAGTCGACATCACCACCTCGTATCACCATGTCGTTCATCCGTCCCAGCCCGCGGTGAATATTGACCTTGACCAGGGCAGCGGATTGTCCGGTGCGCCGCGCTGCCTCCTCGATGCTGAATCCCTGCAGCTTCACCAGCCGGATGACCTCGGCCTGCGCCGGCTTCAGCATGCCGAGCAGACGTTCCAGCGCATGGGTCGTGGTGACTCGTTCCTCGTGATCGGAAATCGCCAGATCGTCTTCGATCGGCACCATGTCCGCCCGGTTCTCGGCCCGCAGCCGGTCGATCCATTTATGGCGCGCGATCGCGGCCAGCCACGGCCCGAATCCCTGCGAGGGATCGAACGTGTGGCGTTTTTCATGTACCGCGAGCAGCGTGTCCTGCACGGCGTCATCGATCATGGGGGGCGGCAGCCGCCGGAGGAAGAAACGCCTCAGCCACGCAGCGGCCTCGGCGAGCACAAGCCGATAGGCATTGGCGTCGCCCTGCTGGGCTGCCGCCATCCAGTGACTCCATTCGGCTTCCGTCACTCTCGCTCCTGTTCCTGCCGCCCCCGCCCTTACGGTCCGCCGGGCGCGGCAAGCGTCAGGATCGGGCGATCGCGATAGTACGCGCCGTATACCATCTTCAGCGCCTCGATCCGAGGGGCATCATACGTTGCGATATAGGAATTTTCCGGATAACGCGCCGCGAAATTCTGGTGATAATCCTCGGCCGGATAGAAGCCATGGTCCGGGACGACCTGCGTCGCGATCGGACGCGCGAAGACATGCGCGGCGTTCAGTTGCCGGATATAGGCGCGCGCCTCCGTCTCCTGCTCCGGAGTGCGCGTGAACAGGACCGAGCGGTACTGGCTGCCGACGTCCGGAAATTGCCTGTTCACCTGTGTGGGGTCCAGCGCGACGGAGAAGAAGATACGCATCAGCGTGCCGTAGCTGACCTGCGTCGGATCGTACTCGACCACAACCGATTCCGCGTGCCCCGTATCGCCGCCTTCGACCGTCTCGTATTCGGCGGTGTCCTTCGTCCCGCCGTCATATCCCGCACGCGTCGCGGTGACGCCGCGTACGTGCTGGAAAACGCTCTGGACGCCCCAGAAACATCCTCCGGCGAAGACGGCGGTGGCATGATGGATCGTCGCGGGCGCTTCGGCGGCTGCCGGCGGCGGCAGACGCGTTGCGAACGGCGTTTCCGCGGCCTGGCACGCCATGCCGAGCGCACCCATGACAATGAGGGAGATGCAGAATATTCCTGACCGTGTCATGATTGGATCCTCTCAGGCCGGGTGGAACGACAGGGCGACGCCGTTCATGCAGTAGCGCAGGCCCGTAGGCGGCGGGCCGTCGTCGAAAACATGGCCGAGATGGCTGCCGCAGGTCGCGCACAGCACCTCGGTCCGATCCATGCCGAGCGTGTTGTCGGCGCGCTCCTGCACGGCATGCGGCAGGGCGCGGTAGAAACTCGGCCAGCCGGTGCCGCTTTCGAATTTCGTGGCGGCGTCGAACGCGGCGGTGTCGCAGCCGGCGCAGGCGAAGCGGCCAGGTCGATGTTCGTTCAGAAGGGGGCTCGACCACGGCGCTTCGGTGCCCGCTTCGCGCAGCACCTCGTATTGCGCGGGCGTCAGCAGGCGGCGCCATTCCGCGTCCGAATGCGAGACGGCATAGGACGGCGCGGCGCGGCCGGGGCGCGCGGCCAGCAGGAACGCGACCGAGGCAAGACAGAACTGGCGGCGGGAGGTCATGGAACCGCTCCTTCACGGTGACAGGTGCCCGGTTCTTCGGCGTGCCGGGGCCATCGGTTACGGACGGCGGCGGACTATCTTTTCGCATGAGCCTGTAACCATTCGCGGGCACGGGACGAACGGACCGACCTCATTCCCAGGAGGCCCCGCAGATGCCCCGACCGCGCCGCACGCCCGCGCTTGTCATCAGGATCACCCACCGGATCGGCGCGCCGTCGATGCTCGCCATGATTGGTAGCGGGTGGCAGATCTACAATGCCTCGCCCATCCTGCCGTTCACCTTTCCGCCGTGGATGACATTGGGGGGATGGCTTGCCCGCGGGATCGCCTGGCATCTGCGTGAAGGGCTGGAGCGCGATCGGCTGCTGGTCCGGCGTGCCGCTTTCGATGGTCCTGCAGCATGTCGGGGCCGGTTTGCGGGCGAAATACGTCGTTTTTCACTGTTTTGACGATTATTCGACCGGCATCGATATGGCGACGGCCCTGCATCCGCAGACCATCATGGTACCGGATTTCGACGATGCCGCGCTGCCGGCGGCCTATGGCGCCCCCATGAAGGTCCGGATCCCGACGAAGCTGGGCTACAAGAAGCCGAAATATCTGGCGGCGATCATCGTCACGAACCGCTTTCCCGGCGGCTATTGGGAGGATCAGGGATATGACTGGTTCAGCGGATCGTAAAATAATCCGCCCGCTGTAACCTCCGGCCTCCTGCAAGCGAAGAACAGGACAGTGGGATGGAATGGCCTATCCCGCAGAACTGTTTTTCAATTGAGGAGAAGCTTCATGGTCATTCGCCGTCTCATGGTCGCCGCCGCATTTTGTTCCAATATCGCCGTCGTGAGCGCCGCGGTTGCGCAGGAAAGCATGTCGCATGACGCGATGATGCATAACGGCATGTCCAGAAATGCCATGTCGCACGACAGGATGGCGTCGAACACCATGTCGAAAGACGGCATGGGGAAACACGCGGACATCACCCATCACGGCATGGCGAAAAATTCGATGTCCAAGGATTCGATGAGCCATGACGGCATGATGATGGCGCCATCACATGACGGTATGTCCAAGCCCAACTGACAGGCTATCGCATTATCTAACTTGGGGGGCGATCGCCGAGAGAGTCTTTTTATTCGCTCGTCGTTCGCCCGCCAGTTTTAAAGCCCGCTTTTTCAAATTTTTCTCCAGAAGCGGACTTTCCGCCGCCGCATTACGCTCTTTCCAAATTCTTGGTACGGTGCTGACGCCTGAGGCTGACCAAGGCCATCAGTTGCGTCGAAGCGACGGAATAAAACCGCGCTCCGCCATCTCTATCCATCTCTATATAAATAGCCTGAATCCTTGATGATTACTTCGATTTGACGGCGATACCCATCACCTCAAAATGCGCGCCACCCAGCAGGCTGCGCGCTCCGATGAAAGCGCGAGCCGGCATTGATCCTTTGAAATAGGTCCGATAGACGGCGTTGAACGCCGCGAAATCTTTAATATCAGAAGCAAAGATCTGTACCCATACGAGGTCGTCCATGGTGAGGCCGGCATTTTCGACAGTCTTTTTGATGCTATCAAGCACCATTTTAGCGCCAGTTGTCGCGTCGGCACCCGGTTTACCTGTAGCAGGGTCATGGTCGGTAGTACCGGCGATATAGAGGGTATTACCGGCCAAAACGGCGCCGCTAAATGGCGGAGCGTTGGTCAGACTCGCCGGCACTCCCTCGGGCGCAAAATGCTTAACCTTTGTCGCGGCCTGCGATGCGGTGGCGAGCAGCATTGCAAGGAGAGCGGGAGCAACGTAGCGCATGATTACCTCTTTATAAAAAATTTATGGAAATACCTTATCATTACGAATACCTTATAAAAAGGGCTTTGCTGCGCTCGCAAGTTTTTTTTCTTGGCGCACCAACAAATATGGTGCCTTTGCAGGCTTCTCCGCCGCGTGCGCATTTTGGATCGCGACAACCAGGGCTGTGCGTCATAATTGGCGATCAAAGCGAGCATGACGACCAGTGAAGACATACACGACACCGCGCTTCCCGTAAAAAAGCAGCTCGAAGCCTATAACGCCCGCGATATCGACGCTTTCATGAAATGGTGGGCCGCAGACTGCAAATATTACGAATTCCCCGCTCGCCTGCTGGCCGACGGCGCCGCCGAAATCCGGGCCCGCCACATCGCGCGCTTCCAGGAGCCGAACCTGTGCGGCAGGCTGCTGCACCGCAGCGTCGTCGCCGACATGGTCCTCGATCATGAAATCGTCACCCGAACCTTCCCCGAAGGTCCGGGCGAGATCGACGTGATCGCGATCTATCAGGTGAAAGACGCGAAAATCCATCAAGCCTGGTTCAAGCTCGGCACACCCCGCCTGCACGCCGGACCGGCCTGACCTGCCAGACAGGGCAGCCCGGCCGGGCTACGGCACCAGGATCGTGCTGCCCGTCGTCGCCCGCGCCTCCAGCGCCTGCTGGGCGGCGGCGGCCTCGGCCAGGGCGAAACGCTGGCCGATCCGCACCGCCAGCGCCCCCTGTCCGATCATGTCGAACAACGCGGCCGCACCCTTCAGCAGGGCCGGGCGTTGCGCGATATAGGTCGCAAGCGTCGGCCGGGTCAGGTACAGGCTGCCGCGCGTGGCCAGCATGCCCGCCGATATCCCCGTCACCTCGCCCGAGGCGTTGCCGTAACTGACCATCAGCCCGCGCGGCGCCAGGCAATCCAGGCTGGCGACGAACGTCTCCTTGCCCACGCTGTCATAGACCACCGGCACCATCGCGCCGTCGGTCAGCTTGCGCACTCGCGCCGCCAGATTGTCATGCCCGACCAGAATCTCGGCGGCGCCGTTCTGCCGCGCCAGCTCGCCCTTGTCCTCGGACGAGACCACGCCGATCACCCGCAGCCCCAGATGCCGCGCCCACTGGCACATCAGCAGCCCGACACCCCCCGCCGCCGCATGCACCAGGATCGTCTCCCCGGCCGTGGCCTGGTACACCTCTTGCAGCAGCATATGCACCGTCAGCCCGCGCAGCATCGCCGCCGCCGCCGTATCGAAGCCGATATCCGGCGGCAGGGTCACCACCCGATCCGCCGCGATGGTGCGCAATTCGGCATAGCTGCCCAGCGCGCTGGGATAGGCCACGCGATCGCCGAGCGCCAGGCCGGTCACGTCCGCGCCCACCGCCTCCACCACGCCCGCGCCCTCCATGCCCGGAACGGCGGGCAGGGACGGCAGCTTGTAGATCCCCTTGCGAAAATAGATGTCGATGAAATTGACCCCGATCGCCTCCTGCCGCAGCAGGATCTCGCCCCGTCCGGGCACCGGGTCGGGCAGCATGTCCAGCGTCAGGACCTCGGGTCCGCCGTAATCATGGATGCGCACTGCCCTGTACATCGCAATTTCTCCCTTGAATTTCAGGTTCGGATAAAGATTTGTCTTAAAACAGATCGGCCGGATGCGCCGGGATCGGCGCCCGCTCCAATTCCAGCAGATACAACTTGTCCGCCAGCCCGCCATCGCCCGAATAGCCGCCCAGCCCCCGGGCGGCGACCACCCGATGGCACGGGATCAGGATCGGAATCGGGTTGGCGCCATTGGCCTGCCCGACCGAACGCGGCGACCCGCCGGCCACCTGCGCGATGTCGCGATAGGTCCGGGTCTGTCCCGGCGGGATCGCCCGCAGCGCCTGCCACACCGCACGCCGATAGGGCGTGCCGTACGGGGCCAGCACCAGGTCGGAGAAATCATCCGCCGCCCCGTCGAAATACGCATCCAGCCGGTCGCACGCAGCACGCAGCAGGTGCGTCTCGTCCTGGTCGCGCCCCCAGCCCCAATCCAGGGCGACGATCGCCCCGTCTTCCTCGGTCAGGGTCAGATCGCCCAGCGGCGAATGCATCGAAAGTTGCGGCATAGTATGATCCCGGGCTCGGCCCGTCCCAATATCGTTCTGGCTGCGCATTTTGTACTCTTCCGCCGCCGGATGCGACATGCAACAGGGTGCGAGCACCCGCAACCGAAGCGCCGCAACCAGAAAGGACCCAGGCAGCATGACGCAGACAGGCCAGGCGCCCATCTTCGCGCTGGCGACCGGGGCAGGGCGCGCGGCCATCGCCGTACTGCGCCTCAGCGGCACCGGCACCGGCCCGATCCTGCGCGCCCTGTGCGGCACCCTGCCGGAACCGCGCCAGGCATCGCTGCGCGGGCTCTGGCGCCGTGCGGCAGGTGCCGAACCGGTCCTGCTGGACCGCGCCCTCGTCCTGTGGTTTCCCGCCCCGCGCTCCTATACCGGCGAGGACAGCGCCGAACTCCATCTGCACGCCGGCCCGGCGGTCATCGCCGGGGTCGCCGATGCGCTGGTGGCGCTGGGCGCCCGTCCGGCCGAACCGGGCGAATTCACCCGCCGCGCCTTCACCAACGGCCGCCTCGACCTGATCGAGGCCGAAGGCATCGCCGACCTGATCGACGCGGAAACCGAGGCCCAGCGCCGCCAGGCCCTGGGCCAGGCCGACGGCACGCTCAGCCGTCTCTATGAAGGCTGGGCCGACCGCCTGCGCACCGCGCTGGCCCATCAGGAAGCCCTGATCGACTTCCCCGACGAAGACCTGCCGCCCGAAGTCGAATCCGCCTTGCTGGCCGAACTGGCCGCCTTGCGCGACGCGATGCGGGCCCATCTGGACGATGCCGGCCGGGGCGAGAAACTGCGGCGCGGCCTGGTCTTCACCATTGTCGGGCCGCCCAATGTCGGCAAATCCAGCCTGCTGAACGCGCTGGCCGAACGCGACGCCGCGATCGTCTCCTCGATCGCCGGCACCACCCGCGATGCGATCGAAATCCGGGTGGTGCTGGGCGACGTGCCCGTCACCCTGATCGACACCGCCGGCCTGCGCGAGACCGAAGACGAGATCGAGGCCGAGGGCGTCCGCCGCGCCCTGTTTCACGTGAAACAGGCCGATTGCGTGATCGCCGTGACCGATGGCACGGCGCCTCCGTCGGACCTCCCGCCCGGCGCCCTCCTGGTGCGCAACAAGATCGACCTCGCCGAACACGCCCGGCACCAATCCCCCGAGGGCGCCCTGGCCGTCAGCGTCCGCCAGGGTACCGGCATGGACGCTCTGCGCGCTGCCCTGGCCGACCGTGCCCGCGCCTTGACCGCATCCCGGGCCGGGCCGCCGCTGACGCGGGCCCGCCATCGCGCCGCGATTGAAGAAAGCGCTGGCCATCTGGCCCATGCACTCGATATGGACTGGCCAGAGATGCGGGGCGAGGAACTGCGCCTGGCGATGCGCGCCCTGGGGCGCCTGACCGGCCGGGTCGATGTCGAGGATCTGCTCGACACCGTGTTCGGCCAGTTCTGCATCGGCAAGTAGGAAGGAGCGGGCAGGGGTGAGCGGCGAATATGACGTCATCGTGATCGGCGGCGGCCATGCGGGGTGCGAGGCCGCCGCTGCCGCCGCGCGCTGCGGCGCGCGCACGATGCTGCTGACCCACCGCCGCGACACGATCGGCGCCATGTCGTGCAACCCGGCCATCGGCGGCATCGGCAAGGGCCATCTGGTGCGCGAAATCGATGCGCTGGACGGGCTGATGGGCCGCGCCGCCGATCGCGCCGGCATCCATTTCAAGCTGCTCAACCGCTCCAAGGGCCCGGCGGTGCACGGCCCGCGCGCCCAGGCCGACCGTTCGCTCTATCGCCGCGCGATCCAGGACCTGCTGGCCGAGACCCCTGGTCTCGCCATCGTCGAGGGCGCCGCCGGCGACCTCATCCTGGACCAGGCCGGACACGCCGCCGGCGTGGTGTGCGAGGACGGACGCCGCTTCGCCGCCGGCGCGGTGGTGCTGACCGCCGGCACCTTCCTGCGCGGCGTCATCCATATCGGCCATGACAGCCGCCCTGCCGGCCGGGTGGGCGAGGCCCCGGCCCACGCGCTCGGCGAACGGCTGCAGGCACTCGGCCTGCCGATGGGCCGGCTCAAGACCGGCACGCCAGCCCGGCTGGATCGCGCCACCATCGACTGGGACGCTCTGGCCGAGGATCGGGGCGACGCATGCCCCGAACCGTTCAGCCGCCTGACCGGCCGGATCGCCAATCCGCAGATCGCCTGCCGGATCACCGCCACCACGCCGCGGACCCATGCACTGATCCGCGACCATCTGCATCTCTCGGCCGTCTATGGCGGGGCAATCGCCGGACGCGGCCCGCGCTACTGCCCGTCGATCGAGGACAAGGTGGTCCGCTTCGCCGAACGCGACAGCCACCAGATCTTCCTCGAACCCGAGGCCCTGCCGGGCAATCCGGGCGGCAATCTGGTCTATCCCAACGGCATCTCCACCAGCCTGCCGGCCGATATCCAGGAACGGATGATCCATTCTATCCCCGGCCTGGAGCGCTGCACCATCGTCCGCCCGGGCTATGCCGTGGAATATGATTATGTCGATCCGCGCGCCCTGGCCCCGACCCTGGAACTGCTCGCGCTGCCTCGCCTGTTCCTGGCCGGCCAGATCAACGGCACCACGGGGTATGAGGAAGCCGGCGCCCAGGGCCTGCTGGCCGGCATCAATGCCGCCCGCCGCGCCGGTGGCGCCGACTGCGTCACCATCGATCGCGGCAGCGCCTATCTGGGGGTGATGATCGACGACCTGACGACCCAGGGCGTCTCCGAACCCTATCGCATGTTCACCTCGCGCGCCGAATACCGGCTCAGCCTGCGCGCCGACAATGCCGATCTGCGCCTGACCGGACGCGGCATCGGCTGGGGCTGTGTCGGTGCCGCCCGCGCCGCCCTGTTCCATTCCGATGCGGCCGCCATCGCCCAGGCCATGGACAGGGCGGGGCAGGAGAGCTACCTGCCCGACGCCCTGCACCAGGCCGGGATCGCCGTCTCGGCCGATGGCAGGCGGCGCAGCCTGCGCGACGTGCTGGCCACCACCGCCGCTCCCGACGCCATCGACCGCATCGCGCCCTGGTTCGCCGCCCTCGACCCGCGCGTCCGCCGCCATGTGGAGACCGAATCCCGCTATAGCGGCTACCTGCTCCGCCAGCAGCGCGAAATCCGCCAGCTCGAGGCCGAAACCCGCATCGCCCTGCCGCCCGATCTCGATTATCGCCGCATCGGCGGCCTCAGCACCGAAATGCAGGAACGCCTGGCCGCCGCCCGCCCCGCCAGCTTCAGCGCAGCCCAGCGCATTCCCGGCATCACCCCCTCGGCGCTGATGGCGCTGCTCTCTCATTTGCGGCAGGCGGCATGACGTTTCACGTGAAACATCAGGACGCGATGCCCGACGATCTGCGCCGCCGGCTCGATGCGTTCGCCGCCATCCTCACTCGCTGGAATGCCCGCATCAATCTCGTCTCGCCGCGCGATCTGCCCCATCTGTGGGACCGTCATATCGCCGACAGCCTGCAACTGGCCAACCTGGTCCCGCCCGGCGCGCGCCTGGCCGACCTGGGCTCCGGCGGCGGCTTCCCGGGCCTGATCATCGCGATCGCGACCGGGACCGACGTTACCCTGATCGAATCCGACCAGCGCAAGGCCGCCTTCCTGCGTGAGGCCGCTCGCGCCACCGGCACCAGCGTCACCGTGCTGGCCTCCCGGATCGAGGACGCCGACATCCCCCAGGTGCAGGTCGTCACCGCCCGCGCGCTCGCCGCCCTGCCGCAACTGCTCGACTGGGCATCCCGTTTCCTGGCTCCGGACGGATTTTGTCTGTTCCTCAAGGGCAGAAACGTCACCGATGAGTTGACCGCGGCCGCCGCCGGCTGGCACATGACCATATCCCGATTGCCAAGCCGCACGAACGCGGACGGCACCATTCTCAAACTGGGTAACATCAGGCGTGCCAGACACTCAGAACGCGCACAGGGCTGACGGCGTGCGCGCTCCTCATATTCTCGCCCTCGCCAACCAGAAGGGCGGCGTCGGCAAGACGACGACAGCCATCAACCTGGCCGCCGGCCTGGCGGCGCAGGGTTTCTCCGTCCTGCTGATCGATCTCGACCCGCAGGGTAATGCCTCGACGGGCCTCGGCGTGGGCTATGATTCCCGCCGCCTCGGCAGCTATGCCCTGCTGACCGACGACACCGCATCCGCATCGCTGATCCAGGCCACCGAAATCCCCGGCCTGTCGATCATCGCCGCCGATACCGAACTGGCGGGCGCCGAACTCGAACTGGTCGCCCAGGACCGGCGCGAATTCTGCCTGCGCGACGCGATCGCCCGCATCAGCGGCGGCTTCGACGTCATCCTGGTCGATTGCCCGCCCAGCCTGGGCCTGCTGACCCTGAACGCGCTGGTCGCCGCCACCGGGGTCGTGGTCCCTCTGCAATGTGAATTTTTCGCGCTGGAAGGCATCAGCCAATTGGTGCGCACGGTCGATCGGGTGCGCCGCGCCTTCAATGGCGGGCTGCATGTCGCGGGCATCGTGCTGACCATGTATGACCGGCGCAACAATCTCTCCGAACTGGTGGCCGAGGACGCACGCGGCTTCTTCGGCGCGCAGGTGATGGACACGCTGATCCCGCGCAATATCCGCATCTCCGAGGCCCAGAGCCACGGCCGCCCGGCCATGGCCTATGACCCGAAATCCAGCGGCGCCGCGGCCTATCAGGCCATGGCCGACGAATTGGTCACCCGCCTGGGCCTCACCAGCAAGAAGGCGATCGGGGCATGAGCACCAAGAAGGACCAGGCCCGCCCGCGCCTGGGGCGCGGCCTTGCCGCCCTGCTGGGCGAACAGCCGCCGGCCATCGCGCCAGGCGCTCTCCCTGGCACGCCCTCCGGTGCTCTCCCTGGCGCCCCCCCTGGCGCCCCCCGGCCCGAACGCGACCGCCCGGCCACCCTGCCCGTCGATTTGCTGGAGCCCGGCCCCTTCCAGCCGCGCCAGGCGATGGAGCCCGAGGCCCTGGCCGAACTGGCCGATTCCATCCGCACCCGCGGCATCCTCCAGCCGATCCTGGTCCGTCCGCACCCCGAACGCGACACCACCTACCAGATCATCGCCGGCGAACGCCGCTGGCGCGCCGCCCAGATGGCCGCGCTGCACGAGGTCCCGGTCCATATCCGCATCCTCGATGACGGCGACGCCATGGCCGCCGCCCTGGTGGAGAACCTCCAGCGCGCCGACCTCAATGCGATCGAAGAGGCCGAGGGCCTGCAGCGCCTGCTGCGGGATCACGGCCTGACGCAGGAAGAACTGGCCGGTGCGCTGGGCAAGTCGCGCTCGCACGTCGCCAACATGGTCCGCCTGCTCAACCTGCCTGCCCCGGTGCGCGCGGCCCTGCGCGACGGCAAGCTGACGGCCGGCCACGCCCGTGCCCTGCTGGCCCATCCCGACCCGGTCGCGGCGCTGAAGATCGTGCTGGAACAGGGCCTGAATGTCCGCCAGACCGAGGCCCTGATCCAGAAAGCCGTCCGCCAGGCCCAGGCCGTCCCGGCCAAGCCGGCCGAACGCAAGGATCCGGAAATCCAGGTCCTGGAACGCGACCTGTCCTCCCGCCTGGGGCTCAAGGTCCAGATCGCCTTCGACGGCAAGGGCGGCTCGATCCGCATCCAGTATAATTCGCTCGACCAGTTCGACTCGGTCCTCGCCCGGCTGAACACCTGATACGGCGGGCATTTTTTTCGATAAAACCGCTTGCCCTCCCGGGGACGTGCTGTTAGAAGCGCGTCACCCGAAAGGGACCACTCCATGGGCGCATAGCTCAGTTGGTAGAGCAGCTGACTCTTAATCAGCGGGTCCAAGGTTCGAGTCCTTGTGCGCCCACCATGGAGTCTCCGGACAATCCGGCCCCATCCTTCCATGAAGAATTCGTGTCGGTCCCACCGGACCTGGCGACACGTCCCCTGTTCTTCCCTATCCATGGGGCATCGGCGGGGCCGCGCCCGCCCGCATGAAAAGGTCCACATGAAAGGGAAGGAAACCGGCATGCCCGCATGGCGCCGCCTGACGACGGCTCTGCTCGTTACCATCTGGCTCGTCCCGCTGGCCTCGGCGCGGGCCGATGACGACGACGCGGCGCAAGCACCCCGCCTGCCGTCCGGCCAGTTCCTCACGCCGGCGGCCGCGACCGGCGCCGTTTTCCGGACACTCGAACCGGGCACGCCCGCCGGCCGGCCCGATGCCCCGCATGTTCTGGCCGGCCAGGCCATCACCACGGCCCTCAGCCCCGACCGCCGCACGCTGGCGGTGCTGACCAGCGGCTACAACACGACCTACGGCACGGACGGCAAGCCCGATCCGGCGCTGTCGTCCGAATATGTCTTCCTCTACGACATCACCGCCCACGTCCCCGTCCAGCGGCAGGTCCTGCGCGTGCCCACCGCCTATGCCGGCATGGCGTTCGCGCCCGACGGGCAATCGCTCTATGTCGGCACCGGCGGTGGGGATTCGGTCCTCGCCTTTACCCGCGCCGCCCGCGGCTGGGTCGCCGCCGGCACGCCGATCGCGCTCGGCCACGGCGCCCAGGCCCACGGCCTGAAACAATCTCCCAGCACCGCCGGGCTGGCGGTCAGCCCCGACGGCACCCGCCTGTTCGTCGCCAATCTGTTCAATGACAGCCTGTCGCTGGTCGATCTCGCCCGGCACCGCGTCATCGCCGAACGCGACCTGCGCCCCGGCACCGAAATCCCGGCCCGCACCGGGGTGCCGGGCGGCGAAACCCCGTTTTGGGTGGTGGCGCGCGACGCCGCCAGCGCCTATGTCGGCAGCCTGCGCGACCGGGAAATCGACCTGGTCGCCTTCGGCGCCACTCCGGACACGGCCCGGGTCGCCGCCCGGATTCCGGTCATGGGCAACCCGACCCGCATGGTCATGAACCACGCGCGCACCCGGCTCTATGTCGCCGCCGACAACGACGATTCCGTCCAGGTCATCGACACCGCCCGCAATGTCGTCGTCGGCCGCATCCCGGTCGCGGCACCGCCCGGATTGATGCCGGCGCGCGAACGCTATCGCGGCGCCGCCCCCAACGCGCTGACGCTCTCCGACGATGAAACCCGGCTCTATGTCAGCCTGGGCGGCGAAAACGCGATCGCCGTGGTGGCGCTGGCGGACAAGGGAAACACGGGGCGAGGCCGCACCCTGGCCCTGCTGCCCACCGGCTGGTATCCCAATGACGTGGCGCTGGCCGATGGCTGGCTCTACGCGATCAACGGCAAAAGCGACCCCGGCCCCAATCCCGGCAATTGCGCCACCGCCGCGAAGCGCATCCAACCCGCCCCGTCCTTCCTCGCCGCCTGCCGCCGCAATCAGGGCGTGCTGGCGCTCGAAGCCGCCGGCCTGCTGGCCGAACCCATCCCCTCCGACCATGACCAGGACGAACTGACCCGCCAGGTTGCCGCCAATGACGGCTTCACCGCCCGTCCGCCGGAGTCCGACCAGCGGATGATGGCCGCCCTGCGCGCGCGCATCCGCCACGTCATCTATATCGTCAAGGAAAACCGCACCTACGACCAGATCCTGGGCGATCTGTCGCCCGGCAACGGCGATGGCGCGATCGCCGAATTCGGCGCGCCGATCACGCCGAACTTCCATGCCATGGCCGGCAATTTCGTCACCCTGGACAATTTCCTGACCTCCGGCGAGGTCAGCGGCAATGGCTGGCAATGGAGCACCGCCGCCCGCGAAAGCGATTTCAATGAAAAGACGATCCCGCTCGCCTATGCCGGCCGCCCCACCCACATGGTCTACGACCCCGAGGGCCAGAATCGCGGCGTCGATGTCGGCATCGCCGCTCCGGCCGAACGCCGCGCCGCCGAACCGACCCTGCCCGCCGATCCCGACCTGCTGCCCGGCACCCATGACGAAGACGCGGTCGACGGCCCCGGCGACGACGACACGCCCGAGGACATCCAGCACGGCTATCTTTGGGACGCCGCGCTGCGCAAGGGGCTCGGCGTGCGCAATTACGGCTTCTATCTCGACCTGTCCCGCTACGGCCAGGCCGATCGAAACGCCGCGCCGATCCCCGAGGACCCCGATCCGCACGCTCATCATCTGCGGGTCGCCTTCCCCAGCAACCCGCGCCTCGCCCCGCTGACCGACCCGTATTTCCGCGGCTTCGACAACGCCTTTCCCGATACGCTGCGCGTGCGCGAATGGCGGCGCGAATTCGACGCCTATGTCGCAAACGGCCGCCTGCCGGCCCTCAGCCTGGTGCGGCTGATGCACGACCATATGGGCAGCTTCGCCACCGCCATCGACGGGGTCGATACGCCCGAACTGCAACAGGCCGACAATGACTATGCGGTCGGATTGCTGGTCCAGGCGGTGGCGCGCAGCCGCTACCGGGACTCGACCCTGATCTTCGTGCTGGAAGACGACGCCCAGGACGGTCCGGACCATGTCGACGGCCACCGCTCCACCGCCTATGTCGTCGGTCCCTATGTCCGGCACCACGCCGTCATCTCGACCCGCTACACCACGGTCAACATGCTGCGCACGATCGAGGACATCCTGGGCATCGACCATCTGAACGTGAACGACGCCTATCAGCGCCCGATGACCGACCTGTTCGACCTGCGGCAGAAGGACTGGCGCTTCACCGCCATTCCCTCCGCCTATCTCTACGCCACGCACCTGCCGCTCCCGCCCCGCCGCCAGGCGGCGCTGACCCCGCGCAGCACGCATGATGCCACCTGGTGGGCCCTTGCCACCGCAGGCTATGACTGGTCGCAGGAAGACCGCATCCCCGCCGTCGCGTTCAACCAGTTGGTCTGGCAGGGGCTCTACGGCAGCCGGGCCTATCCGTCGCGGCGCGGCATGCGGGCGGATTGATGCCGGGTTCGCCCAGGGGGTCCACCCCTGGGCCCCGCCAAAGGCCGGGGGCTTTTGTCATGAGGTGCAGGGGTCCGTGACCCCTGCCGGGTCCGGCAGCGTCCGGATTTCAGGCCGCCGCGCGGGGCCGGGTGACGGCGAACCGGCCCGCCCCCGCCGCCGCCAGCGCCAGCAGCCCGCCGACGATGCTGATATTCTTGTAGAAATGGATCATGTTGTCATAGCGCATCATGCCCGACATCGACCAGAACGGATGGCCGATCAGCCCGGTCACCA